>CACZDG010000016.1 GCA_902779865.1 uncultured bacterium
GTTTCGCCTACAATTATACCATATCCGGCGTAGCCGCTGTCGTACTAATTTGATTGAAACTATGGTCATAATGACAGCAAACGACATCGGTAGGATGTGGCGACCGAGCCGGTGGTTTGCAACCGCCGTAGGCTAGGATAGATCATGCAGTGGCACTACATCCCCAACGTCACGTGACATGTGACGGCTTTTCCTGATAAGGGTGGGAGTCAATGCTCCAGTGGGAGGAAGATAAGTTAATATGGCACATTATTTATATTAATGTGGCACAGTATATAGTATATTGTGGCATATTATATATATTAATGTGCCACATTAATATATATATTGTGCCATAAAAATATAAATAATGTGCCACATTATGTTTATTAATATGCCATATTATTCTATTGCACTCCAAACGCGGATGGTCGAATGTCGTCGTAGTCATCTGCCCGTGATCCTCGGCGGCAGGGAGTGAATGCAGGCCAGGATGACAGTATGTGTACGACGGCAAGCGTACGACAGCAAGGAAAGGCAGTACACGGGGCTGAGAATGTGGAACGGAGTGTCCTGCGGCTTCTCTTCAAGGGAAACTAGCCAGCTTATTGGGGGTATTGGATTAGCGTCTTCCGTATGTTGGGACGAGGCGTCCCGTTGAGCCGTGGCGGGGCAAGCCGCAATTCCCCAAAACCGAATTTTCCACTTGTTTTGAGCTGGGGGATTTGGTATCATTATTGCCAATGACACGCCTTGAATGGCAGATTCCGCGTAGCGGTGAAGCGGAAGGGCGCACGCTCTTCCGAAGGGATGGTTTTGCAGCTTCTGGAAGGCTGCGCTCCATGTGCGGGATGTTTTCGGACGCACACAGTGCGTCCGTCAGGACTGAGATGGTCGCGCTCCGTCGCGGCCGCAGGGTGGGGCGAGGCGTCACGCCGAGCCGCAAACGAAAAACAACTTGAAAGGTAAAACGAAAATATGAAAGCGAAACTGATGATGATGGCTGCTGCAGTTGCCGTGGCGTTTGGCGCGTGGGCCGATACGGAAACGGTCGGCGGCTACACATGGACGTATCAAATCAGTGGCGACACGGCGGAGGTTTTGGTATAATATGCGGTGAAGCGAGGTGAAGATTGCTGTTGAAGGACTACATAGGCGAGGCAACGGCGTACGACAAGAAGCTGATGCTTGAGCGCAAAGATCCTACGAGCTGGCTCAAGAGCGTGAGCGCGTTCGCCAACACGCAGAGCGGCAAGTTGCTGTTCGGCGTGGCGGACGACGGCACGCTTGTCGGCCTTGCCGATGCACAGGACGATTCCGAGTTCATAAGCGAAACCATCAAGATGCAGATGGACCCCGTGCCGGAGATTAACCTCTCGATCCATGAAGAGGACGGCAGGCAATTCGTGGTTGTCGAGATAAAGGCCGGCTCCGAGACGCCGTACTACACTTTAGTCAGGGGCCACCGCGATGCATACATCCGCATCGGCAACGAGAGCGTCAAGGCTAATGCAATTCAGTTGAAGCGGCTCGTTCTTAAGAGCGAGCGCCAATCGTGGGATTCTCTTACGTCAAAGCATCTGAGGAGTGAAGAATCCTTTGAAGTTCTGCGCTCGATCTATCGCAAAAGGACACTGCACAAGTTTGAGGAAAACGATTTCGTGTCTTTTGGCCTTGTTGCTGGCGACGGACATCTTACGAACGCCGGTGCTCTTTTGGCCGATGGAGCTCCAATCCGGCATTCGCGGGTGTTCTGTACACGATGGAACGGTCTTACCAAAACGCATGGAACATTGGATGCGCTCGATGACGATGAATTCTCTGGCGGGCTTCTCACTCTCTTGGATGTGGCGAAGGATTTCGTGAAGATCAACTCGAAGTCGCCTTGGAAGAAGCTTAAGAACGGAGATGGCCGTGTCGAATATCCGGAATATCCGGCTGACGCTGTCGAGGAGAGCATTGTCAACGCGCTTATTCATCGCGATTATCTCGAAATCGGCAGCGAAGTCCACATCGACATGTTCGACGACAGACTGGAAGTCTACTCGCCTGGCGGGATGCCAAGTGGGGAGCTGATACAGGATTTGGATGCGCATTATGTCCCATCGACCCGCAGAAACCCGGTGATAGCCGATCTCTTTCAACGGCTTGACTTAATGGAACGGCGTGGCAGCGGCTTTGGCAAGATAATTGATGCGTACAAGGCAGAAAGCGATAAACGATGCATTGACGTCAAGCCGTTTTTCAGGTCCTCTGCAACGGCTTTCTTCGTGATTCTTCCAAATCTTAACTACAGCTTGAAAGCGGCTACGGCTACTACCGATACTATCACCGATACTATCACCGATACTATCACCGTCCAAGGGCTTGCAACTAGCAAGACTATCCCTGAAATCGTAGGCAAAGACACAGCTAAAGTATATCGTCTTATAAGCCTTGACAACCACATTACGGCGGAAAGAATTGCGGCAAGACTGCGCTTGAGCGTGGCGGGTGTTCGTTACCATCTCGCAAAAATAAAGAGCGCGAATCTAGTACGATATGTCGGCAATCCAAAGAAGGGTGGCCATTGGGAGGTCGTAAAGTGAGACGGAAATGGTGGGGCGAGGCGTCCCGCCGAGCCGCAAACGAATGAAACAACTTGAAAGGAAATATGAGAATATGAAAACGGAATTGATGATGATGGTAGGGACGGCTCGCCGAGCCGTCCGCAATATGGCGTTGTTTGTGGCGGTGGCCGTGGCGTTTGGCGCGTGGGCCGCGACGGAAACGGTCGGCGGCTACACGTGGACATACCAAATCAACGGCGACACGGCTGAGATTTACAATGGCAGTTATTCTGCCGCCATCTCGCCATCGCCTACTGGCGCCGTGACGATTCCATCCACGCTCGGCGGCAAGCCCGTTACGAGCATCGGGAGTTATGCGTTCCACGGTTGTAGCGGTCTTACGAGCGTGACGATCCCGGACTCTGTGACGAGCATAGCTTCTTCTGCTTTCTCCGGTTGCAGCGGCCTTACAAACGTGACGTTGCCAGGAAGGCTCTTGTCTGCGATTTCGTCTGATGGATGGACGTTACTTTCGACTGATACGGACGGCACGAAGGAATACCAATCGGCGTCAATCGGTAACAGCGCTTCCACTTACATGTCATTGACACTTACTGGCCCGTATGAATTTACATTCAGCTGGAAGGTGTCGAGCGAAAACAACTATGACTATCTGCGCTGGTATCTTGACGGGACGGAGAATTCGAAGATCAGTGGAACAGGCGGCACATGGCAGACCGTTTCTGTATCCGTGCCTGTGGGCGAACATACGATCAAGTGGACTTATTCTAAAGACAGCAGCGTAAGTAGTGGCAGTGATTGTGGTTGGGTGCGTATTCCAGAGATTACTTGGGGGCGGACGATGTCTGGTTTGTTCCCAGATTCTTACACCACGCTTCAATCGGTGACGTTGACTGGTACGACAATGGAAATACCCGCCTATGCGTTCTCCGGTTGCAGCGGTCTTACGAGCGTGACGATCCCGGACAGCGTGACGAGCATCGGGAGTTATGCGTTCTACAATTGCAGCGGCTTGACGAGTGTGACGATACCGGACAGCGTTACGAGCATCGGGTCTTATGCGTTCTCCGGTTGCAGCGGATTGATGGGTGTGACGATACCGGACAGCGTTACGAGCATCGGTAGTTCTGCGTTCTACAATTGCAGCGGGCTTACTAGCGTGGTGATACCGAACAGCGTGACGAACATCGGGGATAATGCGTTCTCCGGTTGTAGCGGGCTAACGAGCGTGACGATACCGCAGTATGTGTGTACTCGCCGTTTGTCCGATGTCTTTGCATCAAGTTATCAGTCTATAACTAACGTCGTGATTCTTGACGGTGTTACGAGCATCGGGAGTTCTGCGTTCTCTGGCTGCAGCGGCTTGACGAGTGTGACGATCCCGAACAGCGTTACGAGCATTGGTGATTCTGCGTTCTACAATTGCAGCGGCCTTACGAGCGTGGTAATCCCGAACGGCGTTACGAGCATTGGTGATTCTGCGTTCTCCGGTTGCAGCGGTCTTACGAGCGTGACGATTCCGAATAGCGTTACGAGCATTGGGAGTTCTGCGTTCTACAATTGTAGCGGTCTTACGAGCGTGGTAATCCCGAACGGCGTTACGAGCATTGGGAGTTCTGCGTTCTCCGGTTGCAGCGGGCTTGAGGAAATCACGTTGCCATTCGTTGGTGCGCAGCGCGGCAACACTGGGTCGTCCAACTCTCTCTTCGGCTACATATTCGGCACGTCGTCCTACTCTGGCGGTACGCAGACGCTTCAATACTATTCCTCATCCTCATCCTCATACTACTACATACCTTCCAATCTGAAGAAGGTTGTGATCACCGATGAAACAGTTATCGGCTATGGGGCCTTCTACAATTGCAGCGGCTTGACGAGTGTGACGATTCCCGACAGCGTGACAAGCATCGGTAGTTCTGCATTCTTCGGTTGCAGCGGGTTTACTAGCGTGACGATCCCGCGGTATGTGTGTGATCGCCGCTTGTCTGATGTTTTTTCATCAAGTTATCAGTCTATAACTAACGTCGTGATTCTTTATGGCGTTACTAGCATTGGATCTTCTGCGTTCTCCAGCTGCAGCGGCTTGACGAGTGTGACGATACCGAACAGCGTTACGAGCATCGGGAGTTCTGCGTTCTCCGGCTGCAGCGGCTTGACGAGTGTGACAATTCCAAACAGCGTTACGAGTATCGGTAGTTCTGCGTTCTCCGGTTGCAGCGGCTTGCTGTCAATATCGGTTGGTTCGGGGAATGCCAATTACAAGTCAATAAATGGGTTATTGCTCTCAAAGGATGGGAAGTCTCTTATACAAGGAGTGAATGGCAATGTTACGATCCCGAACAGCGTTACGAGCATCGGAAGTTCTGCGTTCTCCGGTTGCAGCGGCTTGACGAGCGTTACGATCCCCGATTCCGTTACGAGCATCGGTAGTTCTGCGTTCTCCGGTTGCAGCGGCTTGACGAGCGTTACGATCCCCGATTCCGTTACGAGCATCGGTAGTTCTGCGTTCTCCTACTGCAGCGGCTTGACGAGTGTGACGATACCGAACAGCGTGACGAGCATCGGGAGTTCCGCGTTTTATGGGTGCAGTGGGCTTGAGGAAATCACGTTGCCATTCGTGGGTTCGCAGCGCGGCAACTCTGGATCGTCCAGCTCTCTCTTCGGTTACATATTCGGCACGTCGTCCTACTCTGGCGGTACGCAGACGCTTCAATATTATTCCTCATCCTCATCCTCATCCCACTACATACCTTCCAATCTGAAGAAGGTTGTGATCACCGATGAAACAGTTCTCGGATATGGGGCCTTCTACAATTGCAGCGGCTTGACGAGTGTGACAATACCGAACAGTGTGACGAGCATCGGGAGTTCTGCGTTCTCCGGCTGCAGCGGCTTGACGAGTGTGACGATTCCCGACAGCGTGACAAGCATCGGTAGTTCTGCATTCTCCGGTTGCAGCGGGTTTACTAGCGTGACGATCCCGCGGTATGTGTGTGATCGCCGCTTGTCTGATATTTTTTCATCAAGTTATCAGTCTATAACTAACGTCGTGATTCTTGATGGCGTTACTAGCATTGGATCTTCTGCGTTCTCCGGCTGCAGCGGCTTGACGAGTGTGACGATACCGAACAGTGTGACGAGCATCGGGAGTTCTGTGTTCTCCGACTGCAGCGGTTTGACGAGTGTGACGATACCGAACAGTGTGACGAGCATCGGGAGTTCTGCGTTCTCCGGCTGCAGCGGCTTGACGAGTGTGACGATACCGAACCGCGTTACGAGCATCGGGAGTTCTGCGTTTTCCGGTTGCAGCGGTCTTACGAGCGTGACGATTCCGAACAGCGTGACGAGCATCGGGAGTTCTGCGTTCTCCGGCTGCAGTGGTCTTACGAGCGTGACGATTCCGAACAGCGTGACGAGCATCGGGAGTTCTGCGTTCTCCGGCTGCAGTGGTCTTGAGGAAATCACTTTGCCATTCGTGGGTGCGCAGCGCGGCAACACTGGGTCGTCTAACTCACTCTTCGGCTACATATTCGGCGCGTCGTCCTACTCTGGCGGTACGGAGACGTGTCAATATTATTCCTCATCATCATCCTCATACTACTACATACCTTCCAATCTGGAGAAGGTTGTGATCACCGATGAAACAGTTCTCGGCTATGGGGCCTTCTATAATTGCAGCGGCTTGACGGACATGACGATTCCGGGCAGCGTAACGCATGTTGAGAGGTCTGCATTCGTCGGCTGTAGCGGCTTGACGAGAATTGTGCTGGAGGAGGGGATACGGGAGTTGCCAGACGGGCTTTTCGACGGGTGCGACAACATAACGTCGGTGATATGGCCGTCCACGCTCGTGGAGTTCGGAATCGACGTCCTGCCTCCAAAGATTGTGGAGGCGCTCAATTATGACGAGAACGGCTTTGTCATATACAACAACTGGGTGCTGGACTATCAGGATCGAGATGCTTCGCTGGTCGTGATTCCGGAGAGCGTTGTAGGTATCGGGCGCGGCGCGTTCTTCGAGATGTTTGATCTTGAGATGGTTGCAATGCCCGAGTCGCTGAAGTGCATTGCGGCGGGGGCGTTCGAGGGATGCACGTATGTTCAGGAGTTTCAGTTCGGGTCCGGCATGCGGCATGTGGGCGCGTTGGCCTTCTGGGATTGCACTGCACTTCTGGACGTTTCGTTTGCTGACGGGTTGGAGCACATCGGCACCAACGCATTTGATGGCTGTTGGCAGATGTTGTCCGTACGGCTGCCGGTGACGGTCACGAACATCGGTGACAATGCGTTCATTGACTGCGAGAACCTGATGGGCGTGACCGTACCGACGCACGTGAAGACTATGAGCGACCTCTTTCCCGCCGCCTATTCTCAGATTGAGTCGGTGGAGATCGCCGAAGGGGAGACGACGGTGATGGATGGCATGTTCGCCGGCTGCAGAAACCTGTCCGGGAATGCGATGCAGACGGACATGTCGATGCTCCTGCCGACGATCACAAACATCGGCGCGCGGGCGTTCCAGAACTGTACGTCGCTTACGGCAATGGCGTTGCCGGATAGCGTCGTAACGATGGGCGAGTCGGCGTTCGAGGGATGCTCGGGGCTGTGGAACGTGAAGCTTTCACGGAATCTGTCGGTGCTTTCCGCGAAAACGTTCAACGGATGCTCCATGCTGGAGTCGATGGTGATTCCGTCAAGCGTCACAAACCTCGGCACGCGCTTCTTCAGCGGCAAGACATATTCCGGAAGCCAAAACGCGCTATACTATCTCTGCACCAACGCTCCGGCATGCGCCTCCGACGCCTATGCGGCGATTTCCAAAGGCGTCACCACCTACGTCTTGCAGAACTCTCGCGGATGGGACGGCCGGACTGGTTCACGCACGTTGCCGCAATCATGGAACAGCAATCCGATCAAATACTGGACGCCCGTCCAGTTCGACGTCTTGTTCAACGCAAATGGCGGCAGGTTCGATCTGCCTGGCGGATCGGCCTCGACTTGGGGCGAGCAGCAGATCAAAGACATGGGCTATGCCCTGCCTTCCACCGAGCCGGTGCGTCCGGGATGGGCGTTCGAGGGATGGTGGACTGAGGCTGCGGGTGGGGCGCAGGTGAAATATACGACGAAAGTGACGGCGACACGTCCGCACACGCTTTATGCGCACTGGCGCTCGTTGGACGAGCGCATGACGGTTTCGTTCAACGCGAACGGCGGCACTGTTGTTTTGCCGGGCACGCAGGATTACGTGCCGGGACAGACATTCGGGCAGTTCCCCGTGCCGACGCGGCGCGGCTACACGTTCCAGGGATGGTGGACGGAGTCCGTGAACGGCATCCGCATGACGGAGGCGACTGCGGTTCCGGCAGCGGACATGGAGTTGTTCGCGCACTGGGAGCCAATCACGTACTACGTGCGCTTCCACGCGAACGGCGGCACGGGGGCGGATGTGGACCAGACGTTCGTCTTTGACGAGCGGCAGGCGCTGGACACGCACACGTTCACGCGGACTGGCTTCGCGTTTTCGGGGTGGGCCACCACGCCGAGCGGACAGGTGCGCTACGCCGAGAACGCCAGCGTAGTGAATCTCGAGGAAACGCAGGACACCGTCGTGGATCTGTATGCCGTGTGGTCTGGCGCTGGCTATTCCATACGTTTCGACGCCAATGGCGGCGTTGGCTTCATCGACAACCAGACCATCGCGATCGGCGAGGTGCAGAACCTGTGGCCTTGTCTGTTCACGAGGGCGGGTTACTCGTTTGTCGGATGGGCTAAGACCCCTACCGATGCGGCGGCTGGCGTTGTGTCGTACCTCGACTGCGCGGCCGTAAGGAATCTCGTGACTGACAATAGTTCTACGGTTCCGCTCTACGCGGTGTGGGCCGCCGCCACCCAGACGGTAAGGATTTCGTTCGATGCCAACGGCGGTAGCGTGTCGCCAGCTTTTTGGAACTGCGTGCCGGGGACGGCGGTTGAGGCGTTCCCGCTCCCGACGCGTCCAGGTTTCACGTTCCAGGGTTGGTACACTTCCGTTGACGGAGGTACGCGGAGGGATTCAATTGCCCGCGTCGCGGCGGCGCAGACGTTTTACGCCCATTGGGTGCAGAACGGTTCCGAGCGGTTGCAGGAGATGTCATTCGCCGTGACCTTCAACCCGAACGCAGGGGCGATAGGAAATGCGTCATACGCCTCCATCGTCGTCGAGTGGGGAAAACCCACGATGCAGGCTGGTGCGTCCGCAACTAAAACGACGCGTAGCGGATACACGCTCGTTGGATGGTATGACACGAATGCGTCTAGCGGCGGCAACATGGTGTTCGACGCGCGCGGGTACGCGGTGAACGGGAAATACTGGAATGGAGCGTATTCGCCAAAGGTCTCTTCTGCGATTTGGAAGCATGTAGGCAACGTGACCGCATACGCCAGATGGGTCGCCTCCGATCGGTTCAGGGTGGTGACGTTTGACGCCAACGGCGGAACGATGGCGAGCGCTCCTTACGCATGCGTAGTTGAGCAGGGGAAGTACACGAACCAGGCGGGTGCGTCCGGCACGAAGGTCGCGCGTGAGGGAGACTACACGCTCATGGGGTGGTACGACACGAACGCGTCGAGCGGCGGAAACATTGTATTCGACGCGCGCGGGTACGCCGTGAACGGCAAATATTGGGACGGATCGTATTCGCCGGGCGCATCTTCCGCGAAATGGAAGAACGCCGGTGGCGTGACCGCGTACGCTCGGTGGGCGCAGAACAAGAGTACTGTCACTCTTAACGCGAACGGCGGGACAGTGAGCGGGGCAGCGACCGTCACTGCGCAGGTCGAGTACGGGAAGTTTACGAGTCAGGCCGCCGCGAACAGGACCGTTTCGCGTACGGGCTACACGCTCGTTGGGTGGTACGATACGAACGCGTCGAGCGGCGGCAACATGGTGTTCGACGCGCGCGGATATGCGGTGAACGGCGTGTATTGGGATGGGGCGTATTCGCCTAAGGTGTCTTCGGCGACATGGAAGTATTCCGGGAATGCGACCGCGTACGCGCGGTGGGTTGCCTCCAGCCCGTATAGGGTGGTGACGTTCGACGCGAACGGCGGCACGATAGGCAATGCTTCATACACCGCCATCGTGGTGGAGCAGGGTAAGGCCACGATGCAGGCCGGTGCGTCCGGGACGAAGGCGACGCGCACGGGCTACTCGCTCGTAGGTTGGTACGACACGAACGCATCGAGCGGCGGCAGCATGGTGTTCGACGCGCGGGGCTACGCAGTAAACGGCAAATACTGGAACGGGTCGTATTCGCCGAAAGTCTCGTCCGCGACTTGGAAGCATGTAGGTAACGTTACCGCATACGCGCGGTGGGTCAAGACTCCGCCGTACCGCGTTGTGACGTTCGACGCGAACGGCGGAATCGTTTCTAACTCGGCGTACGCGGCAGTGGCTGTCGAGGACGGCAAGAATACTATGCAGGCTGGGGCTTCTGGAACACAGGTGGCGCGCTCGGGCTACGTCCTTGTGGGGTGGTTCGACACCACAAACTCCGTCGGTGGCAACGTGGTGTTCGACGCGCGTGGGTACGCCGTAAACGGTAAATACTGGAACGGGTCTTACGTCCCGAGCAAGTCCGCCGCGACGTGGAAGTACGCCGGGAACGTGGTGGCGTACGCGCGTTGGGCGCAAAACAAAAGCACTGTGACGCTCAACGCTAACGGTGGAACCGTGAGCGGGCAGGCGACAGTCTCCTTCCAGGTCGAGTACGGCAAGTACGTTAGCCAGGCCGGTGCAAACAGGACCGTTTCGCGTTCAGGCTACACGCTCCGTGGATGGTACGACGCAAAGAGCGGCGGCAACATGGTCTTTGACGCGCGTGGCTATGCCGTGAACGGCGTGTACTGGAACGGGTCGTATTCGCCGAGCGTATCCTCCGCCACGTGGAAGGGCACTGGCAACGTGACCGTTTACGCGCAGTGGGTTGCCACCCCGCCGTACAGGGTGGTGACGTTCGATGCGAACGGCGGCGTTCTTGGAAACGCCTCCTGCAACTGCGTTGTGGAGCAGGGCAAATACACGAGCCAGGCGGGGGCGTCCGCCATGAATGCGACGCGTTCGGGCTACACGCTTGCGGGGTGGTACGACGCGAAGAGCGGCGGCAACATGGTGTTTAACGCACAGGGTTATGCCGTGAACGGAACGTACTGGAACGGGTCTTACGTCCCAAGCAAGTCCTCCGCTACGTGGAAGTTTGCCGGTAGCGTGACCGCATACGCGCGTTGGGTTACTGCGTCTGGCAACATCAGAATGGCGGCTCCGTCCGGGGACATGGAGGATGGCTTCTGGTCTGGTGATATGGTTGAAGCCGAGGCTCCGTTATTCTTCCAGGGCGAGTTCGAGGGCACGTTCGCGGATGGCGGCGGCAGGTTCATGCTGACGCTGGACGAGGACCTTGAGACGGCGTATTTCGTTACGTGGACGGATGACGGCGGCGTCGCATGCGAATGCGAGGCGGCGGTTGTCGGAGACGTGCTCATCCTAATTACGGAAACGGGCGAGGTATATCACCTCGTCTGGGACAACGGCTGCCTTGTCGCCACACAAGAGGAATAAAGTTATGGAAATGGCCGGAATTCAGACGTGGGCTTGCGGGGCTATTGCATGGCTCCAGCAGGCGGTGATGTGCCTCGGCATCTGCACGGCGGCGACTCTGTTTGCCGTGCTGGCATTCAGGACGCAAACCGTCCGCAGCGCGGCGGCACGGTTTGCGGTGATGTGGCGTGGCGCATCGCATCTGGCGCGCTTGGCGGGCATGGCGCTGGTTACCGGCTTTGTCCTCTACGCCGGCACGAAGACCGATCCCTCGCCGCATGGTTATGTCGTGACGCTCAACGCGAACGGCGGGACGGTGAGCGGTCAGACGACCATCTCATTCCAGGTCGAGAACGGAAGGTACACGAGCCAGGCCGGCGCGAACAGGACGGTGTCGCGTTCGGGATATTCGCTGGTGGGATGGTACGACACGAGCGCGTCGAGCGGCGGGAACATGGTGTTCGACGCCCGCGGGTACGCCGTGAACGGGAAGTACTGGAATGGCGCGTATTCGCCGAAGGTGTCGTCTGCAACGTGGAAGTACGCCGGAAACGTGACGGCGTACGCACGTTGGACCAAGACTCCGCCGTACCGCGTTGTGACGTTCGACGCGAATGGCGGTGCTGTCGGCAATGCAGCATACGCCGCCATTGTCGTGGAGAGCGGGAAGTACACGATGCAGGCGGGCGCTTCCGGGGTGAAGGCGTCGCGTTCGGGCTATACGCTTGTCGGATGGTACGACACTAACGCCGCAAGCGGCGGCAACATGGTGTTCAACGCGCAGGGCTATGCCGTGAACGGCACTTACTGGAACGGGTCTTACGTTCCAAGCAAGTCCTCCGCGACGTGGAAGTACGCGGGGAATGTGACCGCATACGCGCGCTGGGCGCAGAACAAGAGCACGGTGACGCTCAACGCTAACGGGGGGAAGGTTAGCGGTGCTGCGACCGTTTCCTTCCC
This sequence comes from uncultured bacterium, assembly GCA_902779865.1. Classification (GTDB taxonomy): domain Bacteria; phylum Verrucomicrobiota; class Kiritimatiellia; order RFP12; family UBA1067; genus RUG572. The sequence continues at coordinate 12,085 of CACZDG010000016.1, forward strand.
CGTCGAGTACGGCAAGTACACGAGCCAGGCCGGTGCGAACAGGACGGTGTCGCGTTCGGGCTATACGCTCGTAGGCTGGTTCGACACGAGCGCGTCTAGCGGTGGCAACATGGTGTTCAATGCGCAGGGCTATGCCGTGAACGGCACTTATTGGAACGGGTCTTACGTTCCAAGCAAGTCTTCCGCGACGTGGAAACACACAGGGAACGCGGTGGCGTATGCGCGTTGGGCGCAAAACAAGAGTACGGTGACGCTCAACGCGAACGGTGGAACGGTTAGCGGGACTGCGACTGTTTCCTTCTCCGTCGAGTACGGCAATTACACGAGCCAGGCGGGTGCGAACAGGAATGTTTCGCGTTCGGGCTACGCGCTCGTGGGGTGGTTCGACACCACGAACTCCGTCGGCGGCAACATGGTCTTCGACGCACGCGGGTACGCCGTGAACGGGAAATACTGGGACGGGGCGTATTCTCCGAAGGTCTCCTCCGCGAAGTGGAAGTACACCGGCAATATGACGGCCTACGCGCGGTGGGTGGCGAGCCCGCCGTACCGCGTGGTGACGTTCGACGCTAACGGTGGTGCGATTGGCAATGCGGCTTACGCCGCCGTGGTCGTTGAAAGCGGGAGGTACACGAATCAGGCCGGGGCTTCGGGGGCGCAGGTGACACGTGCGGGCTACTCTCTCGAGGGGTGGTTCGACACCACGAACTCCGTCGGCGGCAACATGGTGTTCGACGCGCGCGGGTACGCCGTACACGGGAAGTTCTGGAACGGCGCGTATTCGCCGAAGGTCTCTGCCGCTACGTGGAGATACGCCGGGAACGTGGTGGCGTACGCGCGTTGGGTCAAGAGTCCGCCTTACTGGGTTGTGACGTTTGACGCGAACGGCGGTAAGATAGAGGACTCGGATTTCGCTTCCGTGATCGTGGAGAGCGGGAAGTCCACGATGCAGGCAGCTGCTTCAGGGACTTCTGTGACGCGTACGGACTATATGGAATACGTGGACATAGGGTGGTTCGATACTACAAACTCCGTCGGCGGCAACATGGTGTTCGACGCTAGCGGGTATGCCGTAAACGGGAAGTACTGGGATGGCACCTACGAGCCGGGCAAGACCTCCGCGAAGTGGAAGTTCGCCGGAAACGTGACTGTATACGCACGGTGGGTGCGGAGGACGAACAACAATGCTGCGGTATCAGTCAGGAAATCGGCGGGAGGCTCTTCTTTGGAGGATGGCGAAATGGTGGCGGTCGAGGCGCCGCTGTTCTTCCAGAGCGAGTTCGTGGGCACGTTCGCGGACGATGGCGGCGTGTTCATGCTGACGCTTGACGATGGCCTTGCGACTGCGTATCTCGTGACGTGGACGGATGACGGCGGCATGGCGTGCGAATGTGAAGCCGAGGTCGTTGACTGCACTCTCGTGCTCACAACTGAATCTGGCGAGGTTTACCACCTCGCCTGGATCGGCGGCAGCCTCGTAGCGTCGCGAGTGGAGTAGCGATTCTCCTTGTTTTTACGAGCAGTTAAGGTGTGATATGAAAAAGGAAATGGCGATATTGACGGCGGCGGTTGCCGTTGTGTCTGGCGTATGGGCCGAGACGCAATATGCCAACGGATACATCTGGACTTATCAGATCAATGGAGATGCGGCGGAGATTTGCCAGAATGGCTCGTCTGCAGCCATTTCCCCTTCGCCTGCAGGTGCCGTGGCGGTTCCTGCCGAGCTTGGCGGCAAACCCGTGACGAGCATTGGGAGAAACGCATTCTACGGTTGCGGCGGCTTGACGGACGTGAAAATCCCGGACAGCGTTACGACCATCGGGAGTGAGGCTTTTTTAGGTTGCCGCAGCTTGACGGACGTGGCGATGCCGGATAACGTGACGAGCATCATGTATAGGGCCTTTTCCGGTTGCAGCGGGCTTACGAGCGTGACGATACCGGCGAGCGTGACGAGCATCGGGAATGGCGCGTTCCGTAACTGTTCCGAACTGACTGGCATAAAGATTCCATCCAGCGTGGCGAAAGTCGGGAAAGATGCATTTGCCTATTGTGGCGATTCCATTTACGACACCAATTCGATTCCAGGCGTGATGCTGGTTGATGGCTGGGTCGTTGGCAGTACAGGTTCGCTTTCCGGCGATTTTGGGGACCGGAACTTGATCCAGAACCTGACCCGGAACCTGAGCCAGAACCAGAGCCAGAACCTGATCCGGAACCAGAACCTGATCCGATACCAGAGCCTGTCGTAACGCAGCAAGTGTGGACGGTGAATGCCGTTTGTGAATTGGATGCTAGTTTTGCCAAGGCGCAGACCGTGGATGGAGCGCTGTACAAGGGCGATGTGCTTGCAGGCACCATGCAGGTGAAGGTGGGGAAGATCAGCAAGAAGGGCGTGGTGAGGGTATCCGCTACGGCGACGATGTTGATAGATGGCAAGGCGAAGAAGGTCACGGCGAGGGCGGTGAATGTGAACGTGAGAGAGGCGACAGGGAGTGCGGACGCGACGGGGCGTGTCCATCCCGTGAAGCTTGCCTTCAAGGTGCCGGTTGGGGAGATGTCGTTTGAGATGGCGGCGGATGGTAAGTTCACGCTGAAGAACGGGTCGTATCTGATGGCGAAGGCGACGATTGGCAAGGAATTGAAGGGCGGTTCTCGCGGGACGTTCCGGATTGATGGTTTCGATCTAGCCGTTCCCGGTGAGTTGCAGGACGACCTTTTGCCGAACGAGGAATCGTTCAGCGTCTCCAATGGCAAGTGGGTGTTCGCGAAGGCGGCCACGGTGAAGTGGGCGAAGGATCGTGTGACGAAGGAGTACGGCCTTGTAGTGGACAACACCAAGGGCAAGACCAATCTTTCCGGGTTGAAGCTCACCTACGCGGCAAAGACCGGTCAGTTCAAGGGGGCGTTCAAGGTGTATGCGCTGGCTGGCGGTGGCTCGCCGGGGACGGCTCGCCCCACCAAGAAAAAGCTTGTGAAGTACACGGTGAACGTGATCGGTTTTGTGGTTGATGGCGTCGGCTACGGCGAGGCGTCGTGCAAGAAACCCGCCGGCACGTGGGCCGTGATGGTGGAATAGGGTCGCGACGGGGCGCGTCCCTCACGCTTCGTCAGATTTGCTTGCCTTTGGCGCGGGGATTTGGTATCTTTTCCGCCAAGGCATTTTATGACAGTCACACTCAAGATCGAGAAAACGGTTTACGGCGGCGACGGACTAGGGCGTCTCGGCGACGGGCGCGTTGCGTTCGTGCCTGGCGCGTACGCGGGCGAAACCGTCAAGGCGGAGATCGTGGAACAGAAGAAGCGCTACGTCAAGGCGCGGCTCGTGGGCGTGGAGGAGGCGATACCGGAGCGCCTTGCCGAACCAGGGCCGACAGTGCCGGGCATGGTGTACGCCGATGTTTCATACGACGCCGAAATCCGTTTCAAGCAGGACCAGCTTGAAAACTTCCTCTGGAAGGTGGCGCAGACCGTGTTGCCGCTCGAAGTGGTACCGGCGGCGTCTCCGCTCGCTTACCGCAACAAGGTCGTTTACCACACGGAGCGCCAGCACGGCAAGTGGGTGCTAGGCTACCGCGAGGAGCCGGACCACCGCGTGGTGGACGTTGAGCGCGATCCGCTGGCGTGTCCCGCGATCAACGCCGCGTTGCCCGCGATCCGCTCCGCCGTGTTCACGCTCCTCACGCAGGGGGCGCGCGCCGTGCGTCAGAGCGCGAAGGCGGCGGACAACGTTACGATCCGCCACACGGCGCGAGACGGCGTGAAGTGGTGGCTTGGAGAACCGCCCGCGAACATGGAGCTGTGCGAACAGACGGCGGGGTTGAAGTTCGCCGTGCCGGCGGACGGCTTCTACCAGGTGAATCCGCAGATGGGCGACTTGCTCGTGAAGTCCGTGCGCGACGAATACGTGGCGGGCGTTGCGGACGCACCGCACGTCCTCGACCTCTACTGTGGCGTAGGTGTGTTCGGCATAAGCTGCGCACGGGCGGCGAAGGAAAAGGCGGTTGGCGATGTGCGTCTCGTAGGGATAGAGAGCGTGCGCGGCGCAGTGGCGTGCGCGAAGAAAAACGCGGCTGCGCTTGGAATCCCGGCGAACTTCTTCTGCGAGCGCGTGGGCGGAAGCCTGACGCGCATCAAGGCCGGCGCGCACCACACGGTGATAGTCGATCCGCCGCGTGGCGGGCTTGAATCGAACGTAGCCCCATGGCTCGCGCGTCTTCCGGCTGCGCGCATACTCTACGTATCGTGCGACCCGGCCACGCTTACGCGCGACCTCGCCACGCTCTCGCGCAACTACGACATCAAGCGCGTCAAGCTCTTCGACCTTTTCCCGCGCACGGCCAGGTTCGAGACTCTGGTCGTGCTGGAACGCCGCCGGGACGCTTCCCGTGCACCGCGTATCTCAAACTAACAAACAATAAAGGAGAATCAAATGTCTGCAAACCTCTTCACACTCAACCGTCGCTCGTTCGTTGCCGGACTTGGCGCGTTTTCGTTCGGCGCGTACGGCGCAATCGACCTTGCGCCGACGACGGACTTCAAAGGCGACGTCAAGGGCCGTCGCCTGAAAATCGCCTCCATCGCCTGCGATCGCATGGGCGGCGGCGCAACCGAGAGCCTCATCAAGGCCGGATGCGACCTAGTGGCAGTCTGTGACATCAACCCCAAGGCCTTTGACCGTTGGGAGAAGAGGTATCCCGGCATCCCGAAGTTCACCGACTACCGCGACATGCTGCGTCTGATGGGCGACAAGTTCGAGGCCGTGCAGATCGGAACTCCCGACCACACCCACGCATACATCGCCATCGACTGCATGAAGGTGGGCAAGCACGTCTATGTGCAGAAGCCGCTCGCCCGCACTGTCGAGGAGTGCGAGCTCATGCTCAAGACGCAGCTAGAGACCGGCGTCGTGGCGCAGATGGGCAACCAGGGACATCCCGGAGTGTGGCGCTACAAGGCGCTGCGCGATGCGGGCTTCTGGGGCGACATCAAGGAAATCTACAGCTGGAGCGACCGTCCCGTGTGGCCGCAGGGCATGAAGAAGTACGCCAAGGCGGAGCCGCTTCCGAAGGGCTACGCGCCGAACGCCTGGGACTGTTGGTGCGGTCCGAGCGAGGACCACGGCTACTCGCCCGCGTACCACACGTTCAAGTGGCGCGGCTGGTGGGCGTATGGGTGCGGCGCGATTGGCGACATGGCGGTACACAACGCTGACCCCGCGTTCTGGGCGTTTGAACTCGGTCTGCCGATTAAGGTCAAGGCCGACACCTGCGGCGAAGGCCCCGTGTCGATCGCCTATCCGAAGAAGTCCCGCATCGAAATGACCTTCGCGCCCAACAAGTGGGTCCCGAACGGCATCAAGGTCGTCTGGACCGACGGCGGAATCAAGCCCGACGTTGACGCCGTACCCGGCCTTGCCGAATATGCTGCGCAGGTCGGTGCGAAAGTGGAGGCTAAGAAGGCCGAGAAGGCAAAGAAGGAAGGCAAGCAGTACGTTGCTCCCGCGAAGATCAATCCCATCGTCAACGGCAACGGCCTAATCATCGTGGGCACAAAGGCCACGACCATCGGCGAATCCCATGCCAAGAGGCCCGAGTGCATATCCGGCGACAAGGGCGCGTTCAATTCCGCGATCAAGCCTGGCGACAAGGCAGCTGGCTACAACCACTACCGCGAGTTCGTCGAGGCATGCCTTGCGAAGGCTCCGGCGCGTTGCGGATCGCGTCTCGCGTACGCTGCTCCGCTCACAGAGGCGCTCCTCATAGGCTGCATCGCGCTGCGCTATCCTGGCGAGGAACTTTCCTTCGACCCGAAGAAGATGAAGTTCACGAACAAGCCAGAGGCGAACGCCTTCCTCAAGGCACCGAGCCGCGGTGATTGGGACTTTGCGAAACTCATCGCCCGTCGTTGAGTTTTGCTTGCCGATTAATGTTATTCAACTCTCCAGAATTCCTACTGTTCCTCCCGCTTGTATTCGCGGGATACTGGTTGCTTGGCTCGCGGCTCCGCTTACAGAACCTGTTTGTGGTAGCCGCGAGCTACGTGTTCTACGGCTGGTGGGATTGGCGGTTCCTTGCGCTGATCGTCTTCACGAGTGCATGGAGCTGGATCTTTGGTCTTCTGGAGGCGAACGCCGAACCGCGATCCGCCGCCTCGAAGGCGCGTCTTGCGCTCAGCTGCGTGATAAACCTCGGCATCCTTGGAGCGTTCAAGTACTACGACTTCTTTGTCGGACAGGCGGCCGAATTGCTGCGCGCCTGTGGTTTCGAGCCGCACGTCGCGTTTCTGCAGGTGGCCCTGCCGGTGGGCGTGAGCTTCTACACATTCCAAGCGCTCAGCTACACGATCGACGTATATCGCAGGCAAATCGCGCCCACGCGCGACCCGATTGCCTTCTTCGCCTTCATTAGCTTCTTCCCACAGCTCGTGGCTGGTCCGATCGAGCGCGCAACGAACCTCCTGCCTCAGTTCCTGCGTCCGCGCGCGTTCGACTACGGCGAGGCCGTGCTTGGCTGCCGCCAGATGCTCTGGGGCTTCTTCAAGAAGTGTGTGGTGGCGGACAACTGTGCGGTGGCTGCAAACTTCCTTCTTAACGACGCTTCTCTCCACAACGGACTCGGCACATGGCTCGGTGTCTTGCTCTTTACGTTCCAGATCTACGGTGACTTCTCCGGCTACTCGGACATCGCCATCGGATGCTCGCGCCTTTTCGGCATCCGTCTCATGCGGAACTTCGCCTGTCCCTACTTCGCGCGCGACATCGCGGAGTTCTGGCGTCGCTGGCACATCTCGCTCACCACCTGGTTCCGCGACTACCTCTACATTCCACTCGGAGGCAGCAGGTGTGGCGCGTGGAAGCGCGTACGCAACACCTTCGTGATTTTCCTCGTCTCAGGCCTCTGGCACGGCGCGAACTGGACATTCGTCGCCTGGGGCGCGTTCCACGCCGCGCTGTTCTTGCCACTTCTGCTCGGCGGACGCAACCGCCGCCATCTGGACGTCGTGGCGGAGGACCGCGCGCTGCCGTCCCTGCGCGAGCTCGGCGAGATGCTGCGCACGTTCTTCTTCGCGCTTCTCGGTTGGGCGCTCTTCCGCGCACAGTCAATCGGCGAGGCTGGCCGCTGGTTCCGCGACATGGTCGATGTGAGGACGTTCGACGCGCTGCACCATCTGCCGCGCGAGACGTCAATCGCGGCGGTCGCGGTAGCCGTGCTGCTGCTCGTGGAGTGGTTCAACCGCCGCGAGGCATACGGCTGCGCGCGCCTTCCGCACGTGACATCCCTGCGGTGGGGCGTGTACTTCGTCCTCCTCTGGCTTGTCGTGTTCTACACGCCTGGCAGCCAGACGTTCATCTATTTCCAGTTCTGAGGTGCGTATAATGCGACGATTTTTGAAACGCCTTCTCCAGTTCGCCGCGATTCCGACCGTAATCGCGGTTGTGTGGACGGCTTTCGTCGTGGTCATGGAGTACCGCTCCTACGTGGGCGCACTGACGCTCGCGGAGGGCGAGACGATGGTGGTGTGCGGCGACTCGCAGACGAAGGACGCGCTCGACCCCGCCATCATCCCGGGCCTGCGCAACTTCAGCACGGCCGCCACCACGTGCGACCAGGACGCGATGCGGCTAAAGGACGTGCTGGCGGCGAATCCCGGCAAGGTCCGCCGCGTGCTAATTGACGTTTCGCCGCTCAAGATCGGCTACGACATCTCGCGTCCCGTCTCCGAGCTCAACGCCGCGCGCGTCCATACTTTCATCCACTTCTATCACTTGAAGGAGAACAGGCGTCCGCTTGGATCTGTCCTCTCGCTCTGGCGCGACGTGGTGTTCAAGCGCAAGTTCAACGAGTTCCGCAAGTCGATCCTGCGCGGCAAGCGTTGGCAGAGTTCGCTTGTAGGCGGTTTCGATCCTTCTACTGGCGTTGGATTCGTCTCGCGCAAGTTGCGCAAGATGGCTCGGTCCGACGCGTTGGACAAGGCGGCGCGCGTCAACAGCCGTCCGCCGGCCACTTCGGACCTGCCGCTGCTCGGCATTCTGGAGAAGCAGGTCAATCTGGCCCGCGCCGCCGGTGCCGAGCCGATAATCACGACGATGCCGCTTTCGGGTCCGCTCCGCGAGGCAATTGAGCCAGTGCGTCGCGCGGCGTTCACGCGGGAGGTGGAGGCGCTTGCGCACCGTCTTGGCGTAATCTACCTCAATTATCTCGAACTTGATCTGCCGATTGAGTGTTGGCACGATGGCAATCATCTCAATCGTGCTGGCTCTCAAGTGTTCTCGGAACGTTTCGTACGTGATCTCCGGGCACGGAGGACCGGAGCGTGAAGAGCCTGGATTTTCATCTGGGCAACCACCGCGCGTCAACAAGGACGGCGTTTTGTGTGTTTGCGAAATGCCATCTGTGGTATAATATCTGCGTCAACGCAATAAAGGAGAATGACAATGCAGTTAAAAGGACCAATAGTGGCGGTAGCGGTGGCGTTGCTCGCCCTGTTCTCGCTGTGGGTATGGTACGGGTGGCGGATAGAGCCGGAAAACGGCCGCATCGCGATTCTGTACAAGAAGACGGGAAAGAACCTCCCGCCAGAGGCGATCCTCGCGCTGGGGCCGGAGTACAAGGGCATTCAGGAGGAGGTGCTTCCCGAAGGACGCCATTTCCGCAACCCTTGGACGTGGGAGTGGCGCTACGCGAAGACTGTTGACATCCCCGCCGGAAAGTTCGGCGTGCTAGTGCGCAAGTTCGGGAAGGATCTTCCGGAGGGAGAGATACTGGCCAAGGAAGGTACGCGCGGCATCTTGCGCGATGTACTCGGCACAGGCAAACACCGCATCAATCCGTACGCCTACGAAGTGAAGCTCTATGACGACATCACGATCAAGCCGGGGTACGTGGGCGTGGTGACGGAACTGACGGGTGACGACATACTCGCGCCCGGCGGCGCCAAGGACGCTGCCACTGGCACGGGCTTCCTCATAAAGCCCGGGGCGAAGGGGGTTTCGCCTCGCATTCTGAAAGAGGGCACGCACAGGCTCAATCCGTTCGTCTATTCCGTCTCGATCGTGAACATCCAGAGCCAGCGCTTCGAACTGAGCGGCGCGGACGCGATATCGTTCCTCACGCTTGACGGCTTCACCGTGAACGCGGAGGGCACGCTTGAGTTCAACCTGGAGATTGACAAGGTGGCGATGCTTTCGCACGAGGTGGGCGATATGGACGACATCCTCCAAAAGATCGTCCTGCCCGCCGCGCGCGGGTTCTCGCGCATCGAGGGTTCGAAGAAGAGCGCGACGGAGTTCATCGTGGGCGAATCGCGCCAGGCGTTCCAGAACTCGCTGGAGAAGTACCTCCGGGACGTCTGCAAGCCGTGGGGAGTGTCGCTCAACTCCGTGCTGATACGCGACATCTTCGCGCCGCAGGAGGTTGCGTCCATCATACGCGCCCGCGAACTCGCGGTGCAGGAAGGACTCAAGATCGAGCAGCAGATCGTCCAGGCGAAGTCGCAGGCGGAGCTTGAGCGGCAGAAGTCGCTCGCGGAGCAGAACAGCGCGCGCGTCGCCGCCGAGACGGAGTCGATTCAGGCGAAGATCGCCGCAGAGCAGCGCAGCGCCGAGCAGGTGATAGCCGCCGAGGCGAAGCTAGAGGTCGCGGAGCGTGAACTCAAGGCGGCGCAGGCGGATGCCACCGCGAAGCTGACCGTAGCCGAGGCGGAGCGCAAGGTCGTGGAGGCGCAGACGAAAGCCGCGGCGGACGTGCTCAAGCAGGAGGTCGCAGCTTATGGCGGCGACGCCGACTACGTGCGCGCGAAGCTCTATGAGAAAGCCGCGCCGAGGGTGAAGGATGTCGTGACCGGCGATTCGCCGGGCGAGATATTCGGCTTGCCGATTAGGAGTAGCGGGGCGAAGCCAAAGACAACAAGCGTACAACAGCAAGGGAAGGGAGGTGCGAAATGAGAAATCCCATTGGAATTATTGTGGGCGGCGTAATCGCCGTTGCGGTTCTGATCTTCGGTTTCATGTGGACCACATGCCGCGTGTACGTGCCGGAAGGGCAAATGGCGATAGTGACGGCAAAGACGGGTAAGGAGCTTCCGCCCGGACGCATTCTCGCGGAACCGGGCGAGAAGGGCGTGCAACGCGTTCCGCTCGCTGAGGGACGTCATTTCCTGAATCCAATCAACAACGACTGGAAAATAGTATCGGCAATGACGATTCCAGCCGGCAAGGTCGGCATCGTCACGTCCAAGACCGGAAAGGAACTCCCTCCCGGCGAGATTATCGCGCCTGACGACGATTACAAGGGCGTATGGCGTCGCGTGCTGGGACCTGGTACGTACCGGCTCAATCCAGAGGGATACGAGATTGAGGTGAAGGACGCGATCAACATCCCGATCGGCTATGCGGGCGTGGTGACTTCGCTCACTGGCAAGCCCGCTCCTGAGGGCAAGTTCGCGGGGCCTGGCGAGAAGGGCGTATTTGAGAAAATTCTCCAGCCGGGGCTTTACTACGTGAACACGCGCGCGTATCAGGTTGACGTGGTGGAAATCGGCATGAACCAGGTGTCCATCGTCGGAAAGAGCGGTACAGTAGTGCTCACCAAGGCGCAATCGACAAGCGCGAACGGCCTCGCCGAGTTGCAGCAGAACACGCTCTCCTCCCAGATCGCGAAGCGGGCCGACTACATGAACGCGAACGCCGATCTGGGAATCCTGAACGCCCAGGAGGCGCAAATGAACTTGTCGCATCCACCCGTTGGCTCGTCGGCGGCGCGGGCGAAGAGCGCTCCCAGAAAGACGGCAAGCGTACAACAACAAGGAGGGCGGCAGCATGGCTATGGCGCACCTATACCGGCTGCGGCGAAGCCGTCGGTGCAGACGAGCGACTCTGTGGCGTTCGGAATGAACCAGTTCGTGCAGTTCCCGTCCTCCGACGGCTTCGCGATCATGCTCGACATGACCGTGGAGTTCGAGCTGCTGCCAGAGAACATATCTCGCATCTACATGCTCTACGGCGACCTCCCGGCTGTCGTTTCCAAGATCATCCTTCCGCAGATTCTCTCCGTCTCGCGCATGAAGGGCTCTGGCTACAAGGCGCGCGAGTTCATCGACGGCGAGGGACGTCAGAAGTTCCAGAAGGAGATGACGGACGAGCTGGTGAAGATTCTCGGCGAGAAGAAGATACTCGTGCGGAACGCTATCGTGCGTCATGTGGAGGTGCCGGTGGACATCCTCAAACCGATTCAGGAGACGAGCGTCGCGAAGGAACGCGATCTCACCAACAAGACGCAGCAGGAGACGGCGAAGAAGCAGGCGCTCCTCAACACGCAGATCGCGATGGTGGACCAGTTCAAGCGCGAGACTGAGCAGGAGACGAAGAAACTGGTGGCGACGATTGCCGCGAAAAGGAACAAGGAGGTTGCAGGCATCGGCGCGGACGCCCAGCTGAAGGTGGCGGAGATCAACCTCAAGTCCGCGCAGATCAAGGCGGACATCGTGCGCACGCAGGGCGAGGCGGAGGCGAAGGCAAAGTTCCTCGTGGAGAACGAGAAGGCGCTCGGCGCGAAGCGCAGGGCGGACGTATTCGCCTCTCGGTCTTCGCTTGCGGACCTCAAGTTCGTGGAATCGCTTTCGCCCGATCTCTCGATTCGCGTGCTGCATTCCGGCGAGGGTACGCTCTGGACCGACCTCAAGAATCCATCCATCGCGCTTCCAAAGGCCAAGTGAAACGGAAGCCGCGTCGGGGCGATTATACGTAAACGTAGTCGTTAAGGACGGGCTGAAGTCCCTCGCCAGTGAGGTCTGCGTACATCTTCGCCAGACTGCGAGCGTCGCTGATCTCGAACTGTTCGTCGCCTTCTTTCTCGGAAGCTGATTCTTCCCCGTATTTTGACGCATGGTCTCCGATGCCGGTGGAGACGCCGGCGGAGACCTTCGTTGCGACGATCTTCGTGATGCCGTTGCGGAATGAGGCGCTTTCGCGCGAGGACACGGTAATCCCCGCAAAGGGCAGGAAGAGTCGGTAGGCGCACAGCACTTGGCAAAGTTCGCGCTCTCCGATCTCGCCGGGGCGGACGTCCGCGTGATTCGTTATCGGGCGCAGGCGCGGACACGAAAGGCTTATTTCCGCTTCGGGGTATTTACGTTGCAGCCAATAGGCGTGAAGTGCCGTGGCGAGTGCATCCTTGCGGAAGTCGGAAAGACCGAGCAGTGCGGAGAAGGCGACGCCGCGCATTCCTCCCATGAGGGCGCGTTCCTGCGCGTCGAAGCGGTACGGCCACACGCGCTTGTGTCCGAGAAGGTGCAATTTCTCGTACTGCTCCACATCGTAGGTCTCCTGGAACACCGTCACGTAGTCCGCACCGCGTCCGCGCAGATAGCGGTATTCGTCGGTGTTCATGGGATAAACCTCAAGCCCAACGAGCCGGAAGTACTTACGAGCGAGCTCGCATGCGTCGCCGATGTACTCCACGCCGCTCACGCTACGGCTCTCGCCCGTGAGAAGGAGGATTTCCTCCATGCCGGACTTTGCGATGATCTCCATTTCGCGCTCTATTTGCTCCTTGTCGAGTTTCATGCGTCGGATGGGGTTGTAGCAGTTGAAACCGCAATAGACGCAATAGTTCTCGCAGTGGTTCGCGATGTAGAGGGGCGTGAAGATATAGACGGTGTTGCCGAAGTGGCGAACGGTTTCGGCGCGGGCGCGTTCAGCCATACGTTCGAGGAACGGGGCGGCGGCAGGGGAGAGAAGCGCCTGCAGGTCGTCGATGGAAATACGGTTATGTTCAAGAGTTCGGCGCACGTCTGCCGCCGTGTAGCGGGACGGATCGTACGCCGCCATCGCTGCGCGGACGCGGTCCTTGAGATCTGATTCGATTACCTCCATGCCGGGCAGGTACGCCATTACGTCGGCCCGACACGACGGATCGCGTTCAAGCTGGTGCTTGCGCGCGAGGGCGGCGGGGGAAAGTCCCGCCGCGTCGAAGATCAGGTCGCTGCGTTTGGGGGCGTTTCCCATTTTCAACACCTCAGCGCAGGAAGCCGGTGAGCGGATCGGAGGCGGCGGCGCCGCGCGCAAGGACGCGTCCGAGGCCGGCGCGGTAGGCTTCGCGTCCCGCCTCGATCGCGAGACGGAAAGCGCGGGCCATGCGTGGCACGTCGCCGGACGTTGCGAGGGCTGTGTTCGCCATAACGGCGGCGCAGCCCATTTCCATCGCACGACACGCCTGGCTGGGTGCGCCGATGCCGGCGTCCACGATTATCGGGAGTTCGATTTCGTCGATGAGAATCTGGATGAAGTCCGCCGTGGCGAGTCCCTTGTTCGACCCGATGGGCGCGCCAAGCGGCATGATCGCAGCAGCGCCTGCCTTCACCAGGTCGCGCGCCACGTTGAGGTCGGGATACATATACGGCAGCACGGTGAAACCCTCGGCGGCGAGCTGTTCGGTGGCCTTGATCGTCTCCTGGTTGTCTGGGAGGAGGTATTTCGTATCACGCATGATTTCGATCTTCACGAAGTCGCCGCAGCCGAGTTCGCGTGCGAGGCGTGCGATGCGCACTGCTTCCTTCGCGTCGCGCGCGCCGGAGGTGTTCGGCAGAAGGGTCACGCCCTTTGGGATGTAGTCGAGGATGTTCTCCTTCTCCTGCGTGTTCGCGCGCCTCACGGAAAGCGTGATGATCTGCGCGCCGGCGTCTTCGACCGCCGCCTTCACGAGGCTGAGCGAATATTTGCCGGAGCCGAGAATGAAGCGCGACGTGAACGCGCTGTCGCCGAGAATCAGTTTGTCTTTGTCTTCAGGCATTTCAATTTGTTCCTTAGGGTTCGTTCCCCCCGTCGATAAGACGCAGTATCATCGTCGCCTGGTGCGCCGCGCACACGAGCACGCGCGCCCCGTAGAGACCGATGCCGCTCGCAACGTCCGTCGCGCGGTCTCCGCATACGTACAGCAGCTTCGCGGCGCGAATGGTGGAGATTTCATTCGCGGAGGCGAGCCCGGACATCCCTGACGCCGCCACCACGGGCTTTGACGGAAAAGCCTCCATGACGCCGGATACGAGCATTGCCTTCTGTTCGGCGCGGTCGAACGCCTCGCAGACGATGTCGTCGTCCTTCAGCAATCCGGCGATGTTCTCCGGCGAGATGCGCAGGGTTTCCGCGACGACTTCGCAGAAGGGGTTTATCGCGGCGATGTTCTCGCGCATGGCCTCGGCCTTTGGCTGCCCAACTTGGGCCACGAGGTATTGCTGGCGGTTGAGGTTGGACGGCTCAACGCGGTCGAAGTCGATGAGGTGCAAGTGTCCCACGCCCGCACGTGCAAGGGCGATGGCGACGTTGGAGCCAAGGCCTCCAAGTCCGCACACTGCAACGCGCGCGGCGTCGAACTTCGCCTGCCTCTCCGCACCGTGGCGCGAGACGAGGGCGGCGTGGAACGTTTCTCGGTCGGGTGCCACCTCAGCCGCCTCCCATGAAACAGACGATTTCCACTTGGTCGCCGTCGTTAAGAATGGTCTCTGCGTATTTTCCCCTCGGCACAATGGCCTCGTTCAGTTCCACCACAATGCGCGTGGCGTCGTATCCGGCGGACGACAGGAAAGCCGCGACCGTCTGGCCTGCGGCATCCAGTTCCTCTCCGTTGATCTTCAACATCGTGTTGTTCCTTTTCGTCTTTGGGAAAGGTAGTATACACCCCATGACGTCATGAGTCAATGCCAATTTGTGTACATTCCTTTATATTCCGCAACCAGAAGAAGGATTTTTTTGGTATAATATACAGCTATCCACAAAGGAGAACTAGATAGATATGTCAGAGAAACGCCGTATAGTAGTAACGTCTGCGCTCCCCTACGCGAACGGGGACATCCACCTCGGGCATCTGGTGGAGTATGTCCAGACCGACTTCTGGGTTCGCTTCCAGAAGATGCGCGGGAACGAGTGTGTTTACGTTTGCGCCGACGATACGCACGGCACGCCGGTCATGATCCGCGCCCGCGCCGAAGGCATCACGCCGGAGGAGCTCATCGCTAGGAGCCACGCCGCGCACCTTAAGGACTTCACGGATTTCGAGGTCGCCTTCGACAACTACTACACGACCAACTCTCCCGAGAACAAGGAGCTTTCCGAGCGCATTTTCTCCGCTGCTGAAAAGGCGGGCTACATATCCGCGAAGAGCTCTCCGCAGCTCTACTGCGAGAAGTGCGGCATGTTCCTGCCTGACCGCTACGTGAAGGGGACGTGTCCCAAATGCGGCGCGGAAGGGCAGTATGGCGACAGTTGCGACCACTGCGGCGCAACGTATGGCGCGGAGGAACTCGGCAATCCCGTCTGCACCACGTGCGGCGGAACGCCGTCCGTCAAGGACTCCGAACACCTCTACTTCGAGCTTGAGCCGCAGCACGCCTACCTTGAGAAGTGGATTCCCGGCCACACGACGAGCGACATCTCGAACAAGCTCCTCGAGTGGTTCAAGGAGCCGTTGCGCGGATGGTGCATCTCGCGTGACGCGCCCTACTTCGGCTTTGAGATTCCCGGACATCCCGGCAAGTTCTTCTACGTGTGGGTCGATGCCCCGATCGGATACATCGCGTCGCTTTCCAACTGGTGTGCCGCGCACGACGAGAAGCTGGAAGACTGGTGGAACAACCCGGATGCTGAGCTTTACCACTTCATCGGCAAGGACATCATCCGCTTCCACTGCCTCTTCTGGCCGGGGATGCTTCACTCCGCTGGGTTCAAGACGCCCACGAAGGTGTTCGTACACGGGTTCCTCACCGTCAACGGCGAGAAGATGTCCAAGTCCAAGGGCACGTTCGTGAACGCGCGCACGTACCTTGACCACCTCCCCGCGAGCGCATTGCGCTACTACTACGCATGCAAGCTCGGCGGCACCACGGACGACATGGACCTCAACCTCCAGGATTTCGTCACGCGCGTCAACTCGGACATGGTCGGCAAGATTACCAACCTCGCCTCGCGCGGTGCGCAGATGCTGAACAAGAACCTTGAAGGGCGTCTTGGCACGCTCGACGAGGAAGGGCGCAAACTCGTGGAGTTCGCCCGGTCGCGCGCGGAGGCAATCGCTGCCAACTACGAGGCGCGCCGTTTCTCGCAGGTGCCGGTGGAGGTCACACGCATCGCGGACGCGGCCAATGAATACTTCGACCGCCGCGAGCCGTGGAAGACGGTCAAACTGCCAGATGGAGCGGAGGCGACGCGCACAACGCTCACGACGATACTCAACGTGTTCCGCATCATCGCGATCTACCTGCGTCCGATCCTGCCGTCCTACGCGGACAAGGTGGCGGCGCTCTTCGGCGAATCACCGTACGTCTGGGACGACATCGCGAAGACCGTCGAGAACGGTACCATCGGCGCCTACTCGTACCTTGCCACGCGCATCGACGCGAAGCAGGTGGAGGCGATGGTGGAGAAGGCCAAGGTGAAGCCCGCCGAGTCAGGCGAAGTCGCACACGAGAGCCGTGCTTCGAAGAACAAGGCGAAATCCACGGGCCACGAATCACGAACCACGGACCACGAACCACCGCTCAAGCCCGAAATCGCATTTGCAGACTTCGAGAAGCTCGACCTCCGCGTGGGCGTGGTGCGTTCGTGCGAGATCGTGCCGAAGTCGTCGAAGCTGCTCAAGTTCGAGCTGGACGCCGGTGCGCTCGGCACGCGCACGATCTTCAGCGGCATACGCGGGGCGTATCCAGACCCTGCGTCGCTCGTGGGCAAGGAGGTCGTATTCGTCGCGAACCTCGCGCCGCGCAAGATGAGTGTTGGCGTGAGCGAGGGTATGATCCTCTACGCGGGCGAACCTGGAGTTAGCGGCGGCGTGCTAACCCCGTTCGCCTCGGCCGGTGCCGGAACGCCCGCCACCTGACGGTCTCATGGTTTTAGCCACAAAGAACGCAAAGAGCTCAAAGAGGAATGGATGGCATGTTTACGAGGTTTATGACGGTGTCTGCCGTAATTGCGGCAGGAGCGTTCGTCGCGTTTGGCGGCGTAAAGCAGATCGGCTACATCGGCGCGAGCAGCGGCGCGAAGCCAAACGCCCTGAAGATTGTGGAGGTTGACGCCGATACTGGCGCAATCTCGTACGTGGGGGCGCTTCCTGAGGCGAACACGTCGTACATCGCCGTCAACCGCGCGCGTACGCGCCTGTATTCCTCGTTCGCCGATCCATCGGGAGCGAAGGGCAAGAACGGCGGAGTTGTCGTGTACGCGCTCGATCCGTCCGGACGCAGGGCGACGCGTCTCGACAGGGTGATGACGGGACGTCCCGCGCCGTGCCACGTTTCCATCTCGCCTGACGAGAAGAAGCTCGTCTTCGCCGAGTACGGCGAAGGCACAGCAGGTTGGGTGGATTTGAAGGAGGACGGCACGTTCGTGAAGGAAACGCTCGCCGGAGTGGTGTCGGCTGATCCGACCGGTCCGAACAAGCCGCGCCAGGATCGTCCGCACTGCCACTGCGCCCGCGTTACGCCGGACGGCAAGTACATCTGCATAGTTGACCTCGGAACGGACCGCGTGAAACTATACTCCGCCAAGGACGGCGCATTCGTGCGCGACGTGATCACAACCCCTGCCGGCGCAGGACCGCGCCACATTGCATTCCATCCGAACGGGAAGTTCGCCTTCGTGATTTTCGAGCTTGAGAACTACGTGACGAGCTACCGCTACGAGGATGGTAACTTCATCCCCGTCACGCAAAAGAAGCTCACGCCCGAAGATTTCACCGCCTTCTCGAAGGCGGCGGCGATAAAGCTTTCCGCCGACGCATCCGAGCTTTACTGCTCGAACAGGGGTCACGAATCGATTGCCGTGTTTTCCGTGGACGCAGTCACCGGGGACCTTGTGCGTCGCGGTATCGTGAAACTCGACGGGGCGTTCCCGTGGGACTTCGAGGTACTTCCCGGAGGGAAGGTGTTCGCTGTCGGGTTCCAGAAGGACGGCGTCGTGCGCACGTACCGCTACGATGCGGCCACATGTACGCTCTCGCCCGTTGCCGATCTAAAGGGCATGGGATCGGTGTTCTGCACCTGTTTCGCCCCGGCAAACCGGCAAACGTCAAATGAAATTAGGGTATTCCACAATCCGCGATTATTTGATATACTAATCACCCCTATGGACAAATTGGAAGAGACAAGCGAGCTCCGGCTCGACTTTACGAAACTTGAAAAGGTTGGCGGCCAGGTCACGACTACGCGCGCTTCCGGCGCGTGTGAGTGCGACCCAGGCGTGATTCCCGTGGCCGTGCAGAACGCGGACACGAAGGAAGTCATTCTCGTGGCCTACACCAACGAGTTTGCAATGAAGGAGTCGTTCGCGAAGCGCAAGCTCGTCCTCTGGTCCACGAGCCGCAACAAACTGTGGTTCAAAGGCGAGACCAGCGGCGAAACGTTCGACCTCCTCGAGGCGTACGTCAACTGCGAGCAGAACTCGCTTCTCTACGTGGTGCGTCCCTGCCGCGGTGGCATCTGCCACACGAAGAACAAGTCGGGCGCGCCGCGAAATTGCTATTACCGGAGGATTGACTTCGACACGCTGAAGCTGTCGTTCGTCGATTCCACCGGAAAGGAAACTGTTTAATAAGTAAAGCTGAAAGGTAAAAGAAATGTCGTTTCTCATTGGATTCCTGTATGTGGTTGAAGTCATCGTGTGCCTTCTGCTCGCGTTGGCGGTAATGCTCCAGAAGCCGAAGGAAGGCGGCCTTGGCGGCGCGATCGGCGGCGGCATGGGCGAAGCCGTGTTCGGAGCGGACGCGAGCAACGTCCTCATCAAGGTGACGATTTGGCTTGGCGCGATATTCCTCGCCAATACGCTTCTCCTTGCGCGTCTGACCTCCACGAGGCACTCGCAGTCCGTTGTTGACCTTTCCGCTCCCACGGAGCAGCAGCAGCCCGCGCAGCCGCAAACGGCTGAACCCGCTGCGGAACTGCCTCCGCTCGAAGCCCCTGCGAAGGCTCCCGCCGCGAATACGCCTCCGCCTCCCGCGCCTGCGCCTGCGGCGAAGCCCGCTCCTGCACCGGCACCTGCGGCAAAGCCCGCTCCTGCACCGGCACCTGCGGCAAAGCCCGCTCCGGCACCGGCTCCTGCGGCAAAGCCCGCTCCTGCACCGGTACCTGCGAAGCCCGCGCCTGCTCCGGCTCCAGCACCAGCTCCGGCTCCTGTTCCTAAAAAATGACGGTAGCAAGTAAAGGACAGACAGTTGGCGAGGAAATCGCCAACACGGTCATCCATGTAATCGGGTCGCACCTCGGTGCGGCCATGATTGCTTTATTGGTTTGGCAGGCTGTTCATTCCGGTGTTGACCTTGGTTGGAAAATCGTCTCGGCCTGCATCTTCGGTTCGTGTGCGATTCTGCTCTATTCCATTTCAAGTGCCTACCACGCTGTCTCCGCTCCGCGAGCGAAGGCCGTTTTGCACATCATGGACCATACGGCGATATACTTCCTCATTGCGGGGTCGTACACGCCGTTCTGTCTGGTGACGCTGCGTCCCGACCATCCCGGGCTTGCGTGGACCGTGTTCGGCATTGAATGGGGCGCGACGCTTGCGGGGGTGTTTTTCAAGATATTCACCACGGGCAGGTTCAGGTACGTATCAACGGCCGCATACATCGTGATGGGATGGGTGGCGTTGATTGCGATAGGCCCGCTCGTCCGTGCGCTGAGCGGACTCGGCACCATGTGGCTCGCCCTGGGCGGAGGACTATATACCATTGGCTGCGTGTTTTACCTGTGGCGAAGTCTTCCCTACCACCATCCCGTATGGCACTTGTTCGTGCTGGCCGGGTCCATCTGCCATTTTTTCTGCATCTTGTGGTATGTGATGTGAGGCGAACGACCTGACTACCATACAATCAACCAAAAGAAGGAGGAAAGTAAATGAACGAAGAAGTGAAGAATCATTCAAGCGCCAAGGCCGTGTGCGTGTGTGCGTTGCTTGTCGCTGCGGGAATAGCCGGCGGGTTCGCCGTGGGACGCATGACGGGCGGTGCGGTCAAGGAAGAACAGCCGCAGCCAGTTGTGAAGGAAAAAGTGCAGACTGACGACGCCAAGAAGCTCGCCAAGGCCCAGAAGCGCATAGTGGAGCTTGAGCGCGACCTTGCCGACGCCAAGGCCTCGGCGAAGCGCGTGAAGGCTCTTGCATTGAAGGCGGAGAACTCCGTCTCCAACCTGTTGGCGAATAGTACGAGTAGCGTGTCGGTGATGACAAACGCCGATGTGGAGGCCGAGCTGAAGCGGCAACTTCCGGAGGATGCATACCACGAGGCCACGAACGCACTTTCGCGCCTGCGTGCGAAACTTGCGGAGCGGGCGAAGGGCAGGTACGATTACATTTCAGCGGTGGACGTGTCGCACATGTCCAAGTCAGACCGCGAGAACCACAAGAAGTTCCTCTCCCTGCTGGAGAAGCGCGAGGCCATCAGGGCAAAGGCGACCGGAATCATCCCCAACCCGGCGGTGCTTCAGGAGCTGGTGGAGCTGGATATGTCCATGCAGAAAGTCGCGAAACAGGAACGCTCCGCGCTCGTTCGCGAGGTCGTGCGCGAGCTGGGTTACTCCGGCGACGATGTGGATGTCGTGCATGACACGCTCGTGAACGTCTTCGACAGCACTTCGGGCGGCGGATTGAACAGCCTGTTCGAAGCCGCGTCTGACATGCTACCCGGCGATGGTGATGGCGATGGCGAGCCCAAGGTTAAGGTTGGCGTAGAGACGCACGTCATCGGCATGTGATGCGAAGAACGCCCATGGCATTGCATTATCGGAAATTGAGAGCAATTGCAGCTCTCTTTGCGTTTGCTGCAAGCGTGGCGGTTGCCGAGCCGGTTTGCGACCATAGTCTCGGAGTGCCGCAAGACCACGAGATGTGGCGGCAGACGGTGGAGCTGTGCAGGGGCGTGAAGCTCAGGGCGTACGCGCTGGACGAGCCACGGTTGATGAAGGCGTTTGTGGCGCGGATAAACCTTGATGAGCCCGGAATCGGCTTCACCGCCACCGACCGCGACGAGAAGTGGGGCGAGCCTATGCCCGACTACACGAACAGGATTATGCTGATCCACACGAAACGCGAGACGACGCCCAACTTCATGATGCAGCGCAGGGCGGCGGGCGAACCTGTCGTGCTGGCGGTGAACGCCACTCCGTGGGGGCCTTGGGACTGCGCGGCGGCGTTTCGTTCCACGTACGCGTCGCTCAGGGGATGGAACGTCTCGCACGGCGTAGAGCTGTCGCAGTCCAAAAGGCCAAGGAGTGGGGCTCTCTTCGTCGTTTACAAGGATGGCAAGGCGGATATTGCCACGTCCGTTGCGGAAGAACGAGCCAAGGACGTTGCATTCGCATTCGGCGGGTTCGGCCTCATCATGACGAATAGCGTGCCCACGGCCTACGCGCGCCATCTGAAGAATCAGGCGCCTGCGCAACGTACAGCGTTCGGACTCGACGCAAGTCGAAAGACGCTCGTGCTGCTCGTCGTGGATGGCCGTAAGCCGGACTACAGCATCGGTGCCTTCGGGATGGATCTTTACGAAATCCTGCGCAGGGAAGGCGTGACGGACGCAGTCAACATGGACGGCGGCGGTTCCTCCACGCTCACCGTTTTTGACGCAAAGTGCGGGAAGCCATGGACGTTCACCCGTTCAAATCCTCGCCGCAACGCCTTGAACGTCGGGATCACGCTCAAACATTGTGATTGACTTACATACCTACGAGTATGTATAATGTGCGCCATGAGTTTCTTTGCAAAAATAGGTTTTGGGGCGGCGGCGCTGCTGTTTGCTTCAGGATGTGAGACGGTTGACCGCGCCCGTCGCGCACAGGCGGAAGCGGAAGCAGCCGGAAAGGACGAACCCGTCGTACGCGATTCCGTGCGGAACGTGGACTTCAAGGGGTATCGTCTGACTGATTACGTAGCGTGGGCGATGAACCACCGCCCGGGCATCGAGGCCGCGTACCTTTCCATCTCGAACGCCGTGCTGGAGCTTTCGCGCGTGACGTCGGACAGGGCCCTGCAAGCGAATCTTTCAAGCGGGTTTTCGCAGTCCACGGCGAATCGCAACAGCCACTTCTCCGGACACCAGGACCGAGGCAAGTTCACTTCCGATGTTTCCTTCGATCTGCTCATATACGACTTCGGACGCATCGACGCGCAGGAGAGGCAGGCGCGTGAGAACCTCGTTGCGGCGCAGCGCGACCTTGCGGAACAGGAGTTCATTGTGTTCAACGACGTCGCGAAGTCGTACTTCACCCTGTTGCAGAACGACGCGCTCCTTGAAGTCGCCCGCACGAACGAGTTCCAGTACGCGGAGCATCTCCGTCAGGCGGAGTCGTTGTTCGCGGAAGGGGAGGTCAAGAAACTTGACGTGCTGAAGGCGCGCGTGGACCTCTCGGACGCACGGCTCGCGATGATAAACGCATCGAACGACGTTGTTACGGCGGGTGCAGAGTTCATACGTGCGCTGGGGCTTTCGGTGGATTGCGTGTCGCGCGAGGACGTTGCATCCGTCGCGGACAACGCGCTTGAATCCTTCCGCCGGGACTTGCCGTCCACCGTTTACGGCGCAGGCGAGGCGCTGGACCTTGCCCGCACCAACGCGCCGTCCCTCAAGGCGTTGCGGGCTAGGTTGCGCGCGGCGTCCGCAGAGGTGGACTACGCGATCGCCGACCTCTTCCCGACCATTTCCTTTTCGGGCGCGGTCTCGTTCGCGGATCCGGCGTGGAACTGGTCGTGGGGCTTCAAGGCCTTGCAGAACCTGATCGACGGCTACCGCAAGCGGACGTTGGTTGACGAGGCCGTGGTGGCGCTGGAGCGTTCGCGCGTGGCGTTGGACGAGGCCGAGCAGAACCTCTCGCGCGACCTTGCCGTGGCCACGGCGACGCGCGACAACGCGAGGGTGTCGTTGGAGACGGCGCGGATAGAGGTGCAGCAGGCGAAGGAAAACCTCGATACAGTCGTTGAGCAGTATCGCCTCGGCGATGCGTCGCGCATCGACTTCACCGACGCCGCGAGCGGTTTCGCAAGCGCGCTCGGTGCACGCGTGAAGGCGTTCTACGCGGGCGAGATCGCGGAGGCCGAGTTGATTCGGCTTACGGGCGTAGTGCCGCCGTCAAAGAACAATGGGAAATAAGGAGAACGGATGATACGGCAGATATTCAAATGGATTTGGCGGCTTGCATGGCTTGCCGCGCTGGGCTATGCCGGATGGTGGGGTTGGCGTTGGTACGGCGAACGGACGAAGAAGTCGGAAGAGGTGCGGTACCGCACGGCGCCGGTCGTGCGCATGGACGTGTTCCGCACGGTCGAGGCCACGGGCACGGTGCAGCCGATCAAGGAGGTCGAGGTCGGCGCGCAGGTGAACGGCAGGATCGTCAAGCTGTTCGTCGATTACAATTCCGTCGTGACCAACGGGCAGGTGGTGGCCCTCATCGACCCGCTAGTCTATGAGGCAAACTACAAGAGCGCACTCGGCGAGCTCCACGCCAACCAGGCCAACGTCAGGAAATGCGAGGCTCAGCTCGTCCTCGCGGAGAAGACGCTCGTGCGCAAGGAGAAGCTCGCAAAACGCGAGATGGCGCCGGTGGCGGACTACGACTCCGCGTTGGAGGCGCGCGACACGGCAATCGCCTCCCTCGCCGCCGCGAAGGCGAGCGTGGAGCGGAGCGAGGCGAGCGTGAGCCAGGCGAAGGCAAATCTCGGCTACTGCACGATCGTCTCTCCGGTGGACGGCGTGGTTATCACCCGTTCCGTGGATGAGGGGCAGACGGTGGTTTCGTCCATGAACGCCGTTCCGCTACTCAAGATCGCCACCGACCTCCGGCGCATCCAGGTGGAGGCGACGGTGCCTGAGGCGGATATCGGCAATGTGCGCGATGGGCAGGAGGTGTCGTTCGGCGTCGATTCCTACCCTGGCGTGACGTTCAAGGGCGCGGTCACGCAGGTGCGCATGGCCTCCACCACCACGAGTTCCGTTGTCACGTACCCGGTGATCATCGAGGCGGAGAATCCTTCCGGTAAGCTCTTCCCCGGCATGACGGCGAACATCTCCATCCACATCGCGGAGTCGCGCAACACACTGGCGGTAACGTCCGCCGCGTTCCGCTACCGTCCCGCCGCGCAGCAGGCGTTCGGCGGGATGCACGAGCCCAAGGCGAAGGACGCGTCCGGCAAAAAGACGCTGTGGCTGCTTGACGCCAACGGCGCACCTGAAGCCGTCGAGGTGGGCACCGGACTTTCCGACGGCACGTTCACTGAGATAAAGACGGACGCCGCGCTTGAAGGGCGCGAGGCCGTGTTGGGCGTACAGGCGGCGTTCCCGTTCGGCGCGGCGGGCGCGGGAGGCCCCACGAATCCGTTCATGCCGAAGCGCCAGATGCGCCAGAACAAGAACAGCGCGAGGCAGGGCGGCGCGGCATCCGCTCCGAAGCCGCCGGCGAGATGACGATGGAACACCTGATCGAGATACGCGACCTGCGGAAGATATACGCGCTGGGCGAAGAGCCCGTAGCGGCGCTGGACGGAGTGTCGCTCACCATCGAACAGGGCGAGTTTGTGGCGATCATGGGCGCGTCGGGGAGCGGCAAATCGACGATGCTAAACATCCTCGGCTGCCTCGATACGCCCACGAGCGGCAGCTACCTCCTCGACGGCATAGAGGTGGCCCGCCGCTCTCGCACGGAGCTCGCACGCATCCGCAACCGCAAGCTCGGGTTCGTGTTCCAGAACTTCAACCTTCTCGCACGCACGAGTGCGATAGAGAACGTGGAGCTTCCAGACTTCTACCTCAACCGACTTGGACGCGCCGCTCGCCGCGCGCGCGCCCGTTCGCTGCTTGAGCGCGTGGGGCTTGGCGGACGCGGAACCCATACGCCCGCGCAGCTTTCCGGCGGACAGCAACAGCGCGTGGCCATCGCCCGCGCGCTGATGAACGAACCGCCCGTGCTTTTCGCCGACGAGCCCACCGGCAACCTCGACACGAAAAGCTCCATCGAGATCATGAACCTCTTCACCGAGCTCTCCAACGAGGGCATCACCATCGTGATGGTCACGCATGAGGACGACATCGCCGCCTACGCGAAGCGCCACCTGTTGATGCGCGACGGACACCTCATCAAGGACGACGGCGCGGGAGGTGCGGCGTGAACGTGTTCATGATCTTCCGCGTGGCGGTGCGCGCCATCTGGCGCAACAAGACGCGCAGTTCCCTCACGATGCTCGGCATCATCTTCGGCATAGCGGCCGTGATCGTGGTGCTCGCTATCGGCAGGGGCGCGTCCCTCAACATGGTCGCCGAGATATCGAAGATGGGCAACAACATGGTGATGATCTTCTCCGAACAGCGCCACGCCGCCGCAGGAGTGCGCGGTGCGGCCGGAGAAGGGCAGAGCCTAACGGCTTCGGACGGCGACGCCATCCGCCGCGAGCTTTCTCACCTCGTTCAGGCCGTGACGCCGGAGGTGCGCACGCAGATGCAGGTGGTTTACGCCGAGAAGAACTGGAACACCACCGTCTATGGCTGCTCCACCGAGTTCAGCACTATCCGCAACTGGGACGTTGTGGCGGGAGACTTCTTCGACGAGATGGAGCAGAAGCAGTGCGCGCGCGTGTGCCTTATCGGGCGCACGGTCGTCAACAACCTCTTCCCGAATGAGGACCCCGTGGGGCGCACGATCCGCATCGGCAACATGCCGTTCAGGATAAAGGGCGTGATGGGCGTGAAGGGCGTGGGTGGGTTCGGACAGGACCAGGACGACGCGGTGCTCGCGCCGTACACGACTGTCAAGCGCGTCTTGCAGGCGTCCAAGTTCCCGGACAACGTTCGCCACATAAAGCTCTCCCTCTACTCGATGGACCAGCTTGAGGAGGCGAAGCGCGAGATCGCAATGTTGTTGCGCCAGCGGCATCGCCTCGCGGACGACGATGACGACGACTTCCGCATTATCGACATGGCGGAGATCACATCCACGATGAGCGCCGTCTCCAGCACGATGACAGTGCTTCTCGCGGCGGTGGCGGCGATTTCCCTCCTCGTTGGCGGTATCGGCATCATGAACATCATGCTCGTCTCTGTCACAGAGCGCATACGTGAGATCGGTCTGCGCATGGCGATTGGCGCCACGCCAGCGAATATTTTAGGGCAGTTCATATTGGAGGCCGTAGTGCTTTCAACACTTGGTGGTGCGATTGGCGTGGCCCTTGGCGTGGCCGGCGCGCAGGCGATTGGCAAGCTTCAGGGGTGGCCGATAATGGTGGAGCCGTCATCGGCCGCTGGTGCGTTCCTGTTCTCCGCGTTCGTGGGAATGTTCTTCGGTTTCTACCCAGCCTGGCGCGCCAGCCGTCTCAACCCGATCGACTGCCTCCGCTACGAGTGATTCTTCCAAGAATCTAAACTCCCACCGCCGGGGTGCAAAGACTTTTTTCTGCAAGGTCATGCCGATTTCGTGCAGATTACCTGCTTGAGATTGCGCAACCGCCAGTTGAAGAACTCGTCTAGGCGT
>CACZDG010000017.1 GCA_902779865.1 uncultured bacterium
TCTCTTGTTGCAGTTTTCATGTTCTTTAGTATACTAAAGAATACGCGCAAAGTCAAGGGGCCAGATGAATTTTTTACAGAAAAAACTCGTTGCACCCCACACCCAATAATAAGAAAAATTCCTCTTGCACACTACAAGCGGGATGTGATAGACTAATGACGTTCTCCGCAAGGAGGGCAAATCCATAGTTCGAGGAACTGACTGGGAGCGTCAAGCAACGTATGTAGGCCGACATCTCTTTCCCCCCCTTGGACGCAACAATGTAGCATCAACGCTACACGTCGTTCACACAAAATACGACCAATATTTAGAAACGAACGACATGTAAGTGGAGATGCGCCCGGTCGGGCGTGTTTTCTTTTCATGTATTCGTTTCGAGCCTTTGGTCGGGCTTTGTGTGAGTGCATAGGAGGGCTAATGCGCCCCTTTTCATGCACTGGATGGTCTGGCGGCGAACCATAGCGCGGGAAACGAATGACGTATGAAAACAAAAGACAGTTGTAAAGTGTGGACGGTGTTGTTGGCGCTGGTCGCCGTAACGTACGCCGCATACGGTGCGCCCACGAGATCGAAGGGCGTTCCGAGTGGATGGTTCGAGGACTTCAATGCGGCCAAGGCCGCCGCAGCGAAGGAGAACAAACACATACTCATGTGCAGCATTGCCTCCGACACATACTGGGGCAAGAAGATGTACAACGAGGTGTATTCGCAGGGCAAGTTCTCCGGCAAGCTTAAAAAACAGTTCATACTCATGATGGTCGATATGGCGAGAGATTCAAAGAATCTTTCGCACGTGGCGCTTGAGCAGAACATGGACTTGCGCAGCCGTTACAATGTTTGGGGAAGCGGGAACTGCTGCGTCGTTGACAAAGATGGAAACAGCCTCAAGCATTTCAGCATCGAGGGTGACGCTTTTGCCTGTTGGATAAGGGTGGAAACAGCTACCAAGGACATCCCCCCGCCGGTCAAGCAGGCGGCAGACGGAGTCAGACCCGGCAACGCGCCAAACGTCGTCCAGCGTCCGTCCGTCAATCGTCCAACTTCGACGGGCCATGTTGTTACATCTACCCGTTCGATGACATCCAGTGCGCATCTGCGGGAAGGCAACCGACTTGCCGTCATCGGCGAATGGAACGAGGCGTTGGAGCATTTCAGGCATTCTGGCGGCAG
Source organism: uncultured bacterium (assembly GCA_902779865.1). Classification (GTDB taxonomy): domain Bacteria; phylum Verrucomicrobiota; class Kiritimatiellia; order RFP12; family UBA1067; genus RUG572. The sequence goes on from CACZDG010000017.1 coordinate 1,171, forward strand.
GCTTGCCAAGATAGCCGAATTCGAGGCGGAAGGCAAGGCACCGACGGTCAAGCTTGCAGACGCGTGGTGGCTGGCGATGTCGCATGCGCCGGACGCGAAGACCCGTCTCGCGTACCAGTCCCATGCCGCTCATCTGTACAGGATGGCGCTTGCCGAGGGCGGGTTGTCCAAGGATGTGGCGGAAACGGCGGCGCAGAGAGGCGTGGAAAAGGGAACTTCGCTCTACTGCGTGATCGACCTCTCCGGCGGAGTAAATGCCGCATCCTATCCTGTCTCATATCTTGACGATGTCCCTGAAGGAGGGTGGAGCGACGAATACAAGACGCGGAAGCTCGTTTTGCGTCGCATCGAACCTGGCACGTTCATCATGGGCGAAGACCAGAACGACAAATCGCATAGCGCCACCATAACCAAGCCGTTCTACATCGGTGTATTTGAGACAACACAAAAACAGTGGGAGTTCGTCACGGGAACAGAAGGATCCAAAAAACACGTGTGGTGTAAAGGAGACATGAGGCCCGCCAACGAAATTTCATACAGTATGATATGCGGAGCGACGAAAACAGAAGAACCTGCTTCTTTTATCGGAAGAATCCGCGCCCGTTCCGGTCTCAATCTCGGACTGCCGACGGAAGCGCAGTGGGAGTACGCATGCCGTGCTGGCACGACGAGCGCGTTCAACAACGGCGGCAACGGTGAAGATGACATGGCCAAGTTGGGAAGATACTACAACAATCAATCGGCCTGGCGAAATTACCATCGGAAGGAATCAATGATAGCATTTGCCAAGGCACAACAACATCCCGATGGTAAGGGTGTCTATCCAGGAGGTCTTGCCGCAGTCGGGGCATATCTGCCGAACAAGTGGGGGCTATACGACATGCACGGCAATGTTACGGAAATCTGTCGCGATTGGAACTGGGCACGATTCTTTGGCGCAGATCCCGTGGGGTCAACTACAGATGATATAGTCACAAAGCGTGGGGGAGATTGGAACTGTGGCGTAAGATTTAATGAGCACGACAAAAATTACTTGAACGGACTTAAATCCCACTCTTCGAGCAGGATTAAACGTGATGAAGCACATTGGTTTACCGGTTTCCGTGTCTGCGCCTCCATCGGGACGATGCGCCTTGCGGCGAGTGCCGATCGCCCAGCCACACAGCCCGTATCGCCATCCACACCATCGCAGGTTGTTTCCACGACGTCCGCTCCCACGCCGGTCGTTTCCGCTCCGACCGCTTCCTTGGGTGTCAAGAAACTATATTGCGTGATCGACCTCTCCGGTGGGTCAAACGCCACATCCTATCCTGTCTCGCAACTTGATGCCGTTCCCAATGGCGGCTGGAGCGACGAGTACAAGACTACGAAACTCGTCCTGCGCCGTATCGATCCCGGTACGTTCATCAAGGGCAGAAAACAGAATGACGAATCGCGTCGTGTCACCATCACCTGGCCATTTTACATGGGAGTGTTTGAGGTGACGCAGAAACAGTACGAACTGGTGACGGGCAACAATCCGTCCGAATTCCAAGGCGCAATGCGCCCTGTCGGCAATCTGTCGTTCAACGACATACGCGGGGATGCGAAAGTGCATAACTGGCCGAATGTTCATACGGTTGACGCGAATTCATTTGTTGGACGGATTCGTGCGCGGACAGGATTGAACATAGACCTTCCGCCGGAGACGGAATGGGAATACGCCTGTAGAGCGGGTACGACGAGTAAGTTCAACAACGGCGGTAACGGTGAGGACGATTGGGTCAAGGTGGGGCGTGTTCCCCCGAACCAATCTGAACTTGGATATCTGGAGCCGAAAAAGTTTCAGTATGACCATAAGCCGGATGGAAAGGGCGGGTATGATTCGTATTGCACGGTAGTCGGAATGTATTTGCCGAACGCCTGGGGGCTTTACGACATGCATGGAAATCTTTGGGAGTGGACACTTGAGTGGGCTCCTTTGGGATCGCGTGACGGAACAGATAAGGTAACCATGGGCGGATGTTGGAATAGCCCGCTATCTGAGTGTACATCGTCTAGTTATCGTAAACATGCCCCGCATGATAAATGGAGGCAGGCTGGTTTTAGACTTTTCATTTCCGCCACAGGTGGGTCCGAGGGACATCTCAGTCAACAAAAACGGCGTGCAGATTCGGTCCCCGTAGCGTCATCTCAACCCGAAGTTCCTACTGTCCAGCCCCGCAGCAGAGTATCGTCCGACAAGCTTTACTGCGTGATCGACCTCTCGGTCGGCGCTTCCGCCTCGTCCTATCCTGTTTCGTACCTAAAGGAAGTCCCCGGGAATGAATGGCCAGACGAATACAAGACGAAGAAACTCGTGCTGCGCTGCGTAGAACCGGGAACGTTCATAGTGGGCAGCACGGGGCGTCGTGCGACGATTTCAAAACCGTACTACATCGGCGTGTTCGAGGTCACCCAGAGCCAGTGGGAACTCGTCATGGGGGAGAATCCGTCTAGCATGAAGGGTGCGATGCGTCCCGTCGAGGGCGTGTCGTTCGCCACGGCGCGCGGCGGCGACGCGGATGCCGACGCGGCGTCGTTCGTGGGGCGGCTCCGTGCGCGTACCAAACTGGACGTCGATCTGCCGGTTCCGGAGAGGTGGGAATACGCCTGCCGCGCGGGCACGACGAGCAAGTTCAACAACGGGTGCGATTCGGAATCGGAGGAAATGTGGCAGCTTGGCAGGTTCTACCTCAACCAGGCACTGACGCTGCCCATCGAGAGCGCGGGCGCGGGCGCGAATGGAACCCACCAGCGTCCCGACGGACGCGGCGGTTTCCGTACGGGGCACACTGCGGTGGGGTCGTACCTTCCGAACAACTGGCGGCTGTATGACATGCACGGCAACGTGGCGGAAATGTGCCTTGGCGCGGAGGGGATATGCGTGTTGCGCGGCGGCTCGTGGACCGACAGCGAATCCCGCAGCGGCACATGCTTCCTCACTTCCTCCGCGTGGAAGACGAAACCCCGCAACGTTCGCGAGAACTGGATCGGCCTGCGCCTGGTCATCGGAATAGCGGAATAATTTACCGCTTTCCACCTCCGCCGCCAAGATGGCGGCGTTCCAGCCTAGAGGGTTTCGACATATTTTCGTATGATTCCGAAGTCAGACCGCACAACAACGTTTGACCTTGCGCGGATGAACTTCGTCTTGCGGTCAGACACGGTTATGACGAGCGTCATGTCGTCGCGGTCGCGGAATCCGCTGAACCCGGCGTCGTTGAACTCCCAGCTCGTAACCTTCGCCGCGATGATGAAATCGGCGTCGTCTGCCTTTTCCTTCACGACAAAACCCCTTTCGCGAAGAGACTGCTTCAACGCCGCCTCCAAACGTGGTTCCGTTTTCTCAACGAAGAACGAAGTGCCGGATGCAAACTTCTCCGTGTGCTTTGGAATGCCCTCGTAAATTGAGCCGGGCGTCCAGCAACCGACAAGGCCGACTACGATTGAAAGAACTGTTAGAATTCTGAACATACGATGCGGTCGTCGAACGGTAGGACCTTGTCGCCTATAGTCTGGGTTGTTTCGTGCCCCTTCCCGCACACGACTACGGTATCGTCCGCCTTGGCGTGCGCAAGGGCGTAGTGGATTGCTGCGCGGCGGTCTGGTTCGACCACCACATCCGTACCTGCGGGGATGCCAACTACGATTTCGGAAATGATGTCCTCGGGACGCTCGCTGCGCGGATTGTCGCTTGTGACCACGAGCCTGTGAGCCCACTTCGCAGCAGCTGCGCCCATGAGCGGACGCTTTGCGCGGTCGCGGTCCCCGCCAGCGCCGAACACGGCCCACACCCTGCCCTTCGTGAACGCGCGCACGGTGGAAAGGACGTTTGCGAGCGCGTCGTCGGTATGAGCGAAATCCACGAACACCTCCGCATCGCTGCGCGTCTTAACGCGCTCAAGGCGTCCCCAGCGCGGCGTAAGCGTTGGCACGGCGGCGCGTATCGCCTCGTCCGGCACTCCGACGGCGCGGGCAAGAGCCGCAGCCACAAGCACGTTCTGTACGTTGTAGCGCCCCGCGAGCGGACTCCGCCGGGATACGAAATCGGCGAAGTCCGCGTCGTGCGGCGCGGAAAATCCACATGTCACAAGGCGGAGCGGAAGCGCGGCGAGCTCGTCCGCGAGGCGACGCCCCCAGTAGCCGTCCACGCACACCACTGCCGGTGAGCCGGGATTCTCCGCAGCAAGCCGCTCGAAGAACAGACGCTTCGCCGCGAAGTACGCCTCCATCGTCTTGTGGTAGTCAAGGTGGTCTTCAGAAAGATTCGTGAACGCGCCGCCGGAGAAGTGCGTGCCGGCAGTGCGGTTCTGGTGGATTGCGTGGCTCGACGCCTCCATCACGCAGTTTGCGATGCCGTTCGCCTCCATCTCCGCATATATTTCCATCAACACCTTGTTCGGTGGCGTGGTGTAGCCCGTGGAGAACTTCCGGGCACCGGTATCCACCTCGACGGTGGTGATGTACCCCGTACGGCCAAGTGGCTTGAGGAACTCGGCAAGAACCCATGTGGTGGTGGTCTTGCCATTGGTACCGGTGATGCCGTAAACGTTCATACCTCGTCATCCTCCGGCACTTCCTCTGGAACGTCCGGCTCGACCGCTAGGTAACGCAGCACGAACGTGGCGATTTCGCTGAACGTGGGACCGGCGCAGACGCCTCCCTGGTGGTTGAACACGGGGATGCCCTTCGCCTCGGAAGTGTCGCGACGACGGCATACGGTTGGCTTCTGGTATGTGACGAGGATCACAACCTCAGGGCGCGAAGCAGGGACAATGCCGATGAACGAAGCGTGGAAATTGTTCTCCGAATAGCCGCGCCCCTCCTGCATCTGCGCGGTACCCGTCTTGCCGGCGATGGTGTAACCTGGCACGGCGGCCTTGCGCGCGGTGCCTCCCTTCTTCGCTACGCCAAGCATCATCGCCCGAACCGTCCTTGCGGTTTCGGCGCGTATCGGATGTCCCACAACCTGGCGCTGGTGTTGATAGACAACGTTCTTCGATTCGGAATTGCCGTCGTCATCGCGCTCCTCGATGCGTTCCACAATGTAGGGTTTGAGGAGCTCTCCATCGTTGCCTATGCAAGCGTATGCCGTCGCGAGCTGGATTGCTGTCACGGCCACGCCCTGCCCGATTGGCGCACGGGACCATTTCACCTTGTCCCATTTTTTCCAGTCAGGCAGAATACCTGTCTCCTCGCCTGGCAGCTCTATTCCTGTCTTGTGACCGAGTCCGAAGGCGTCCATATACGTCCACAATCTCTGCGGGCCGAGGTCGAAACCGAGCTTTCCGAACACGATGTTGGATGAATGCACAAGAGCCTCCGTCACGCTCATGAACGGTTCCCACGTATGCGAACCGTCACCAGGCAGGCGAAAATAGCGGGAGTCTTTCCTGTCCGTATTGATCATCGTCTTAGGCGAAACCATGCGCTCGTTTATTACGGCGCAGGCGGTGATAGTCTTCATCACGCTTCCTGGCTCGTATGATTCGGAAATGGCGCGGTTCATGCGCTGTTCCTGGGTGGATGAGGGAAAATCTCCAGGATCGAAGTCCGGAAGCGTCGCCATCGCGAGCACCGCCCCCGTGCGCACCTGCAGTACGATGGCCCAGACGCGCTCGGCTTGATGTCGGACAAGCCCCGCCGCAAGTATCTTCTCGACCTCGTACTGTATGTTGTGGTCCACCGTGAGGTAAACGTCGCAGCCCGGCTTGGATTCAAGCGCCTTGTCCTCCTGCCGAAGAGCGCGCAGTTCATGTCCGTGCGCGTTCTTCACTCCACTGACCCTGCCCGACATCCCCTTTAGGAACCGTTCGTATTTCAACTCTATGCCCGCGCCGCCCACGCGGTTCGTGGGATCGCGGCTAACGAATCCAAGTACCTGCGAGAGCTGGCGCCCCTGCGGATACACTCGCACCTGCTTCTCGTTCACCGAAAGCTCGTGTATGCCAGACACCTTCCCGTGCGCACCGTCATCGTCGGATGTCGCGAGATATACGAACCTGCTGTCGCGCCGTGCGTATGCATCCATGACCTTCCGCAGCGGAATGTCGAGCGACGTCGAAAGATTGGTGATGTTGGTCCACCGCGCGGATGCGGACACGGGCTGTCCCGGATGGCGTGGATCCTCGTTCGCGACCTTCGGATCCACATGGTATTCCCACACCGTCTTCGTGCATGCGAACGGTACGCCGCTGGACGAGTATATGCCGCCGCGCGGCGCCGCCGGGTACTTAGTAAACTTGTACGTCGGCTTCTTCTCCAATTTCACGAATCCGAAATGCAATATCGTCAGGCGCGTCGCAAGTCCGGCGACGGCACCCGCCAGTACCACCACCGGGAGCCAAAATCTGAATTTGTCGCTACGCCAGGCCATTCCCCACGCCCATTAGATTCATCAGCGGACCTTCCGGCGCGTGGCCCGTTTACGCAGTTGCGCACCAGGCGCAACTTGTGCCATGTTGGCTGTCGCAAGGCGCTCTTTGGCCCTTGCGACGGCAATCTGCCCCTGTACGGGACGCCCTTTCTTCATGCGCACAATCTGATCGGCACGTGGCATGTCCATCTCCAGCCCGAAACGCGTAAGACGGTCTTTGAGACGGTCCACGGCCATAAGTTCCGTCCAGCGCGACGCCACGCGTTCGCTTTCCAGTGTAAGCTGCTTGTATTGCTTCTCTGCCTGTTCCAATTCTCCGGCTATCGAAGTGCAGCGCATCCCCAGCATCCAATAGCACATCAACATGAAGAACCCCGTCACTATCAACGCGACGACTCCCGCCGAATGCACCGTGATGATGGCATCCTTCTTAATCTTCCTTACAGACTTTCTTCTCATGCTATGTCCTTTCAACTGCACGCAGCTTCGCGCTGCGAGATCTTGGGTTAATGGAAATTTCATCTTTCGTTGCGGTCACCGCACGACGCGTGACAGGGCGAACCCTTGGGAGGGATCCCTCCCAGCGCTCCCCGCCCTGCTGGAGCGAAAGCATCTTGCCGACGTGTGCGGCGAAACACTGCTTCACGATCCGGTCCGTAAGACTCTCGAACGTGATCACTGCAAACCGACCACCCGCCTTCAAAATCGAAAGCCCGCCTTCAAGAGCCCTGCGGAGTTCGCCGATCTCGTCGTTCACGGCCATACGGAGAGCCTGGAACGTCCGCGTCGCAGGATGGTGGCGTCCTCGCCTACCGACAGTCTTTTCCACCAGCTCCGCGAGTTGCCCCGTCGTCTCTATAGGACGCGCCGCGCGCGCACGCACGATAGCGTGCGCGATACGACGTGCATTCGGCTCTTCGCCAAACTCGCGTAGGACGTCCGCAAGCTCAGCCTCCGTCCGTGCAGCCACAAACTCAGCAGCGGTCTCGCCGCACGAACTATCCATGCGCATGTCAAGCGGGCCATCCAACTGGAAACTGAAACCACGCTCCGCCTCGTCCAGCTGCGGACTCGACACGCCGAGATCGAGCAGAATCCCGTCAACTCCATCCGGCACCTCATTGCCGCAGATTTCCGCAATGTCTCCGTGACGACCGTGAACCAGCGCCACTTTCACCCCCGTAAAATCCTTTAGGTGTGCGGCGCTCTCGTCGAGCGCCTGCCCATCGCGGTCGATACCCACCAGGGTCGTGCCCGCACCGCCGCGCAGAAGTATCTCCCGCGCGTGGCCGGCACGCCCCAGTGTTCCATCAACGTACACACCACCCCGCTTCACCGCCAGAGCATCGACCGTCTCCTTCAGAAGAACTGGAATATGCATCGCCAATTCCTCCTTAGAAGCGCAGCCGCTTCTTGGCGGCTCGCAGGCTTTCCGACTCCTCCGCCGTGCGCTGGGGCACGTTTTCGGGAGCCCACAAACGGGCCATCCTAATCGCACCCTTCATCACAACGGGACCCTTCAAGTTTGCATACGCAAGCAGCCTGTCGCTGATGCGTATGCGCCCCTGTATGTCAAACTCAAGCAATTCGGAGTCTTCGCCGATGCTTTCGAGTACGTCATTCAAGCCTTCATCCGACAAAGCATCCTCCTGGACGCTCGCCAGACGCGACTCGAACACCCCCTTAGGGATGAGCTGGAGACAGGGATTCCCCTCCTCCTTCATGACATACACGTAGTCGGAACCCAATGCGCGGCGCCAGACGCTAGGAATCGTAAGGCGCTTCTTTGGGTCAAGAGGACGTTCAAAGGTATTCACCAGTGCGCTGGTGGACACCTCATTCTTCGTCTCTTCGACACTCTGTTTGCCTAGTATTGACATCGATTGACACTAGAATACACTTTTCCCCACCGAAAGTCAAACCCAAAAAGCAAAAAAATAATCAAAAAAAATCCACGGCAATATTCTGTGCCCAGTACGGGCATGCAAAAAACCTTGAAAACAAAGGAGAAAACCGATATCCACGCTTCCTACACCCATCGCACCAGATCAACTAGGTTGCCTCTCCCCAAGGCCCATCACCCCCTCGCGTACCCCCTTGACACGCCCCACCACCACCCACCACGCCCCACACACCCCCTCACGCAAGCCCCCACCAACCACGAACCATGAATCACAAATCACGAATTATTGTAATTCGCTCTTGCAATAGACGACGGAATACGATATACTATACCGCGTTTTCCGTTTAGGGCGCTTAGCTCAGTTGGTTAGAGCACTACCTTCACACGGTAGGGGTCACTGGTCCGAGTCCAGTAGCGCCCACCAATCTCTCCCTAAAATCCATTGTGGCGGTTTCGTCTATTTTCTGCGTCCCCTAGTTGGCTTGGCCCCCCTGCCCCGGTGGTGCGATGTTCGGTTGAACGTAGGTTTTCCATTCGGCGGATGGGCGCAGAGTCCCGAAAGCATGCGTCTGCCATGTCCGCTTTTTCCACCATGTACACTACCATGAACGACATGGCCTCTATGGTATCCACCATGATTGTGCGGACGATGTCCAAATCTCGGTGGCGGCGGACGGTGATGGCGGTACGAGTAATGTGGGTAACACGTATCCATGTACACAGGAAATCCACTGTCGCATATTGTCGTAGTTGAATACCCGGATACTGGCGCCGCGTAATAGGCGGGAGATACATCGTAAACGGGTGACGAGTTGCAGGTGGACGTTGAATAAGCTGGAACATACGATCTAACATACCCGGTATCAACGCGAGTCACACAACCCGTCAGCAATCCGACGAGTCCCGTCATGATAAAACAACGTGTAACATTCATGGTCCACCTCTCTTTCTTGTGTTAAGTTAGGCAAACCTCCCCACCCGTTCTGACAGATGCACACATCTCGCAGGAGAGAAAGAAACATGAGGCCGCCGTTCTCTACCGCGCACTTTCAAGCGCGGTTGTCACCGCACGTTCTGTGCGATTAGGATGCCCATTGCTGTGAGAATCGCGTCGCGGTAGATGCGCGCGGAGAAGTCGTTGCAGTGGTTTATTCGGCGCATCCACCGCCTCCAGAGACGTCACCGCCCACGCCGCTACGCAGAGAGCGACAGCAAGCGTACAACAGCAAGTTTTCACAATTTTCATAATGACACTCCTTTTCTACTGCCGCGCATTATGCCAAAAACTCCCGCAGTGTGCCGGCAATTCGCGTTGCCGACTTTGGTGAAAAATCAATTTAGATAAAGACACGTGGGCGCGAATGTGGTATAATTCACGTCGCTTTGTAAAAGGCGTTAGGAGCGCCAAAGAGAATGAAGAGAATTTGTGTATTGATGGGAGGCACGTCTAACGAACGGGACGTGTCGCTCGTGTCTGGAAAAAACGTCGCGGAGGCACTTGCCTCGCTAGGAACCTACGACGTCCTGCCTGTGCGGCTGGACGCCGACAATCTAGACGCCCTTCCGTCGAATGTTGACGCATGCTACATCGCGCTGCACGGCGGCTGGGGCGAAGACGGCGGGGTACAGGCAGCGCTCGACGCGCGTGGCATCCCCTACACGGGGCCAGGCGCAGCGGCAAGCCGTCTCGCGATGGACAAGATTGCCACGAAGAGAAAGCTCGACGCAGCCGGAGTGCCTACGGCGCCATGGTCTGTCGCCACGCCGTCGCAGCCGCTCGCCGACTCCCCCGTAGGCTATCCGTGCGTCGTCAAGGCGCCGCGCGACGGTTCTAGCGTCGGAGTGTATCTGGTGAAAAGCGCGGACGAGTTCCAACACGCCGTATCCGAGGCGCAGCGTATAGACCGCGAAAAGTTCGGCGGCGAGGGCGAGGCTCTCGTGGAGGCGTACATCCCGGGGCGCGAGACGACCGTTGGCGTGATAGGCCACACTGCCCTTCCCGTTGTTGAAATCTGCGCACCGAACGGTTGGTACGGATACGAGGAGAAGTACAACTCCGACGAAACGCGCTACCCGTTCCCCGACGACGCCTTCTGCCCGGAGATGCAGCGCATCGCGCTCGCCGCGTTCGACGCGACCGGCTGCCGCAGCGTGACGCGCGTGGATTTCCGCGTGACGCCCGACGGGATGATGTACGTACTTGAACTCAACACGTCCCCCGGCATGACGGGGCACTCCCTCGTACCAAAGGCCGCCGCGAAACTAGGAATCGAACTTCCCCAGCTCTGTGACCGCATACTGAAGACCGCCGCACATGATTAAGAGAAACAAAAACATAAAGGGCGAATCCGCCGCGCGCCGCATGGCCGTGCTTTCGGCCATATTGCTGGCCGGCGCCGCCGCTACGTGCTGCGGCCTCGCAATCAGCGTAGGTGCGCTGCGCGACGTATGGCGCGAGCAGTTCGGCGTAAGAGACACGCGCATCGACGTGGTGGTGTCGTCCTCAGGCAACATCGTCCAGCCAGACGTGATCACAATCCACTTCGGCCTCACGAACGGAGCGAATCTCGCCACAATCCCGTTCAAGGAGCTGCGCGCAAGCCTGATGAAGCGGATTCCCAACATCCGCAACTTGAAGATAGAGCGTCGTCTGCCCCGCCGCGTGACGATCGACGTGGAGGAACGCGTACCCGCCGTGCGCATCGCGCCGCCCAAGGGAAAATCGGACTCCGGGCGCGTGGCGGATTTCGACGGCGTCGTGTTCCGCTACTTCAACAGCGACCCAATGCCGATAATACGCGAATCCGCAGAACACAGCGCGTCTCCGGGCGAACGTCTCGCCGGAAACGCGGCAGCCGCCCTTCAGCTCATCAAGTTCCTCGCGGACGCTGCCGACGCCAAGGGCGAATCAAGCGAACCAGAACTCGCCGACATGCGCGTTCTGGAGATTGACACCTCGAAGAGGGACTACCTTTTCGTCACCTTCAGCGACTACTCCACGGCGGAAATCGCCTGGGACCGCATGGGCGAGGGAACAGAACGCTCCAGCGCGAGCCTCAAACGCCAGCTCGTGCATCTCGCACAGGCAATGGCCGCGCACCTCACTCCGCGCACCACGCGCTGGATCGCCACCGACTTCGGACCGGGCGGACGTGTTTCCGCCATGGACCCGTCGAGGGCCGGAGGCCACTGACACTTGAAAGGACGCACATGAATCCATCCGATCCAATTGCCGCACTTGAGATTGGCACCACGCGCACCGTGATCGCCATCGGCGAACCACTCGGCGACGGGCGTATGCGCATCGCCGCATACGACAGCATCCCCTCGTCCGGCGTACGCAAAAGCCAGATTGTTGACGTAGCGCAGGCGCGGTACTCCGTCGCATCCGTGCAGAAGAAACTCGTCACCCAGTTCGACTACGCCGTGTCGCAGGCTTACCTCGTCGTGTCAGGTCCGCAGATACGCACAGACCAGTTCTCGGTGCAGGTGCAGCTGCCGCGTGCGACAGTCACCGACGAGGACATCGAGGAGATCGGCGAGCGGATGTACGACGTCGCACTGCCGCAGGACCGCCAGGCGCTTGAAATCGCCCGCCTCAGCTACGGGCTCGACGACCTCGACAACGTCACATCGCCAAAGGGCATGAGCGGACACCTCCTCAAACTTCGCACGCTCTGCATCCACGGTTCGGCGCAGCGCATCGCGGACGCGAAGAACGCCGCAGACGCCGCGAAACTTGAGATTCTCGACGTATGCTACGCCGGCACGAGCGCGGCGGCCGCCGTCCTCACACCACAGCAGAAGCGCGACGGCGCGCTCGTGATCGACCTCGGCGGCGGCTCCACGAACTTCACGGCGTGGGCCGACGGGCGCCTCCTCTACGCCGACGTAATCGGCGTCGGCGGCGACCACGTGACGGAGGACATCCGCTACGCCTTCTCGATCTCTCTTGCCCAGGCGGAAAACCTGAAAAACACTTCAGCCTCCGCCATGATCGGACCAGACGACGCAAGCGTGCGCATACCGTTGCCAGCTTCCACGCCCGGTTTCAACGACGCATCGATCTCCCTCCGTGCGCTCAACACCGTGGTCAACGCCCGTCTTAGCGAGCTCTTCACCATAATCCGCACGAAACTCGACGAGGTGAACCTGCTCCACCGGTTGAATGCTGGCGTATTCCTCACTGGCGGCGGTTCGTCGATGAAGAACGTCCTGCCGCTCGCCGCCAACGTCTTCGGACGCGCAGTGTCCATCGGGCAGATAGTGCCGGAGATCGAGGGACTCGAAAACGAGGCGAATCCGGCCGCGCTTGCGACCATCGTCGGGACGCTCATTCAGACCGTTCCCGCAGAATCGGAAAACAAGTCGTTCATGGACGCTGTGCGCAGCTTCTTCGGAGGAAACAAGAAAAAATGAACAGCCAGCCATCACCCATTCTCCTCCTCGGCGTCGGGGGTGCCGGAACCGCAATGGTCCGTGGCATCCTCCGCTCGTACGGCCCCGGTATCCGGGCTCTCGCGATAGACACCGACGCGCAGTCCGGCGGCACGGGAGACATGCTTTTCCTGCTGCTCGGCGGAAACCGCCTCGCCGGACGCGGCACCGGTGGTCAGCCCGCATCCGCACGCGCCGCTTTCCAGGACACGCCTTCCGTGCTTGACTCGGCGCTTGAAGGCGTCCGCACCGTCGTGATCGTGACCGCGCTAGGCGGCGGCACGGGCGGCGGCGCCACGGGCGAAATACTCAAGCACCTCCACACGCTCGGCATCGCGACGCTCGTGTTCGCGACCATGCCGTTCTCGTTCGAGGGAGCGGAGCGCAGCCGCACGGCGCGCGCCTCCATCGGCTCAATTGAGCAGCACGCCGACGTATCCGTGTTCCTGCCGCTCGACGAACTCGTCGCCGGCGCAAACACCGACAACATGCGCGACGCCCTTGCGCGCGGCATCGACACAATGTCTCTCGGAGTAACTCTTCTCTGGCGCGTCCTCGAAAAACCAGGCTACATAAGATTTGATCCAGAACGCCTGCGCACAATCCTCTCCGGCTGTGGACGCGCCCAGTTTGCCACCGCCACCGCGATGGGCCCCAACAGAGCGGAAGACATCCTCGCCTCGCTTTCCGAAAGCCCGCTTCTCAAACAGGACGCCAACTCCGCCCACGTGCGCACTCTCCTAGTAGGCGTACTCGCCGGCGACGACCTCCTGCTTTCCGAAGTCGGTACTGTCGCGAGCGGTCTTTCTGCCGCCTTTGGCCTCGGCGCCACGCTTGAACTCGGTACCGTAAACGACGAAGCCACGTTCTCCGGACGGCTCACCGTCGTCGTGCTGATATTCAACGAAAGCGCAACCGCCACGAAAAAGACGATGCCGGGGACGGTACGCCACGTTGCGCGCGACCGCGCCGGCGAGCGAGCCCTTGCGCGTACGGACCGCTTCCGTCACTCTGACGCGACGATGTGGAACGACGAAGACCTCGACATCCCCACGTTCATCCGTCGCCAGCTAACGCTCGACAGATAGGACCATGCCGCCGGACGGACATATCAGACTCCTGCCTAACCACGTGGCGAACAAGATCGCCGCAGGCGAGGTTGTCGAACGTCCTGCGTCCGTCCTCAAGGAACTCCTTGAAAACGCTCTCGACGCCGGCGCAACTCGCATCGAGGTGACCGTCACCGCCGGCGGACGCAACCTCGTTTCCGTGCGCGACAACGGATGTGGCATGAACCGCGAAGACGCCCTCCTTTCGCTTGAACGCCACGCTACGTCGAAGATCCGCGACGTGGACGACATCGAACGCATCGCCACGCTTGGATTCCGCGGCGAGGCCATACCGTCCATCGCGTCCGTCTCGCGCTTCACGCTTACCACCCGCAGGGAAGATGCCGAAGAAGGAACCCGCCTCGTCGTAAACGCAGGTATACTTGCAGAGGTCAAGGACTGCGGCGCACCCCCTGGCACGTGCATCGAGGTGCGTGACCTTTTCTGCAACGTCCCCGCAAGGCGTAAGTTCCTGCGGGCGTTCGTCACCGAGGAAGGACACGTCCGCGCCGCTTTCACCGTCCACGCGCTCGCCCATCCGGACGTCGGGTTCTCGCTGAACCTCGACGGACGCGAAATCTACCGTTTCCCGCCCGGCGCAACGCTTGAGGAGCGCGTTCGCGATCTATTCGGCGCATCCTTTGCGGAATCGCTCGTGCCAATAGCGTCCGACGTCAACGGCGTTCGCGTACACGGCTATGCAGAGCGTCCAGATCACGACTCCTCGTTGCGCCGCGACCAGTTCGTATTCGTGAACGGCCGCCCGGCCACCGCCGCATCCATCACCTACGCCCTCCGCGAAGCCTATCCCAGACAGCGCACCGACGCCCGCCCGGCACTCGTACTTTTCATCGACCTTCCGCCGGAGCAGGTGGACGTCAACGTTCACCCCGCGAAGCGCGAGGTGCGTTTCCGCCGCTCTGCCGACGTGCGCGACGCTATACTCGCCGCGTTCGCGCCGCAGCGGGGCGAAAATCCGGTCGTGTTGAAAAGCGATCTACCCATGCCAGAATCGCAATCGCCAGCTTCCGCGCCACAGCCCTTCGCCGTTCCCTTCCAACCTTCGCTTCCTCATCCTATTCCGCCAGCGCCAACGGTCGCACTGAAATGCGACCCTCCCGAAACGGAAACACCTCCAGAAACGGAAAGCCCTGCTGCACCAATTCCAACCGATGATCCACCTCTCCAAACCGCAGCTGGTCCCTGGAGATGGTTCAAGTTCCTCGCACAGACAGCGTCCGGATGGGTGCTACTTGAAACCGATGCGGGACTCGTGACCCTTAACCCACGCGCCGCACGCGAGCGCATTGCATACGAGAAACTGATTGACGCGCACGAGGCGCTGACGCAGCCGCTGTTGATCCCGGAGACCGTTACGCTCCCGCCGACAGAATCCGCCCGCATAAGGAATTTCCTGAAGGAACTGCAAGCCATAGGTTTCGCCGTTGAGGAGTTCGGCCGCGACACGTGGAAAGTCGATTCAGTGCCGTCGCTGCTTGACGGCTACCCCGTTCCTGAGCTATTGGCGTCCATCGCCTCGGACATCGCCGAGGCCGGAGCGCAGCGCGGCGGTACACGCTGGCGCGACGAGTTGATTGCCAAGAGCGTGGCGCGTTCCTATTCCCGTGCTTCCCTGCAACTTGAGCCTGAAGCCGCCACGCAGCTAGTCGAGGAACTTGCGCGTACGCGAATGCCATACGTCAGCCCCCGCGGACGTCCCGTAATGACGTTCACTTCCAACGCCGAACTTTTACGTAAGTTTGACCGTTGACTTTTGCGCGGAAAAAGTATATACTATTGACCGTTTTTCCGCTCGGAGCGTAGCGCAGTCTGGTAGCGCGTTTGGTTCGGGACCAAAAGGCCGAGGGTTCAAATCCCTCCGCTCCGACCATTTCCCCCAATTTTAGATTACCCTAAGAAATACACGGACAACCGTGAAATGCCAAACATCACCACTGTAAACAAAGGTGAAGGGGCTATTTTCATTTCGCGGCAAGTGAAAACTCGGCACGGAAACGCAAAAGCGTTTCCGTGCCGGTCTGCGCTTCACGCCATAGTTTTCTTCGACAGGCGCATGTACGCGCGCTTCGCACCGTAGGGGGCACGCTCTTCGCGCTCGAGCATCGCGTTCGCCTCCACGTCGTTCACGAACTGCTCCTTCTTCCAGTCCCACTCGAGCTTGCGGCCGAGCTTCATGCCGATCCACGAAAGGAGGCACGCGGTGCAGGAACGGTGCGCGGTCTCCGCCGGCACGAGGCTCTCGTAGTTGCCCTTGATGGCGTCGATGAGGTTCTGGTGGTGCGGCCTCGAGCCGATGCGCATGTGCGGGTAGAGCACCACCGACGGATTGCCGGCGATGAGCGCGGGGTCGCTCGCGTCGAGCGCCTTGAGCGGACGGCCGGGCGAGACGGGATCGCTCGCCGTCATCTTCGCCGCGCCGCGGCTCACGAAAATCCAGCCCTTCTCGCCGATGAACCGCACGCCGTTCGGGAACTTGTCCCACACGCGCACCGGCGTTCCGTCGGGATACGTGAGCGTGATGTCGTACTCGCCGTGGACGTCCCAGAGCCCGCCCGTGTGGAACTTGCCCTTGCCCTCAATGTACTTCGCGCCCATGCCTTCCCAGCCCATCGCCCAGTGGACGATGTCGAGGTGGTGCGACCCCCAACCCGTGATCATGCCCGCGCCGAACTGCTCGCAGCGGAGCCAGCCCGGACGCGAGTTGACCGCCTTCCTGAGGTCGGCGTTCTGGCTGTGCACGCGGTCTTCGGTGTAATAGACCTTCGGCGTGGAGCCGAGCCAGAAGTCGTAGTCAAGACACTGCGGCACCGGCATCTCCTTCGTGTTGCCGCCGCCGGGGTCGCCGGGAAGGCCCACTTCGATGGCCTTGATCTTGCCGAGACGCCCCTCGCGCACGAACGCGCACGCCTTCTGGAACTGGCTGGACGAACGCTGCTGCGAGCCGAGCAGGAACTTGCGGTTAGCCTCCGTGACCGAGGCGGAGAAGAGACGCCCCTCGCGGATCGTGAGCGAGGCGGGCTTCTGCATGTAGACGTGCTTGCCGGCGAACGCGGCCTCGATCGCGATCTGCGCGTGCCAGTGGTCGGGCGTGGAGATCGAGACGATGTCGATGTCCGAACGGGAGATGAGGTCGTGGAAGTCGCGCGCGCCCACGATGGAGTCGGCGGAGGTCTTGTAATGACGGGCCACGAGCTGCTGCATCCCCACGAGGCGGCGGGAGTCGAGGTCACACGCCGCGACGATCCGCGCGCCCTTCGCGCGCATGAACCCGGGCGCATCCATCGTGCACCCGATGCGACCGCAGCCGATCTGCGCCACGTTGAGCGTGTTGCTCGGCGCGTTCGCGCCCAACACGGAAGCGGGGATAATTGTGGGAAACGCAAGAGCCGCACTCGTGGCGGTCGCGCTGCGGATGAAGTCACGTCTGCTGGATTTCATATACTTTCCATTTCTCTTTCTTGGGCACACTGCCGTCCTGCGAACGGACGGAGGGACAGTGCGCCTTGTCATCGGAAACAAGTATATCAAATTTTCCGCAGTTCCGCCTATAAAAACATCGGCGCGCCAACAATCTAACGCAGCGACTGCATGTCAGAATGAACCGTTAAGAATGGGACACACAGGCAGCCATCCGTTCTGGGAGATTATGTTGACGATGCCGATCTGACAACCGCGCTCCATCCTGTCCGCGTAATTCACCAGACCAATCTGGCAACCGCTCACCGCGCCTCCGGCCACGTTCACGCCAAATACAATGTAGTAGCCGCACTGCATGCCGTACACGTCGTGCGCATAGTTCACGAAACTCGACTGCAATCCCGTGAAGCTCGCGCCGGAGATGTTCACGAAGCCGTCCTGAAGTCCACAGAAAGACTCGGCATAGTTAAGGAGGCCCAACTGCGCTCCGACCGAACGGCGCAACCACGACGTATCGGCATTGCCGTTCCAGTTAACCAGGCCCACCTGTGCGCCATACAACCGCTCGGCGGCGACGTTGATTCCACCTACTGCAAGCCCGGTGAAATCCCTGCGCGCGTTGCCGATTACGCCGATGTCGAGTCCCGTGAACTCCTGGCATTCACCGTAGATGAGCGAGAGGCGCAGCCCCGTCACGTCATACTGGCGCGAAGGCACCTGAACCGGCGTTACAAGCGACACCATAACCGGCGTCGTATCCGCAAACAAAGTTCCAGCGGCAACACACGCGATAGCAATGATCTTCTTCATACGATTCCTTTCTTCGTTAAAAGATGGTTGAATTATACCAAAATCTGACGCATCCCAGCAACATAGAATCGCAACAACTAATCTTATCGGCGTATGTCATTGAACACTAGAGGCAGACTCACTAAGAACCAGTTACAAAACCTCTCTTTGATTGTCCATGTAGAACATGCAGAACATATAAAGCACCAATAAAACATCAAAACTTGGAGAGGTAGATGACTTGTGAGCGATAATTGACAAATGTTCCATATCAAAGATTGTAAGTTATGTTTTTCAAGCAGTTGGATTGATGCGCGATATTATGGTGCTGAATGGTTGAAACACGGCATCTGTAACTCATGGACGATAAAAGCCAGTTAGGAAGGTCTTTTGCCGAGCCTAGTAAAGAGAGGTCTGTTTTGTGATGTTAGTTTCAATATGATGAATGATTATGCCTTATTTTCCACATTCTGTCATGCCCAACGGTACATCTCCAAGGCAACGAAGCCGTTCTCAGACGGTTGATCAAGGAGTTCGGCATTGCCACCCCCTACCCTGGCAACTGCCTACCCCTACCCTAGCAACTGCCTACCCCCACCCTAGCAACTACCTACCCCCACCCTAGCAATTGACTACCCCCACCCTAGACACATCTTAGGGTAGGGGGTGTTTTGAGTGAGGTTACGGCGTAGATGCCAAATCGCCATGTTATAAGTGATAAAAGCGATATCGGCAAGAAATCCTGAATACTCACTTATAGAGATAGTTGCACTTATAGAGGTAGTTGCAAAACCTCACGTACACATGGTAGGGACGGTACCACGTGCCGTCTGCGGCGGTTGCGAGACGACCGCTCTACCCGGTTTTGCAACTGCATCCTAAGACAGAATGGCTTCTATCTCAAAGCAAGAATCCCTCGAATCGTTCCCTTTAAATACGCCCATGCAATGTCGGGACGATGGTTACGGAGCGCTACAAGGCCGTAGTAGGCTGCAGATAGAGGCGCGAAAACAAACATCACCGAAAGGACTTGAAGAAATGAAAAGTGTTTTCGGGCGAAACGAAGGCGATTACGTGCGAAGCAATAGGTTCTATACGGCTTTTCAATCCCAAGTTGTCGCAATTCAGGCACACAGCCTGGTTCAAGGAAGCCAAGATGGTCAGTGCGGGCAACAGTCGATATAATAGCTTCATAACCCGCCTCGCGAATCTTCCAGCCGAAGTCAGACTCCTCGAATATCTGTTCGTAAGTCTCATCGAATCCGCCAACCGCGTCATATACTGTCCTTGGAACCATGAATCCATTGGGATAATACGAAGTCGGATAGGTCTTCGGTTCCGTAGGCAGATTCTCCAATGGCAAGTTAGGACAGTTGTCCTTTGGTTGGGATGTCCATCGGTTGAAGTCACTACCAAGCGACCAGATTAAATTGTTCTTACCTAGGCGCTTATGTACGGCCATAGGCGCAGCAAAACCAAGTTTCGGATTTTTCCTGAACTCATCGACAAGCGCCACAAGCGCATTCACACCAAGAAGGTTGTCGTCATCGAGAAACAGCAAGAATTCTCCGTGCGCTATCTTTGCGCCATTGTTTCGCGACACAGCCTGGAACGAATTCTTTTCGTTACGGATGTACCTAACTCGGGAATCGCAACCAAAGCGTTCTTCTATCCGTGCTTTCGTATCGTCTGGCGAACAGTCGTCCACTACGACAACCTCAAGCGCAACGTTCTCCTGCACCAACACGCTCGCCACGCAGTCGCACACCATCGTAGCGCGGTTGAAGGTGGGGATGATGACGGATATATCGGCTTTCATTTGCACGTGTTCTTGCCATCGGGCTTGGCTTTCCCTGCCATGTATTCGTCCAGCAGTTTCTTCGCGCAGTTCGTCGTGACGGTCTGTGCACCGCGCTTGAACGCCTCAACGGCGTCGTCGAGCTCGTCGATGGTCCACACGTGCAGTTCCAGTCCGGCATCCGTGATGGCCTTCATGTATTTCGCCGTAGTCACATTCCTGATGAAGCGCAAGTCAACTCCGTCCGCGCCCATCTCCTTCGTGACGGCGATGATGTTCTCCACCAGTTCGGGCTTTGCGTCTTTCTTCCAGCTCTTGTTGCAGTTCAGGCATGAAAGCACCTTGTACTCCGGCATCAGCTTCTTGAACGCCTTGCCGCACTCCACGGAGCCACAGAGGAAGAGGGTGTTCTTCGGGTTCGCCTTCGTCTGTTTCTCGAAAATCGCCTTGACGTATGGAACGATGTCGGCGGTCTTCGACTTCACGTCGATGTACAGCCAGCGCCCGTCGCGCGTCAGCTCCAGCACTTCCTCTAGAAGCGCTGGACGCGTCCCCGCGAACTTCGACCCCTTCCACTTGCCCCAGTTGCCGACGTCGAGTTTCGAGACCTCATCCCACGTCGCGTCGTTGCAATTGTTGGTGTTCACGCCGCCGGAGGTGCGCGTGAGCGTCCTGTCGTGGAACGTGAACACGCGCCCGTCCTTCGATAGGTAGATGTCGCACTCGAAGCCGAAGCCGCGCGAGACGGCCGTCTTATATGCGGGGAGCGTGTTCTCGGGCGCGTCCACCGACTCGCCGCGGTGCGAGATGAATGTTTCAAGCGACGGGACGCTCGCGCCCTGTACGCCAAAGACTGCGCCGGCTGCGATTGCCAACGCTACACGAAACTGCATCTTCTTGTTTTTCATGGCGTCTCCAAGTATATCACATTTTTTCGTTTCTAAAAAGTTCATCAAGACGTTCCATCACCTCGAAACCGCGTTTGTCCGGCCAGCTGGTGACATTGCGCAGTACCACTACCAGGACACGGGTGGACGGATCGTAGGCGGTGAATGAAGCTCCACCGTAGATCATGCCTGCGCGATATACTATACGCCTTCCGCTTCGCAACACATGTACGCGCAACAGTCCGTAAACGGCGCCGTCGGGATATGTTTCAAGAGGACGGTCTTTCATGTAGGCATCGACCATCGGCCAACACGAACGGAAGAACGTCACGCAGTCGTGGACGGACGAGAACATCCCGCCCGTCGCCCGCAGCGCGTCGCCAAGCCTGTGATCCGGTACTTCGTGGCGGCGCCGCACGAGCCACGGGAGATGTCCCGCACAAGCACGCGTGAGACGGTTGGTCTGGTCTCCGCACGGAAAATACGTTGTGTCCACAAGGTGGCGCGGTTTCGTAAGCTCCTCGGAGACTATCGCCTCCAAATCGCGTCCGAGCGCATCCTCAATGGCCATGCCGAGGAGCCCGAAGCCCACGTTGGAATACACGTTCCCACCCTCGCGCATCGCCGCACGCCAGCACGAACGCCATATCTCGCGCTGAAAGTCTTCACGTCCGTCGAAGTCCCCGTAGATGTGGCTGCCAATGAATCCACATTTGAACGCCGTGAACATGTCCACGGGATTCCACGGCGTGAGGAACTCGCGGGGAAGTCCGCTCTTGTTCTCCAGAAGGTCGCGCAGCGTGATACGAGTGCATTCCGGCGGAAGTTTGAGTTTCGAGTATGCGGTCACGGGGCGATCAAGATCGATACGTCCGTCGCCGTGCAGCTTCAGGAGCACGGGGTAGAGGAACATCTTGGAGAGGGACGCAATGCGGTAGAGGCTGTGTTCGTCCACCCCGCCCGCGCTCGCGAAAACCGGTTCGCCTGCATCGCCGCACACGACGCCGACGGCACAAGTGTCGTCACCGCCGTCCTTGACGTAGTAATCAGCCACTGCCTGCGCGAGCGATTTCACGTCGTTCGCGGCGACAAGCCGGTCATGGATTGTGGTGCATCCGGCGGCGAACGCGAGCGAAAGAGCTGTTAGAAGCCTACACACGGCGCAGAATGAGCGACGTGTTCACTCCGCCAAAGGCAAAGTTGTTCGACATCGCGTATTCGACATCCATCATCCGCCCTTCCCCGGCAATGTAGTCGAGTTCGGCGCATGCGGGATCGACGTTGTGCAAGTTGAGCGTGGGATGGTACCAGCCAGTCTGGAGAGATTTCACCGTCATCGCCGCCTCGAGCGCACCGCACGCGCCAAGGGTATGGCCGGTGTAGCTCTTGAGCGACGATATTGGCACCGCCCGTCCGAACGCTGCGCGCGTGGCGGACGTCTCCGCAACGTCGCCGGCCTTCGTAGCTGTTCCGTGTCCGCTAACGTATCCCACTGCGGATGCGTCGATGCCGGCATCTCGCAGTGCGCCCGTGAGCGCGTATGCCATCGTCTCGGCGTTCGGGTTCGTCACGTGGGTACCGTCAGTAGTCTCGGCGAAACCAACTACTTCAGCAAGAATCGTCGCGCCACGCGCCTTGGCGTGTTCGTATTCCTCCAGCACAAACGTGGCTGCACCGTCACCAATTACGAGTCCGTCGCGATCCTTGTCATACGGAGCGGGCGTCGTGGCAGGTGCGTCGTTCTTGACGGATGTGGCATAGAGAGTGTCGAACACCGCTATCTGCGTAGGGCTGTACTCCTCGGCCCCTCCCGCGATCATGACATCCTGAACACCCCACCGGATAAGCTCGGCGGCGTTTCCAATCGCAAGCGAGCCACTGGTGCAGGCAGTGCCGGTGGGAACCAGGCGTCCGTGCGTCTTGTAGTAAACGGAGAGATTGCAGGCGGTCGTCTGCGGCATTAACTTTATGTACGTGCCACTCGTGATGTTCGCGACTTCGCCGGTCTTCATCATGGAGGCGAAATCAAGGAGCGGGGGAATCGAACCAGAGCACGATCCGTATGCGACGCCGGTACGTCCGCTCTGCAGCATCTCTTCGGTCAACCCCGCCTGCGCCACGGCCTGTTCCGTCGCAGCGAGCGCATACATCGCCACTTCGCCCATTGTGCGCGTGGTCTTGCGCGTCCACTCGGCCGGGCGCGTGAACGACGTGCGGCAAGCGAGCTGCGTGTTGAGTCCCTTGTATCCTGCAAGTTCCGGCAGACGCATGACGCAGTTCTCAAACGTCTTGAGTCGGGCGAACGCCGTATCCACGTCGTTTCCAAGGGGAGATACCGTGCCCATGCCGGTCACGACAACGCGGCGGAGGCTTGCTGTTGTTCTGATTTGCATTGTGCGTCCAAGTCTTTCACATCAGTTGAAATCGCCAGGAGGTATGGCTACTGGCTCAAAGAGCGTCTTACCGTCCATCTTCACGCCTACGGCATCACCCTTGCAGACAATCTCCACATCATACCAACGCCCCGTTTCGAGAGTTCCGGGACACGTCACGACCTCCTTGGCATAGCACGTGTAACCCATCGCCTCAATCGCATGCTGCGTGTTGTTCCATCCGCCGATGTTCACCATGATAGTGCGTCCGGTTCCTTCGTGGCGCACGTGGAAGATGAATCCTTCGCGCCCGCCAGTACGACGCGCCTTGAAACGCACCGTGCAGTCACGCCACTGAGGGCCGCCGAAGGCGAGTTCAGTGGCTGTGGACTTGGGATTGCCCTGACGGATCACGCCGTTCTCAACGCTCCATTTCCCGCCCTTCAACTTTTTACAGGCAGCGGGATCAGGTAACCCCTTCCAAATCACAGTGCCATCCGTAGCCGTCACTTCAATATCCTTGTATTCGGCCGTGGAATCCCACGTATGCAACGCGAAACCGCCAGCAAGTGTGCCACCGCCTTTCCACACCGCAGAAAATCCACCGTTTTCAAGGCGGTCGCGGAACGGCACGCAGATGTCGCCGAACGCACCCTCCCACGAATAGACCGTGGGGCCGCGCTGGTACGCCTTGCGTCCGCGACAAGCCTCCACGCGCTCGTCCGCCGTAATCTCCTGATACGGCATCGGAAGCGTCCATGAGTATCTTGCTGTTGTACGCTTGCTGTCGCCTCCACCCATCGGCGCCACCTCACGATACCCGTGCTCCACCTCCGGCACGGCCTTGTACAACGGCGACTCTGCGCGGTCGGGGAAGCGCACGACGACCTTGAAATCGGGCGCGGGCGAAATCGACAAATCGATCCGTCCCGCGTCGGGATAGCGCGTCGTCATCTTCACGCGATACGTCTTGCCGCCGAGCGACACGTCGCTTTCACTGTCCATGAACTGGTCAACGTACAGCGTCTTCCCGTCGCGGGCGAAGGCATACAGCGTATCCTTAAGCGCGAGGAGCGTGCGGGGGATGTTGCCGATGCAGCACGGGCAGACGTGCCACGGATAGTGGCGCTCGCTCCCGTTCGGCGGATTGCGGTAGAGGAAGCGCGCGCCGTCGTCGGAAATCGCCCCGACGACGATGTTGTAGAGCAGTCTCTCGCGCACGTCCTCCACGCGCATGTCGCGTCCAGCGGTCCGCAGCTCCGTACACCAGAAGCTCATGCCGCACGCTGCACACGCCTCGCAGTAGCCATTAAGTGGCAGCCAGTAGTCGGGGCCGAACGCCTCGCCGTGCGGATTCGCGCCCACGCCGCCGGTGATGTACTCCTTGCGGTCGATGGCGTTCGCGAAGATGCGGTCGGACGCCGCCGCCAGCGGCTTGTCGTCGAGACGGCTGCCTAGCGCCGCCATCGCGGTGTAGAAGTACGTTGCACGCACGGCGTGTCCCGTCGCCTCGGTCATCTCCTCCGCCGGCCTCTCCGCCTGGTAGTACGCGGCTTTCCAGCCGGCGTTGCCGCCCGCGGCCTTGTGCTGGGTGCGGACGAAATGCTGCGCCAGCCGGGCGTACTTCTCGCCCTTGCCGGGGCCGTCGGCGGCGCTGACGGCGTCCGCAAGGCGGCAGAGCGCGTATTCGATGCCGGGGTGTCCGTTAGGCCACGTGCGCTTCGGCGCGGGGCCGAACACGGAGTCGAGGTGGTCCGCGCATCGGATCGCCGCGTCGAAGAGACGGCGGTCCTTCCCCCTAGTCATGCGGAAGTGCGCCACGCCCATCTCGATGAAGTAGCCCATCACGTAGAACTCGTGGTGCGCGACGTTGGAGAAGTGCGGGGCCTTGCGGAGCGCGTGGTAGGAATGGATGTAGCCGCTCGGTTCCTGCGCGGCGAGAAATACCGGTATCCACTCCTCGAGCGTCGCGCGCAGGTACTCGTTCGACTTCTTCCACTCCGTGTCGTTGCCAGGATCGATCTCAAGCGCGAGACAGATGGACTCCGCCGTGTTGTATGGATAGGCGTCGCTCCACGGACATCCCTTAAACTTGACGCTCGGCGTCTTGCCCGCGTTCAGCTCGGCGGTGGCGCGGAGGTTCAGCATCTCCTCGCCGCGTCCGCCCTTCTCCATCTGGCGGATGCAGTGCGGCAACCACTTGACGGCGAGCTTGCGGTATTCGGATCGCCAAAACCCGCCCAACTTAACATCCTGCTGCACGACGTGGTCGAGCACGCGCACGTCGTTCGCCTGTGTCACGAACGCCGCCGCGCTTATCGCGACCATTGACATGAAGGTCAATGCGACCTTGGCCATTTTGCCCGTTTTTGCGTTATTGCTCATGTTTGTAATTCTCATTTTTGTAGGGGGGGTCTTTCACCGGATAATCTGAGGCCATGCGCCGCAAATGCGCCCTTCGTGGAATACTACGTCGCCAGTTGCAATTGCGTGGTCAAGCTGGTCTGGCGTTCCGTTGAACAAAGACCCGTCCTTGTTCAAAACCGCCTTGCCCACTTCATCCGCAGGCAACAACGAAACCATCTTGCGTGCGGATTCTATCATTGCATGCCATTTCATCGAAAGCGCGGCCACATCCACCGGCAACTCCGACCTGACGGCGATGTCAATTTCACTTTGGGCGTAATGCGTCCGCGCCGCCATATCAAGAATGTAGAGAGGCGTGAGCCCTAGATCCTTGCCGTTGGCTGCCCATGCGAGAAGCCCGAGCGGCTGCAGTTCCTCGGAACAGGATATCGTATCTATCCAATCCCGCGGCACCCTACGCCCGGACAAGGCAAGAAGTTTGTTTGTCGCAAGGTCAAACGGGTGGAGCGTAAGACCAAGCAAGTCGTCCTCGATCAACGGGAAGAACCGATATGCGCTGTCCTGCACCCACTGTATGTCCGTAGTCTCGTTGCCGCACGAAACGGTCACCTCGACTATGAAATCACGGTCGCGCTTCACGACCACTGTATAGCCCGCCGACAGAAGTGCCGCACGATCCATGTCCGCCGCCGCAGTCATGGCCTCGTAGGAGTTGTTGAAAACGTCTATGTCGGACGATAATCGTGGTCTGTGCAGCTGATGGTTCAACGCGAGGCCACCGGCGACGTAAGTCTCTCCGTTCGCAATGCGGTTCTTCGCAAGAAGCTTGAGTATTTCCGCCTGAAACGCAGTTACAGCCATTGACGGATCCTCCCAGCACGCTTGAACGCGGCCATGTCGCCATTTGCCTCTATGGATGACAGTATCTGCTCCAGCTGAAGCCTGTTCTTCGGATTGGACACATCATTTGCAAACCAAAGGCACGTATCCCGGTAATCTTCGACCACCGAGCGGTACTCTTGGCTTCTCACTATGTCCTCTATGGTCATTGCGGGGATATTATATCAAAAGGAGCATCATGCCGCATTACAACGAGAGCACGTATTCGGCGAGGTCCTTTACCTGCTCAGGCGTGAGGTTGGAGGTCACGCCGTGCTTATCGCCGGGATTGCAGGTGGTGAGGACGTCCTCCATCGTAAGCGCACGGCCGTCGTAGAGGTACGGAGCGGTGCGCCAGCACTCAACGAGAGTGGGCGTGTCGAACTTGCGCCCTGTCTCCGTGGCAGTTCCTAGGCCGACGTCGTACAGCTTGCAGTCCGTCCAAAGGTGCTCTCCATTGGGTCCCTTGGAATCCGGCGTGTGACAGTCCGCGCACTTAGCCGACTTGAAGAGCGCCTCGCCGCGCTTTGCACGTTCGGAGAGATTGCCGTTGACGAGGTACGGGCTGGGGACGGGCTTCATCTGGTTCACGTATGCGTCGAAGCAATGGACGTCCTCCTCGGGACGCGTCACGAACTGGATGTGGATAAGGCCTGCGGCGTTGCACGTGTGCATGTCCTTGCGGATGCCGGTGATCATCGTGGGCGGCGTCCACTGCGTGTAGATTTCGCTCTTCGTCTGCTTCGGGTTGCCCATGCCGTCGTTAAGGAGGTCCCAGTTGAGTCCGTCGATGCGTCCGTCCGGATGGCAGCTCGCGCAGCTCTGCCACTGCTGGAAGCACATGGAGCCGTCGTTGTAGAGCATTTCGCCGCGACGCACGCGGTCCTTTGAAAGATCCTGCTTCGGACCAAGGGCGAGCATACGCGCCTTGGCGGAGGCGTCGTCGATGTCAAGGAACGAAACCGCATCCTCGAAGTAGAGCGCAGTCACTGCCGTGCGCCCGATAACCGCGACGCCGCGCGGACCGTTGCCGCCAGCGAGCATGCGGCGGCGGATCGAGACGAGGAACGCAAGGTCGTTCGGCACGTCTTCCGCGCTCTTGACGATTCCACTCGCGCTTTCGCCCTTCGCCGCCTTGGCGAGGCGGTCGTGCAACGCGGCACGGTCGATGATGGAAAGCTCGCACGTGCCGGCGTGGGCGACCACGAGCGTGCGCCCGTCTGCAGTGACGGCGACACCCCACGGATTCGCGCCGCCACGGTCCACGTCGTCGAGAAGCACGGTGTTCACATACGCCCCCGTCGCACCATCGAACACGCTCAAGGCGGCGGTGTTCATCCACCCGCGCTCAAGCTGCGTGGTTGGCAGCTGATAACGACCCATCGTGTGGGTCACGTAAATCGACTTGCCGTCGGGAGACGCCGCGAGACCGCGCACGCCCGTGGAGCCGTTCGGAAGAAGAACGTGGCGCACGGCGAATGTCTTGGTGTCGATGACGCTGACCGATGCCGCCACCACGTCGTTCGTGGCCGCGCAGTACGGCAGCATGTTCGCGACGAAGAGGTAACGGCCTCCCTCGCCGAGCGCCGCCGCAAAAGGCTCGCGCAGGACATCAACCGTCTTCACCACGGACATCTTCCCGGTATCGACGACACTCACTTTGTTAGCGAAGCGGTTGAGGACGTACGCAGTGCTGCCATCAGCCGAAACCACTGGCGAACACGGGCTGTGCCCAACGGAAACTACGCCGGCGCACGTTCCGTCCTCGCGGCACTTCTGCAATTCGCCGTCCGCCACTCCGCTCGTCACATACACGAATCCGCCACCGAACGCGATGCCGGTGGGATCGACAGCCTTATGCGTCTTGCTCGACACCACTGGCCACTGGCGCAGCAACTTACCATCCGCCGAGACACACGCCACGCGCGCTGCGGTCGCCTCCGTCACGTACGCGCTTCCGTTCGGCGCGAGCGCCACGAACTCAGGCGAAACATATCCACAAGCCGCCATACATGCAACGGCACACGCGGTTCCAATAATCTTCTTCATATTATAATTCCTCTATTCATGTCAAGTGATGATATGATACCATAAACACCGCTTTTAGTCACTATTGAAAATCGGGCACTATTCGAGCATCAAAGTGCGAAACTTCTCGATGTCCGCTTTGGTGAAACCAAGGGAAAGGACGTAGTTCTCGATCTTCTCGTGGAGGTTCGCGCCTTTCACCTTCTCGTTGAAGCCGTCAACTAGACGGTCAAAGCACCTTTCATGGCAGAATGTCGTGTGCGGATTCCAGAACCCCGTCGTCTCCCAGTCAAGGTACAGCTCCTCCTCCGACACTCCAAGGAGTCCGTTCAGGATGAACGCCACGGAACCGGTGCGGTCCTGTCCAGATATGCAGTGGAACACAATCGGATAGTTCTTCTCGTCGAGGAACACGGAGAACACCTTCTTAAACGCCTCCCGTCCACGTTCCTTCTGCATCGAGGCGTAAGCCGACGAGGAGTAATGGAACCACTTGACAGACGGTCCTATCGGAGACCCCGTCATGCCGTAGCACTCGTTGTCGCTGCGCAGGTCAATTTCGCTCCTGATGCCGAGCACTTCGCCGAGATACCGCTTTGTCGCAGCGTCCAGACGGTTTTTGCCGGGAATGCGTTTCTTGGCAACATGGAACACCCTCTCCAGATGGCGCTTGTCGTCCTCAATGCGCATCTTGAAGTATTCCGACACAGTAGCCGACGGATGCCGCTTAGACCATGCCTGCCACCCCCTGTGGCTGCGTGGAAACTTGCCTGGGTCCGCAAGATACCCCTTGTACTTCGCAATGTGGTCCTTGATTTTCTTCTCCTTCGCCCGCATCTCCGGCGTGATCTTACCCGCCTTCTCAAGTTCCCTGCGCTTGTAGCGCACCGTCGTGGCATTGTCGTTCAGACCCGTGGTGCGGAACACCATACCCTGCTGCACGCGCCGTCCGCCTAAGCCGATACGCCCGCCGAGGTCGCGTGCGTTCGGGACGCCATGTATGTGCATGAGCCTTGGTGCCTGACCCTCCGTCGAGAAGTGCGAGCACAGACGCTCCTCGCCTGCGCTCACAGTCCACTCGTAGTCGCGTGCGATTTCAAGGTTTTCAACTTCGACGAACGTGTTCGTGCCCTCGTGCGCGAAGAACTCCCTGCCATCAGGCACCCGCTTCACGGAAACCCTGTACGACGCGCCGGGTGCTCCCCCCTTCCACTCAAGCCTCACCCGCTTTGGGTACCATCTAAGCGCAGCCATCTTCTTACGACAAGCCTTCGAGGCGAAGTATGCAATTCGCTCCTTGTGCGGCATGGCGAGATACGCCTTCTGTCCGTCGGAGAGCGTGGGCATGGTCGCACCGTCCTTTGGAGAGACAACCTCCAGCGACGCAGCCGCAATCATGAAAGGCGCAAGCAGCGCAGATGCGGTAAGGATTTTAACGTTCATTCTCTTCTCCTACTTTGCAGCGAACGGTTTCGCGGCTGATGGCAGCAAGTTTCTCGGAACTTCCCCCTCCGGCGCCGAATACGCGCGGAACTCCCCGGGCGTCAGCACGAGTTCGCACTCGGACGCGCCGAACACGCCGCCTACGCGCTCGTCCCTGGCAATGTCGCGCGCACGCGCTGGCATCTCTACCTTGAGGCGCACGGGGGCTCTTCCCGGATTGTATATGTAAAACCAGCTGGTTCCATTGTACTCCGCACGGCGCACACGTACCGCGCCGCCGAAACCGGCGACATCTGCGAACTCCACCACCGGCAGCGCGCGGAACGCCTGGACGAACGAAGCCCGTGCGCCAGTCCGCGCCGCGTTCCCTAATTCGCCGCGCACGGCAAGCGCAACCGCATCGCCGGATCGCAGCGGACTTGTGAAGTCGGCAAGATCCGCGTCGTCAACCACCCACAGCGCACGGTTTTCGGAAAGCACATGCCCCAGGCGCTGACGTTCCTTGGCGTCGAGCATCTCCTTGCGCGCGACCCTGATGCATATCCCGCCGAACGAGTCGTGGCGCATGCCAACGCCGATGATATTGTCTATACGCCGCTGGAGTTCTCGCCGAGCCGAACCATCGGCGGCGTCCGCGCCGATTTCCAGCATCGGGAACACATTCAACCCCTCGACGTCGAACTTGGCGTACCAGGCGCTGATGGCGTCGGGCACGCCGTTCAGCTCCGCAGGGCACACCAACGCGTTTTCGCCGACGCGCTTCATGTCCGCCGCAGTGCGGTCGATCACGTCCGCGATGTCGCCGACGCGGTCTGGATATGCAGAGCAGAAACGCGCAATGATGCGGCGTAGCGTCTTCACCCGAGGCTCTGGGCGGGAAAACTCACCCCTCCACATATCGCGCCAGAACCGCTTCGCCCCGCTTTCCGGCGAAGGAACTGGCGGCTCGCGCACCTCCAACTCTGCGACGGCGTACTTGTTTTCGCGCGGGAGCACGCGCACTGGCACGTTCCCGTAGAACCATGTGCCGTCCGTCGCTCGAAGGCTGTACTCGCCCGCACGCAGGCTCATCTTGAGCTGCGCGGACCTCATGTTTCGTGAAAATGGACGCTTCCAATCCTGCACAACGGCACCAGACACATCGCACACGCACCAGTACAGACCGGAGATATCGCATCCCGCAGGACTCGATGCCTTCGCCTCAATAATGGACGTTACGCCGTCAACGGCCCAAATCCCAGTTGCACGAATATCGACAACTGCCTTGCCGCCGCCAGTTTCCCCAACTTGGCCATGTATAGACGATTCGAGCGCGGCTGACGCCGCGCCCGCAACCAAACACGCGATGATAAACGTTCTCATGTGAAATCAATTCGCGACAGGAATGGTGGGCTATAGTAGATTCGAACTACTGACCTCTTCCATGTCAAGGAAGCGCTCTAACCAACTGAGCTAATAGCCCGTGAAAGGAACGCCGAATAGTGTATCAAAACCCAGCGGCGCGGTCAATGGGTAAAACGAAAAAATTAATTATCGCAAGTCATCCTTGCAATGCGGACGGCTTTTTGGTAAACTTGACAAATCCGATTTCAGAAAAAAGGAGTAAAACATGTCAGGTCATAGCCATTGGGCGACAATTAAACGCGCTAAAGGCGCAGCCGACGCGAAGAAGGGTAAGATCTTCTCGAAGCTCGGCAAGGAAATCACCATCGTCGTGAAGGCGAAGGGTGGCGATCCTAATACTAATCCCACCCTGCGTACCCTCATCGCAAAGGCGAAGGCAGCGCAGATGCCGAACGACAACATCGATCGCGCCATCAAGAAAGGCACGGGCGAACTGGAGTCCGCCGCGCTGGTTGACGCCACCTACGAAGGCATCAAGGGAGGCATCGCCATCGTCGTGAACGTGTTGACGGACAACAAGAACCGCGCCGCCGCAGAAGTCGGCAACGTGTTCAAGAAGAACGGCACCGAATTCGCCAAGCAGGGCTCGGCCGGACGCCTCTTCGACCGCATGGGCCAGATCATGATTCCGGCGGCCGACGGCGTGGACGAGGACAAGGTGACGGAAGTCGCGCTCGACGTGGGCGCAGAGGACGTCATCTCCGAAGATGGCGGCTTCACCGTCAAGTGCCAGCCGAACGACTTCACCACCGTCATGGAAGGCATCAAGAACGCCGGCATCACTGTTGACGAGGAGAACTCCTCCGTGGGCCTCGTGCCGAACATGACCGCGCCCGTGAGCGACGTCGCCGTCGCCAAGGCTATCAACAAGTTCGTTGACATGCTCGAAGACCTCGAGGACGTCCAGGACGTCTTCACGAACATGGAGACGACCGACGAAGTTGACGCCGCTCTCGAAGCGGAGGGCTGATTGCCATGAAGCTCGAACACGTCGGTTACAACGTCGCAGAGCCCCAGAAGCTCATGGACTGGTGGTGCGCGAACCTCGGCTTCAAGCAGGTTCACCCCGCGTTCATCGTTGACTCCACTGGCCAGATGGCCATTGAGTTCTACAACAATCCGGACGCGCCGGTCCCCGACTGGGCCAACATGAACCCGCTCTCGATGCACATCGCGTTCCTTTCGGACGACGTTGACGCCGAGGCCACTCGCCTCGTCGCAGCCGGTGCAACCCTGCTTGAAACAGTGCACAAGCCCGGCTTCGACATGGTGATGCTCCGCGATCCGTTCGGCATGGCCATCCAGTTCGTCAAGCGCGGTACCCCGGTTCTCACATGACGGGTACCCACTTTCTGGGAATAGGCGGCGTCGGCATGGCTGGCGTCGCCTTTCTTTTAAAAGTCCAAGGCCGTGCGGTCTCCGGCTGTGACCTTTATTCCACACCCCGTACGCACTGGCTGGAGGCAAACGGAATCCCCGTGGCAATCGGGCATGACGCATCCCACGTCACGTCCGCCGTAAAAGAACTTATCGTCACTCCCGCCGTTCCGCCAGACAATCCCGAACTCGCCGCCGCGCACGCCGCAGGAATCACAGTGCGCAGCCGCGGTGAAGTCCTCGCCTCACTCGTCAACGCAGCCGACGGCGTCGCCGTGTGCGGGACACACGGCAAAACCACTACGGCCACGTTCGCCACACGGCTCCTGCGCAACCTCGGTGCTGCCCCGTCTTGGTGCATCGGCGGAGAAACTGGAACAATACCTGTCGCAGGCACTGGAACTGGTCCCCTCGTAGTTGAGGCAGACGAGTCCGACGGCACTCTTGCGCTCTACCGTCCGCATACCCTTGTACTCAACGCCGTCGATTTCGACCATCTCGAACACTTCAATTCCAAGGAAGACTACTTCAACTGCTACCGCACGGTCATACGCCAGACTACCGGTACCGTAATCGTGTGCGCCGACCATCCGCAGGCCCTCGCGCTCGTACGGGAGGCGCATTCCGAGAACATCGTGACATTCGGCTTTGCCCCCAACGCACAAGTGAACGCTGCCGACTGGCCAAGCATCCCCGTATTGGGACGCCACAACGTCGCCAACGCCCTTGCCGCCATCGCCGTGGCGCTCTCGCGCGGCTTCACCCGCGAACAAATCGCAGCCGCCCTTCCCGACGCCGTATCCGCCCTTCCCGACAGGCGCTTTGAAATGGTGGCGGAATCAAACGGCGTTCGCGTTTATACCGACTACGCCCATCACCCAGCAGAACTGAAGTGCGCAACCGACATGGCGCGTTCCCTCTGTCCAACACGCCTCCGCGTTCTTTTCCAGCCCCACCGCTATTCGCGCACGAAGGCGCTGTGCGACGAGTTCCCGCCTGCTTTCGATACAGCGGACGAAGTGGTGCTCGCTCCTGTTTACCCCGCATTTGAAGAACCAATCCTCGGCGGCGACATTGCAGACCTCTACGCCGCCTTCCGCGCCCATCGCCCTTCCGCCGATACTCCGCTGCTTGCCCGTTCGCTGGATGAAGGTTGGCGTCATCTTTTCCTCACGGCCCGTCCCGGCGACATCATAATGCTCCTCGGCGCGGGTGACATAGTGAACCTCGTGCCACGCGCAAAGGACGAAATTGCGAACACCTCGTTCGCTGAACGCAGCTGGACTCCGCTTGCGCCCCACTCGTTTTTCCGCACAGGCGGAAAGACATGTGGCGGCGGCGAACGCGTAATCGTGGGCATGGGCTCGAACACATGGTTCAGCGACTGCGCCACAAACATCGAAATCGTGCAGGCCCCGTCAGACCGCCCCGCTTCTCGCCCAGGTGCCACGCTCCTTGCTGACCACCCTGAACTCGCCTTCATGGCCGGCATTCCTGGTACCATCGGCGGATGGACAAAGATGAACGCCGGAGCCTTCGGCGATTCCTTCGGCAACCACATCGATTCCGTCGAAGTCGAACTTGATGACGGCAGCACGCGCAGTATCCCCGCCGCCGAATGCGGCTTCACCTACCGCAAGTCAAACATTCAGGGGCTCATCACAGACGTCACGCTCAAACCAGCATCCGCAGAAGAGCCGCCAAGGGCACGTCCAGCGGACTACCTCGCTCGGCGCAAGCACTTCCCGCCGCGCACGTGCGGCAGCGTGTTCAAGAATCCACCGGAAACGCCAGCCGGCAAACTGCTTGAAGAGGCTGGATGCAAATCCCTGCGCGTGGGCGGTGCGAGCGTCTGGCAAGAGCACGCGAACGTAATTGTGGCGGGCGAAGGATGCACGTCGTCGGATATCCTCGCGCTTGCTCGCATCATGGCCTCTCATGTGCGCGAGCGTTTCGGCATCACGCTTGAGCCGGAAATACGCGGACTTATCGTTTGAGTCTATACGCGAAATCAGAAGCCGGGAAGCTTGAGCTGTCCGGCGACGGTGACCTTGCGCCCGTTCGTGAGCGACGGGTCGCTCGTGTCGTAAACCACGAACTTGAACCCTCCAAACCGACGCGCAAGCTCGCTGCGGATGTAGTCAGAAACGGCGGAGACGTTACCGGCGTCATCGTCGGAGAAACCGACGGCAACCTGATGACCGAGCGCGTTCGTGCGCTGTAGCGTGCGGAACAGATGCTCGACGAAATCCCGTATTGCAAACTCCTTTGCTAGTTCAGGCCGCTCATCGGCGGACGCCTCTGCAAAGCGCACGCCGAAGTCGCTGTCGCCAACCAGGCGTTCGTGGAAGTCGGGGTTGGTGACGGCGTGGTATCGGCACATCGAGAGGAAGTAGTCCAGCTCTTCCTCGTCCGTGCCGAACTTGTCAACCTTGTCGAAACAGTAGCGGTAACCGCGCAGATTGGTTAGCATCTCGTCGCGCTCTTCCTGCGTGAGCACTCGGTCGATGAAGAGGCGCACTGCCTCGCGTATCGTCTCGGCCGCGTGTCCGCGCGCCGTGACGATGGCGAAGATGCGCCCTTCCCGCAGCGTCTTGCGGAGCGTCTCGAACGACGGTCCTGGTGACTCGCCCGATGCTATGCGGTTTAATGCGGACTTTGTATCGCGTATGAACGCAAGATCGTCCGAACAGGCATCAGGTGCATCCTGGAAATCGCGGAATGCCGCCGCACGTCCGCCGTTCTGCGGCATACGGTAGTGCGCGGTGTCCGTGCGCACAAGCGCGTAAGTGCTCGTTGACACCGCAACGGAACGCCATACGCCGTCACGGCTGAGTTTTTCGAGGTAGATGCGCGTGGGCATGTGCAGGATGTTGTCGTCCCAGTCGAAGATGTAGTACTTGAAGTCGCGTTTCGCGACTTCCGTATTCACCTTCCTGCCGTCGATGATTTCCATCACTCCAAGCACCCTTCTGCCATCTTACGCCTCGTAAGGACCGAGAAACTCCTCGCGGAAGTCGAACCCCCCGATGAAGTCGGCGGGGGAATCGGAATCAGTCTTTCCGATGCGCTTTGCATTGTACAGGTTGAACACGATGTCGCCAACGTCTTCGCAGGTGTGGACGCCCCAGTCAGTCAGCACAGTGTACGCAAGCGGACCGTAGGCGTCGAGCGCAAAGTCGCGGAACCAGTCGAGAAGCTCGTGTCCGGTTACGTGTCCCTTGGCGGACTCGCTTGCCTCGCCGATCACCTGCAACATGAAGTCGTAGGCGCGCGGATCGAAGCGGTTGTCTTTGCGCAGTATCTCGCTGAAATCCTGCGTCTCGTACTGTATGTTCGGCGCATCCATGCCTGTCACATCCGGATGCGTTCCGCGAGAACCTTAAGGACATCCATATTGCCCTCGCCGCTCTTGAAGGAGATTCCGCCGCCCTCGCCGTAACGCGGGACGATGTGAAAATGGACGTGCGGCACTGTCTGCCCCGCAGCGGCACCATTGTTCTGCAGGACGTTGAAACCATCGCAGGGCAGAGCGGATTTCAAATGTGCTGCCACCTTCTGCACGCGCACGATGATCTCCTTCAACACGTCTGGTGGGGTGTCAAGAAGCCCCGTGTAGTGAGCCTTGGGGATCACGAGCGTGTGGCCCTCGGTGAAGGGGTTTATGTCAAGGTATGCAAGGACAAGGTCGTCCTCGTACACCTTGAAACAAGGAATCTCGCCATCGGCGATGGCGCAGAACACGCAGTTGTTTTTCATCAGAAGTATCCGCCTTTGTCTATGATTTCGCTGATTGTGTCGCCCTGTCGCACCCAGCTGAAGATGTCCACCTCGTTACGCTCGATGCCCTCGGCGCGCAGCAACACGTCGTAGGCGATCTCGCGCGGAATGCACAAGACTCCGTCGATATCACCGAAGATGATGTCGCCAGGACGCACAGTGACCTTACCCACCTTGATCGGCACTTGGTAGTGCGTGATCATGCAGCGGCCAAGTGAACCGTTGGAGGTGCGGTAACGGTAGAACACAGGAAAGTTCTGCTCAAGGATTTGCTTCGTGTCGCGGATGCCTCCCGCAATCACCGCGCCGCGAATGCCCTTCGTGATTGCGGTGGCGGTCATCACGCCGCCCCATAGGCTCGCCTCAACATCGCTCGACGTATCCCACACCACAACGCCGTTGGGCTTGAACTCATCGAGCATCTGCGCACGAAACGTCATCTCGCCCTCGATCATAACGTTCGGGGCGCTCTTGACGGTGAACGCCTCGCCGCACACGGTCATCTCGTCGCGAAGCGGCATGATGTCACTGGGGAGATTCTGATCAAGCAACGTTAACTCGCGCATTACGTCGTTGATCGCGCCAGTGTAGAGCTTCTCGTAACGGGCGCAAAGTTCCGGGATCGGAATAGGAATTTCACAGTTCGGTATGCGCTGACGCGTTGCAATCAGCTTGTCGAGCTTCATGAGGCCGGCTTCCTTCGCCTTGCCCCGCATGTCTTTCAATGATGCCATTTCTGGTGTCCTTTCGCCGCATATTATACCACAATTCGGCTTATCGGTGTTGGATGAAACGAACGCTGCAGGTGGATTGCGGAAGTAAACGCACCCGATTAGGTGTGGTTACTTCTGCAATGAGGAGTAGGCAGAGAAGAGTCAAGCAGAGAGAGGGGGAATGATGACA
>CACZDG010000018.1 GCA_902779865.1 uncultured bacterium
GCGCCCACGTCGCACGCGACGTTGAACTCGCGCTTCAGGCGGTCCACGATGACTTCGAGGTAGAGCTCGCCCATGCCGGCGATGATCGTCTCGGAGGTTTCCTGGTCGAAGGTCACGACGAAGGTCGGGTCTTCCATCGCGAGCGCGTGGAGCGCCGCGCCGAGCTTCTCGTTGTCCTGACGCGACTGCGGCTTCACCGCGACGGAGATCACGGGTGCCGGGAAGTCGATGGATTCAAGGGTGATCGGGTGCTCGGGGTCGCAGAGCGTGTCGCCCGTGCGGGTCTGCGTGAGGCCCACGCACGCCACGATGTCGCCGGCGTGCGCCTCTTCGAGCGCCTCCTGCTTGATGCGCTGCTCTTGGTTGATCGTGGAGTCGAGCAGCTCGCCGCCGAGCTTGAGCGTACCGGAGTAAACACGCACGAAGGTGATCTTACCCATCGCCTTGTCGGACATGATCTTGAACGCGAGGCCGCAGAACGGCTCGTTGTCGCTCGGCTCGCGCTTCTGCGAGGGATCGTCGGCGGAGACGGCCGCGCCCGCGTCAATCGGGGACGGCAGGTAGTCGCACACGCCGTCGAGGAGCTGCTGAACGCCCTTGTCCTTGAACGCGGAACCGCAGAACGCCGGTGTGATCGTGCGGGCCATGCAGCCCTTGCGGAGTGCGCCCTTGATCTCGTCCACCGTGAGCTCCTCGCCCGCGAAGAACTTCTCCATGAGCGCGTCGTCCTGCTCGGCGGCGCTCTCGACCATCTTCTGACGGTATTCCTTGGCCTTCTCGACCATGTCGGCGGGAATATCCTCCTCCGTCATGTTCTTACCAAGGCTCTTCATGTCGTAGCGGATCGCCTTCATCTTGATGAGGTCGATGATGCCGTCGAACGTCTCGCCGGCGCCGATCGGAAGCACCACCGGCACGGGGTTCGCGCCGAGCTGGTTCTTCATCTGGTCCATCACGCTGTAGAAGTTCGCGCCGATACGGTCCATCTTGTTGACGAAAGCGATCTTCGGCACCTTGTACTTCTCGGACTGGCGCCACACCTGCTCGGACTGCGGCTGCACGCCGCCCACCGCGCAGTAGAGGGCCACCGCGCCGTCGAGCACGCGGAGCGAGCGCTCCACCTCGGCCGTGAAGTCCACGTGTCCGGGAGTGTCGATCAGTGACAGGCGATAGGCACCCCACTGCACGCACGTGGCGGCGGACTGGATCGTGATGCCGCGCTCCTGCTCCTGGACCATGAAGTCCATCGTAGCGGCGCCGTCATGTACTTCGCCGATCTTGTAGTTCTTGCCGGAATAGTAGAGGATACGCTCCGACGTGGTCGTCTTGCCGCCGTCGATGTGCGCCATGATACCGAAGTTCCGCACTTT
Organism: uncultured bacterium; assembly: GCA_902779865.1. Lineage (GTDB taxonomy): Bacteria > Verrucomicrobiota > Kiritimatiellia > RFP12 > UBA1067 > RUG572. The sequence continues at coordinate 1,371 of CACZDG010000018.1, forward strand.
TTCCAGCGGAAACGCTTTCTTGTCTGCCATTTGTTCTCCTTTGGTCTTCAAAAAGTGAGTAGATAGTTTACTAAAAACGCGGCCAAACCGCAAGGGGTTGATTTCAGAATTTGCATTTTACCGAAACGGCGGTTTTGAAGAACCCGTTTCGTCTGTTTATGATATACTATTTGCAAAGCGTTTTACAGAGGTAAGTTTCATTGCAAGGATGTTTTCAGTGTGCAGGGTACGTTATGCAGGGCGTTGTACAGGACGATTTGGAATAATTAGTCGGATTCTTAAATAATGAAAAGTGTGATGACAGAGGCAGAGAAAGTGCGGAGGACGCGGCGGGTGACGTACGCGGGAATGGCGGTGAACATCGCCATTGCCGTGGCGAAGGCCGTCGGTGGCGTGGTGTTCTCGTCGCGTGCGCTCGTGGCGGATGCCGTGCATTCCGCGTCCGACCTCGTTACCGACCTGGCCGTGATCTTCGGCGTGAGGTACTGGGTGGCGCCGGCAGACGAGGGCCATCCCTACGGACACGGCAAGATCGAGGCGCTTGTGACCGTGTTCATTTCCGCCGCGCTCGCCGTAGTCGCACTGGAACTTGGCGCGGACGCCGTCCGCTCGTTGATGGCCGGCGCCGGACGCGAACCGCCCGGCGCGGCGGCGTTCTTCATCGCACTTGCCGGCATCGTGCTCAAGGAGTGGCTGTTCATCTGGACGCGCGCCGTCGCAAATAAGATCGGTTCACCAGCACTGGAGGCCAACGCTTGGCACCATCGGTCGGACGCGATGAGCTCCATACCCGTAGCCGCGGCAGTGGCAGCGGCACGGCTTGTCCCGAGCCTCTGGTGGCTCGACGCGGTGGGCGCGCTCACCGTGGGCGTATTCGTGCTGCACGTTGCATGGAAACTCGCAAAGCCCGCCCTTCTCGAACTGTCAGACGCGGACGTTTGCGTAAAGGCGGCGGACGTCAAGGCGGTTGCGGAAAAAGTGCCCGGCGTGAGAGGCGTACACAAGGCGCGCGCGCGTAGGTACGGCGGGTTGTACCAGGCTGACCTGCACATCCAAGTTGACGGGACTCTCTCCGTTGCCGAGGGACACGCCATCGGCCATGCGGTCAAGGAGGCGATAATCAACTCCGGGCTGGACGTTGAAGACGCCATCGTCCACGTGGAGCCAGCATAAGCCGCCTGCAGGCAGGTCAGTTCTTCTTTTCGCGAAGGCTTGTGATGTAGCGCAAGGTGCGGGTCACGTCCTTCACGAGCGCGTCGGAGAGCACGCGCCCACAGCCGAGCGGCCCGGAGGTGGGGCGAGGCGTCCTCGCCGAGCCGCACAACTTGTTGTTGTACGCTTGTTGTTTCCCCCGCCCCACCTGCTTACGCCGCACTTACTCCACGATGAACGTCGGGAGCGTGATCGTGAGCGTCTCGCTTTCGGTGCCGCGAGACGCGACGAGCGACAACTCAATGTCGTGGTACGTGCCTTTCGCGGGTGTATCACCGCCAAGCGGCGAAATCTCGCCGTGAGTGCCGTCCTCGTCGAAGTTGCCCGCGAGCGTGTAGTCAGAGCCGTCAACGCTCACAGAGCAACGAGCGATTTCCCACTCACCACCGGGAGCGGCACGATCACCGTAGATGCCACGTTCCACGCACTGCCGTACAGGAAGTCAGTATGGCTGCCTTCGTCGTCCATGGACATGATCTTGCACTTGCCGTCGCTCGTCTGCGCCAATGGCACGGGGCCGGGATCACTCCCCGCAAGGACGGTGAGCTTGTTGGATGGGGCTGGCGTTAGCGCCGAATCCGGCGACAGCCCGTGCGTCCACAGCGTGAGCACCGTGCCCTCGCAGGCGTCAACAGGTTGTGTTAGGCGTCCGAATATGCGCTGACTTCCGTCGTCGGCTGAGGATTGAGCCTCAAGTGCCACTTCGACGGTGCCGCCGCCGCCCGGAAGCTTCAGCTCCGCATGTTCGTCGCCGCTGCCGAGCGTGAGCGCGGTGCCGATGACGGCAAAGCGTTCGCCGCTCTTGATGACGTTGGACTGTTTCATGTCGCCCCACGTAACCTTGATGATGCGCGGCTTTGCACCGGTGTCCGCGTCCGCGCGCGTGGGCGTTCCCTTTTCAAGCGCCGTGCGGATCTCGTCGGACGGCTGCGCCGCCACGTAGAGCCTGTTGACCTCGGGGTCAAAGGGCGCGTCTGCGCTGGGGAACGTGCCTTCGATGGCGGGGAAGAACTTCACGAAGCCGAGGTCGAACGCGAGCGTGTCGCCGGCCTGCATGGCGTCCTTGATGTAGAAGGCCGTTTCGTTCCAAACCCGCGTGATCTCGGCGACGCCCATATGGCAGCCGTTCTTGACCATGAGGTTTGCAACGTCGGCCTGATCTGCCGTGACCGCCGGTAGCGCACGTCAACAAAGGCATCAAATGGCCTTGGGGATGTGGGGGATTTGGTTGCGGGGTTTGGTATTCTAAAGGCGTTCTGCGGATTGGGCAACTGATCCAAGGAATCGGCATCGGTCTTCTATCTGTTCACGTCTGTATTCTTGCATTCCATGCCGCCTTTTGGTATGATACACGTGTTTTCAAGATGGAAGAAGGCACATGAGAAAATTGGTTTTAGTTTTCGCCCTTTTGGCGGCGATGGCGGCTGTTGCGGAAGAGGAAGTCCCTCTGCCGATATGGAAGATGCCGCATGTATGGCAGCGGCATACGCAGCTGCGCGGCCAGCTGTTCGACGTCCTGCGGCTCGGCGATGCCGAGAAGATGGAGGAAATCTGCCGCAAGGCGCTGCGCGTGATCCCAGGCGACGCGACGTGGCACTACAACCTCGCCTGCGCACTCGCCCAACGCGACACTCCCGGCGTTGCTCTCAACGAACTCGCCAAGGCAATTGACTTCGGATTCCACAACGCCGATGCAATCGCCCGCGACAAGGACTTCGAGCGCGTGCGTTCGCTGCCCCGCTTCGCCGAACTCGTCGAGAGAGCGCGTTCGCTCAAGGGAAAACCCGGGCGCGGCCGCCCCGAACCGAAGACCGCCATCGCGCGTCCCGGCGGGAAGCTGATCCTGGAGGAGGAGAACCTCGCATGGAACTTCGACGCCGGAGTTTTCGAGGCGCGCATGAAGATCGGCGCACCGGCCGGCGCAATTTCCCTACAGGCCGCGAACTTCGGCAAGTCAAAGCCGACCGCGCCGGAGCGTCCGTACGTGGCCGCGTGGATATCCGAGGGGACGTCGCTCGGCAACGTGGGCGACATCTACGTGAACCGCGACGCTGGACACTCCATGCTCGCAGTCGGAGACTTCCCCGGGCTCGTAAACGTCATCGCAAGCCAGGGGGCCAAGGCCGCGCACATCGACACGGACCATCCAAACACGGTCTATCCCGACTGCGCCGTGTTCGGCAACATTTCGCGCGCCCGGCAGGGAGGGCCGTACTGGCGTTCGCTCGGACGTTCGTCCATGACCGACTCAGGCCTCGCCGTTCGAATGAACCTACTCTACCGACTCAACCAGTTCTGGATAATGCCGGCGCACATGGACTTCGGCAAGAAGGACATCGGCGACGTATTTCCGGGCGCAGCCCCCTTCCAGTTCATCACCGTGGGGTCGTCGTGGACAGACCAAGGCCCGCTCCGCGCCGCGCTTGCTGCATCCGCGTCGTTCAGGCGCCCGGTGAAGGATGAAATAGTCCGCCGCCGCCTCGTCGGCCCTACCATGCAGTGGCTCCTGCGCCGCACGCGCAAAGGTATTCAAACTGAAGAGGACTACCTTTCACCCAAGGCCCATCCAACCGCCTTCGCCGGATCGTCCCTCGACACCGAACGCCTCGTCGAAGCAGCCCACGCGCTTCGTCCCGAGCAGATTCCGCCCGTGGTGTCGCTCAACTTGATCAACTCGCGCAAGAACCCCATCCGCTATCCAGCTCCTGTGCGAGACTACCCTGACGCCATTTCGGAAGTCCTCTATTCGACCTCCAGCGCCATCTGCCTCGTACTGAGAGCCGTCGAGGGCGAACGCACGTTCCTTTTCAACGCGCGTGCGGACGGCGTGGACGCACCATCCACGTTCACGTGGCACGTGGTACACGGCGACGCCTCCGCAGTAAAGATCATCGCCACAGGCGAGGCGGACGAGGCAACGCCTGAACGCGGATTCGCGAAGATACTAATAGACAGGCGAAACATAACCAACCGTATCGACGTGGCCTGTTTCGCAAAAACGGCAACCTCGTCGTGGGGTGCGCCATCGATCATTTCGTTCTTCCCCGTCCCGCAGGAAACACGCATATATCGCCCTGACGGACAGATCGCCTCGATCGACTACACCAACGAAAAGAAAGTCTATTCCGATCCCGTCGTGTCGCTGCCGCGGCACTGGAAGGACGTCTATTCCTACGACGCCAGCGGCAAGCCGCTCGGCTGGACGCGTTTTTCCGACGGTAAGGAAGTCGCGGCGTTCACGGCCTCGGGACACCGCATCGTGGCGCGGCGGGCTGACGGCACCCCTTCCAAGGCCGTGCGCGTAAAATACCTGCCGCGCGCCACCAACGACAACATGGAGCCGCTTACGCTGTCCTACATGGACGACGGCGAGCCATTCGACGTCAAATGAAGCTAGTCCTCGCCCCCCTCGCCGATTTTACCAACGCCGCGTTCCGCAAGCTCGCCTCCGAACTCGGCGCAGACCTCACGTACACCGAAATGATCAGCGCGGCGGCGCTGGCGCACGGATCGTCCCGTACGCGACATCTCTTCGAAACGCTTCCGGGCGAAGGCCCAGTGGCGTGCCAGCTGTTCGGACATGTCCCCGACGAACTCGCCTTCGCCGCACGCGAGGCGACGGCGCTCGGACGTTTCGTCGCGATCGACCTCAACGCCGGATGTCCCATGCCGCGCATCCGCCAGGGCGGCGACGGTGCGGCTCTCGTCCCGCAGCCGCAGCTCGTACACGACCTGCTCGTTGCCATAAAGCGCGAAACGAACCTTCCCGTCACTCTCAAGACGCGCCCCGGTCCTTCCCCTGACCGCGTAACGATGTTCGAGCTGCTTGACGCCGCAGAAACCGCCGGGTGCGCGGGAATCACGCTCCACGCCCGCTTCACCTCGCAGATGCACGGCGGCACACCTCATCTGGAGCTGTTGGCGGAACTGGTCCAACGTGCCCACATCCCAGTGACCGGCAACGGCGGCGTCCACAACGAGGCCACGCTCAAGGCAATGCTTGAAACTGGCGTTGACGCCGTGATGCTCGGTCGCGCAGCCATCACCAATCCCGCACACTTCGCAGGGTTGAAAGGTCACGAAATGCCATCGCGCAAGGAACTGTTCACACGGCACGTCGAATACCTGCTCGACCTACAAGGACAGCTCTCGCGCAATTTCCCCGAAGACCACGTAATGCCGCCGGACGAATTCGTGTGCGCCACGCTGCACCGGCACCTGTTCCACTACTTCAAGGGTGTCCCCGGCGCGGCGGAACTGCGCCGCAAAATCAATGAAATCCACACTCTTGCCGAAACACGCGCCCTAGTCACTCATTTTCCGCTGGCGTTGCAAGGCGAGTAATCAATGTAACTTTTAACGAAGTTCGGATCAGCAACGGCCGAGGCGCTGGAGGAACTTGAACGACTCGGTAATCGGCACGAGGGAGTCGAGGCTGACCTCGCACTCGGCGATCCACCACTTCACGCCGTCGGCGTCCGCGGCGGCAAAAACCTTGGGCCAATCGACGCCCTTGGCGTTCACCGGGGGATGTCCGAGGATGCCGTCGAAGGTGTCCATGCGCTTGCGGCGACCGTTGTCCTCCTTTGCGTGCATGGTGATGGAGCGGTGGGGATACTTGCGCCACTGCTCGCAGGGGTCGCGTCCAGTGCAGGAGGTCCAGCCGACGTCCTGCTCCATGCAGACCTCCTTGCGCGTGTGCGAGAAGAAGTAGTCGAAATAGGTCGTGCCGTCCTTCATCGTGATGTCGAACTCCGGCGTGTGGTTGTGGAGTCCGATCTTGCAACCGTACTTCGCGGCCGTCTCGGAGGCGACGTTGTAGTATTCAACATGGCGCTTCATGAACTCATCGACGTCCTCGCCCTTGCGTGGGAAGTTCCCCGCGCCGGCGCAGATAAGCAGGTTGTTGCCGAATCCAAGGTGGTACTCGCACGACGCCTTGATGCGGTCCGGACCGAAGTCGCGCTTGTGGACATGTGCGCCGCAGACGGTGAGACCGTTCGCGGCGAGCGTCCGCTTCAACTCCGCCGCGCTTTTACCGAAGCACGTGTTGAACTCGACTGCCTTGTAACCGATCTTCGCGACCTCAGCCAGGGCCTTGTCGAGTCCGTTCTTATGGATGTACGTACCGATGGAGTAGAGCTGCACGGCGATTGCCTTGCCACTTTTCTCCTGTCCGAATGCAGGTGCGGCACAAGCCGCACCAAGCGCGGCGATAAACTCTCTTCTAGTTGTCACTTTACGACCTCCAAACTGCAATCTAATTGACTGAAAAGTTGACGGCGATTGAAGCTGCGCCATTGGCGTTCGCCGGGACTGTGAACATCAGCTGGCGACACCCCTTGTTTGGGGAGTCCCATTTGTTCGGCCCCTGTCCGTTGCCGACGGCCCACGCGCCCTTCTGCGCGCCGCACTGGACGAGCGTGATGGATTTCCCGTTCTGGCGGAGAACCACCTTGTCCCCTTCGATGGTCGGCTCTGCGCGCGTCATCATCGCCCAGCGGATCGCACCACCTGGCCTCACGCCTGCGAACGTGTCGCGCAGCGTGTAGCTGTGGCCGGACGCCGCCATCTCGCCGCAGCGGACGACCGACGTCGCGTTCGTGTAGAGCGATGATAGGTCGAGTGTCACCACGGACGCCGCACCGTCGCGTTTCACCTCCATCACCTTCGCGCTTCCCTTGACCCGCTGCTGGCAACCGTCAATCATCGGCACGTTGTGGCTCCAGGTTCCAAGGCGGAAGAGCTTCCAGCGATCTGAATTCTGCGCGTCGCTCCAGAGGTTCATTCCCATAGCCTCAATCCGATGGTACGGTTCCGCGCCGATGTCCACCGCCCAACGCACCTTCCCGCTCTCGAGAACGAACGACCCGCCGTCCATGTGCCCATGCGGAGCGGACGGAGACCCGCCCTTCAGACCTACGAACATCGCCTTTTCGTCGTCCCAGCTTGAACGCTGTATCGTGATCGGCACGGGGCCCTGCGCGTCCCACACAAGCGGCGCCTTCGGCTTCAACCCCGCTGGAACGTCCTGTACCCAGAAGAGCGCGAGGGGGAACATTCTGTTGCCGCGGTAAAGGCGAGGGAAAGCAACGTAGCGACTGTAGGCACCGAGCTCGAAGTACGGGAGGATGTCTGGGCGGTTGAAGCGCTTCGCAAACCACCATGTCGCGTAGCACGTTCCGCGTCCAGCCCCGCCGTCCGCGTAGTTGAACACCTCGCCGCTCGGACCGGTTACGAGGTCGAGGTACGCGCCCGTCTCGGCGAACCCCAGCATGGACGCGAGGCCGAAGTCGCTGCCGAGCGTTCCTTCCAGTAGTGCAATCGCGGCGACGTTGAACTCAATTCCGTAGTTCCAGTAGCCCGGACCTTCGGGATAGTTTCCGTTCGGCGCGAGCGCCTTCATCGAGATTGGCAGCTTGTCGATGCAGCGCTGGACGAAGCACGCCGTCTCGGCGGGATTCTCCTCGGCGAGCGCGAGCGCACCGGCGAGGATTCCCGCATGACACACCTGCCCCCAGTTGTTGTGCGCGCGAATCCACCACAACGGCTGACGCGAGGCATCGAGTCCGCAACGACGGAGTCCAGCGGCGATCTTCTTGCGCAAGTCCTCCGGCATGTCGTTGTAGAGCCAGTCGTAGCCGATCGCTACGGCGAGCGTCATTTCGCCCACGTCGAGAAAGTGCGAAGGATTCCAGTCCGAGAATGCACACACGGCGCACAGCTCGGCGATGGCGCGATCCAAGTGCGCCTTGTTGCCGTAGATCCGGTATGCGAGCGCGAGGGTGTTGATGCGGTAGAGCGCGGTGCGGCTCACGCCGAGGAGGCGCTTACCCTCCTTGATGCGTTCACACGGCTTCGCTTCGAGGCAGGCGTCCGCCGTCCTGCGGACGAACTCCGCGCCTGCCGTGAGAAGCTCCTCCTTGCCGAGACGCGCCTTCAACGCAGCGAAGCCACGCGCGTCCGCAAACAACCTTGGGTGCGGACGCCTCGCGGCCTCTTCCACAGCGCGTACGACATCGGGCCGCGCCTCCGCCGGAATGCCGTTGCCTACGTCTGGTTTTGCTGAAAACGCTGTTGCGCACATTCCAAGTGCGACGGCGGACAAAACGAAACGTGCAAGGCGCAGTGTGGAAGCTGCTGCCTTGCACTCCGTAATCTTGCACTTCATGATGCGAGAAACGAAATTAAAGTTCGCGTATGAAGATGTTGCGGAACTCAAGCGGATCGCCGTGGCACTGGAGCTCGATCTGCTCGCAAGGGAAGATCGGCTGCTTGCGGTCCCAATAGTTCTCCAGCACCGTGTTGTCCACAACGAGGACGCCGTTCAGGCGCACCGTCACGCGCTCGCCAACCATCTTGATGTAGAAGCGGTTCCAGTCGCCGACCTGCTTGTCGGCTATCGCGAGCGGCTTGTCCGGGTTCTTCTTGTTGTTGTAAAGACCACCGGAGCCGATGCCCCACTGGTTGTGCGCGTCCCAGATCTGCACCTGGGGCGAGCCGCGAAGGTAGAGTCCGCTGTCGCCCTGGATGGACACCGTGCGCCAGTCAACCCACATCTCGAAATCCTTGTAGTCCTTCTTCGTGGCGAGCGAGTAGCCGCCCTTGAAACCATCGAAGAAGAGGTTGCCGTTCCTGACGGACCAGTGTTCCGCCATGCCAGCATCGGCGATCTTCTGCATGGCAGCACGCTTCTCGGGCGTGGCAGCCTGGCGCTTCTTCGGATTGTCAAAGTTTTCAACGGTGGTCACGCCCTTCCAGTTCGCGAGGTCCTCGACCTTGCCGGCGAAGTACGTGGTGAAACCCTCGGGGCACTTCTCCGTCTGGCACGGGCACACCTCGCCCATCTTGGCATCGTCGGGAAGCTCCTTGATGCGGATGTTGCGCCAACGCACGTGGCTGCCGTGTCCGAGCCAGCCGATGCGTCCCTTCATGTTGTGAAGGCCGGGATGTTTCCTGTGATCGGGGGTGTCGCCATTGCCCTTGAACTTCGAGACGTCTGCCTTCGTCACGAGAATGCCATTGAGGTACACTTCGATTTCGCTGCCAATCACCTTGACCTCCTCGAAGTTCCACATTCCCGCCTTATGCAGGTAACTGCCGCCCTTGGCGAACATGCCGGCCTTGCCGCCGACCTGCCTGCCCTCGTTGTCGCGCAGCACCGGCACAACACCGTAAACGGAACCGGTGTACTGGTAGGGCTTGAGCTTGTCCTTCTTCGCCTTGGCGTCGTAGTAGCTGCTGCCGCCGTCGTCGAGGAGCTGCAGCTCGCACATGGCGTAGTAGGCAGCATCCTTGTTTACGTCCGACATGCGGATGCCGAGGCCGTTGTTGCCGTTCTCCGGCATCATGAACTCGAAACGGAGAATGAAGTTGCGGTACTCCTTCTCCGTGCAGAGGTTGCCGCCCCTGCCCTTCGCCTTGCGCTCCGGGAAGCAGGCAAGCACCTGAAACTCCTTCTCCTTTCCAGTCCCGCGCATCTTCTCCTTGATCGTCTCGACCCCGTACAGGTGCGTAGCACCGCACCAACCGGTTAGGTCCTTGCCGTTGAACAGCGAAACGAAGCCCTCGTCCACCGCCTCGGCGTACGGCGCGGCTCCAGCCGTCATCGCAACCGCACACGCTGCGGCCGCCATTGTCATCATCTTCATTACGTTATCTCCTAGAGGTAATTGCAGAACCAGTCTTTCGCGCCATTCTCGAGACAAGTCACACGGCTTGACGGAACTCGCAGAAACAAAAACCTGCGCGTCTGAAAGGTCCAACGCATTTATTATGCCAAATCCACGACCTAAACGCAAGGGGAAGTCGTTGGAAAATTCATTTCCGTGTTGCGGACGGCAAAAGGGAATGATATACTATAACCCGTCATGCGCTATCTAATTATAATCGTCGGCGCGGTTCTGGTGAACAACTTCGTTCTCAACCGCTTTTTGGGATGCTGCCCGTTCCTGGGCGTGTCGAAGAAGACGGAGACGGCTCTCGGCATGTCTGGGGCGGTCGTGTTCGTCATGACGGTCGCCTCGGCCGTCACGTGGTGTCTCGACCACTGGCTTCTCGACCCGCGCGGTCTCGGCTACATCCACACGCTCGCGTTCATCCTCGTGATCGCGTCGCTCGTGCAGTTCATCGACATCGCGATGAAGCGCTTCGTGCCGCCGCTCCACGCCGCACTCGGCATCTTCCTGCCGCTCATCACCACGAACTGCGCGGTGCTGGGCGTCGCGGAGCTGAACTGCAAGAACGGGACGCCCTTCCTCGAATCCGTTCTCTTCTCCTTCGCGGCCGCGCTCGGCTTCGGCTTCGCGCTCGTCATCTTCTCCGGACTCCGCGAGAAGCTCGCGTGGGCGGACCCGCCCCGCTGCTTCCGCGGCATCGCCGTGGCGCTCGTCACGGCCGGTCTCCTCTCCCTCGCCTTCATGGGCTTCAACGGCCTCGTCAAACTCCCCTACTAACACGCAGCCATGACAGCAATCATCACAGCCATCCTCGTCATCGCCGGCATCGGCGCCCTCGCGGCGCTCGCCCTGGCGATTGCGGACAAATACCTCGCCGTGCAGGAAGATCCCCGCATCGGCCTCGCCACGGCCGCCCTTCCCGGCGCGAACTGTGGCGGCTGCGGCTTCGCCGGCTGCGCCGACTACGCGCGCGCCCTCGTGGCCGGCACCGCCGCTCCCGGCGCGTGCGCCCCCGGCGGCGACGCCGTGAACGCGGAACTCGCCAAGATCCTCGGCGTCGCGGCAACCGCCACCGAAAAGCGCGTCGCGCTCGTCAAGTGCTGCGGCACGCGCTCGGAGGCGATCCGCGTGGGCGACTACAACGGCATCTGCGACTGTTCCGCCGCCGCCGCCACGGCGGGCGGCGACAAGGGCTGCCGCTTCGGCTGCCTCGGCTACGGCGCATGCGCGAACGTGTGCCCGAAGCACGCGATCTCGATCACCGACGGCCTCGCGGTCGTGGACAAGCGACTCTGCATCGGCTGCGGCAAGTGCGTGAGCGTGTGCCCGCGCAAGCTCATCGAGCTCGTCCCCGCATCCGCCACCATCCACGTCCTCTGCAACAACCCCGTCCGCGGGCCCGAGGTCACGAAGGTCTGCGGCGTCGGCTGCATCGGCTGCCACCTCTGCGAGAAAAGCTCGGGCGGCAAGGAGGCCAACCACTTCACGTTCAACGGGTTCCTCGCGAAGGTCAACTACGAGAACCCGCCGACGGACGCAACGCTCGCGGACAAGTGTCCGCGCAAGTGCATCCGCGAAGACGCCCACTTCGAAACGGGAATCTAACCATGAAGACGGTCCAGTCAGCGTTCAAGTTCCACGGCGGCGTACACCCGCAGTACAACAAGGACCTCGCGGCCTCCAAGCCGATTGAGGCGATGCCCCTGCCGAAGCAGCTCGTCGTCTCCATGAGCCAGCACCTCGGCGCGCCGGCGAAATGCCTCGTCAAGAAAGGCGACGCCGTCGTTAAGGGACAGCTCATCGGCGAGCGCAACGGCTTCATCTCCGTGCCCGTACACGCCCCCGTCGCCGGTACGGTCGCGGCCGTCGAGCAGCGGATGGGCCCCGCCGGCGGCTGGGCCGACGCGGTGATCCTTGACGTGTCCGAGGACCAGTCGGCCGCGCCGGCGTTCCTGCCGCCGCTCGACTGGAAATCCGCCACCCGCGAGGACTTGCTCGCCCGCGTGAACGACTCCGGTATCTGCGGCATGGGCGGCGCCGGGTTTCCCTCGGCGGTCAAGCTCAACCCGCCGCCCGACAAACACTGCGAATACCTTATCCTGAACGGCGCCGAGTGCGAACCCTACCTCACGAGCGACTACCGCACGATGCTCGAGCGCGCGGACCGCATCCGCGCGGGCGTGGAGATCATGCGCAAGATCCTCAACGGACCCGCCGTGCGCATCGCCGTGGAGGCGAACAAGCCGGACGCCATCAAGGCCCTTGAAAAGGCGTTCGCCGACATTGAAGGCAACGTCGAAATCGTCGTCCTGCCGGTCCTCTACCCGCAGGGCAGCGAGAAACACCAGATCTACGCCACCGTCAAGCGTATCGTCCCCGAAGGCGCGCTCCCGATCGCCGTCGGGTGCGTCGTCGAGAACGTCGGCACCGTCGCCGCGATCGCGGACGCCGTGGAGAAAGGCATTCCGCTCACGGAGCGCGTCACGACAGTCTCCGGCGACGGCGTGGTCGAGCCGAAGAACGTGCTTGCGCCCATCGGCACGCGCTACGCGGACCTCGTCGCCTTCTGCGGCGGCGAGAAGGACGGCGTGCGCAAGGTGATCAGCGGCGGGCCGATGATGGGCTTCAACGTGCCCCATCTCGAAATCGCCACCACGAAGACCACCTCAGGGCTTCTCTTCTTCACGTCGGCGAAGGTGTTCCAGTACACCTCGAACGCCTGCATCAACTGCGGACGCTGTGTGCGGGCGTGTCCGATGCAGCTGAACCCCGCGTTCATCTGCTCCGCCGTGGAGTCGAACGACATCGCCGCCGCGCAGAAGATGGACGTGATGGACTGCATCGAGTGCGGCGCCTGCTCGTTCGGCTGCCCCGCCTACCGCGACATCACCCAGAACTGCCGCCGCGCCAAGGCGTCCATCCGCGCCGCCGCGGCCGCCGCCAAGGCCAAAGCCGCCGCAGCGGCTGCGAAATAACAAGGGCGTAAACTCAAGGAATGACCAAGGCGGAGATAACAGAGCGAATCGCCCAGGGCGAGGATAGCCGGACGCAGTTCAAGCGCGGGCCGATAGGCATCGCCAAACTCGCGGCCGAACTCGTGGCGTTCTCTAACGCCTCAGGCGGCTCCATTCTGTTTGGCGTTGACGATGACGGCAATGTCGTGGGACTCGGTACCAAGGACAAGAAAATCCTCACCGACGACATTAGCAACGCCGCGAACGACAACATCCGCCCCGCAATCTACCCGCAAACGGAATACCACACCATTCGCGGCAAGCAGATTCTCTGCGTCACCGTAGCGGAGGGGGCGTTAAAGCCCTACTCCGACAAAAGCGGCAGCTATTGGACAAAGTCCGGCCCTGACAAACGACGCATCACGTCCCGCGAGGAACTTCAGCGCATCCTGCAAAAGGCGCATCTGCTCTACGCCGACGAAACGCCGGTTTACGGCACAAGCGCCAAGGACATCGATCTCTACCACTTTGGCGAGTTTCTCGAACGCAACTACGGGATTTCGGCAGAGAGCGTTCTGGAGCCGGGCAAGGTGGACATCCCGCTCATGCTGCGCAACCTGGGCTTTGCATCTGGCGACCAGTTGACTCTCGCAGGGCTTCTCCTCTTCGGAAAGAACCCGCAACGGTACGCGCCTGTCAACGTGGTCAAGTGCGTTGCGTACTACGGTAACGACATGGCAGGTTCAAACTACCGCGACAGCGAGGATTTCCGCGGGACAATCCGCGACATGTACAGGTCGACGATGCAGTTCATCCTGCGCAACCTCCGGCACGAGCAGGCCGGACAGGGTTTCAACTCAATCGGAATACCAGAAATCCCGGAAGAAGCGTTGCAGGAACTCGTCGCGAACATGTTCCTCCACCGCGACTACTTCATGTCGTCGCCATGGCGAGTGATGGTGTTCGATGATCGTGTTGAACTGATAAGTCCAGGGGCACTACCAAACCATCTAACCATTGAAATGATTAAGTCGGGAGTGTCGGTTGCCAGGAATCCCCTCATCTTCACATTCGCCACAAAGGAGATACCGTATCGCGGACTTGGCTCCGGCATCAAGCGCGTAACGGAGATAACAAAACACGTCGAATTCATTTCCGATAGCGAGGCGAACTTCTTCACCGCAAAAGTCTATCGGCAAGAACATGCACCAATAAAACCAGTCGATGCACCAGTAAGCTGTCCTATAAATTCCCCCGACTGTCCTATAAATCCGCCCGATTGTCCTGTAAATCCCCACGATTGTCCTGTAAATCCCCCCGACTGTCCTATAAGCCCCCACGACTGTCCTATAACCCCCCCCGACTGTCCTATAAATCCGAATGCCGAAGAGATGTCCGATACCGCGATTCGATTGCTAGAAACAATCAAAGCCAATCCCGGTATCGGCAAGAAAACAATTTCGACCGTTTCTGGCCTCTCTGTCAGGAACATCAAGTTCCACATTGAACATTCCCTTCGCGGTAAAGTGGAGTTTCGCGGTGCGAAGAAAACTGGCGGTTACTACATTGTCGCAGAATCTAAAACCCAAAGGACAAAGGCTAAGAAAAGAAAACAATGAAACCAAAAGACACATCGGAACATTACATCCTGAGCTCGTCGCCGCATGCGCATGCGGACGCTTCCACGAGCCGGATCATGCTGGACGTGATCATCGCCCTTCTGCCGGCGCTCTGCTGCGGGGTGTACTTCTTCGGCCTGCGCGCGCTCATCCTCACGGGCACGTGTATTGCCGCGTGCCTCGTCACGGAGGGCCTCTGCCGTCTCGCGATGAAGCGCAACAACACGATCGGAGACTTCTCCGCGGTCGTCACCGGCCTGCTGCTCGCCCTCAACCTGCCGCCTGACCTCCCCGTGTGGATGGCCGCGGTGGGCGGCGTGTTCGCGATCGGCGTCGCGAAGCAGGTGTTCGGCGGCCTCGGCTACAATCCCTTCAACCCCGCCCTCGCCGCGCGCGCGTTCCTGCTCATCTCCTTCACGGGGCCGATGACCACCTGGACGAGATCCGCATGGACGCTCAGCGCCGGGAACGTCGAGGCCACCACCACCGCCACGCCCCTCGCCCTCATCAAGAAAGGTGCGGAGGGCTTTGACTGGTCGCAGGCTGCGCTCATCAAGGACCTCTTCATCGGCAACGTGAACGGCTGCATCGGCGAAGTCTCCGCGCTCGCCCTGCTGATCGGCGCCGCCTACCTGCTCTACCGCAAGGTCATCACCTGGCACATCCCCGTCACCTTCATCGGCACGGTGTTCCTCTACGCGATGTTCAAGGGCGGCGTGCCGCCGCTCGTACACGTCCTCTCCGGCGGCTGCGTGATCGGCGCGTGCTTCATGGCCACGGACTACGTGACCTCGCCCATCACCGCCAAGGGCAAGCTGATCTTCGGCTGCGGCTGCGGACTCATCACGATGCTCATCCGCACCGCGCCCACGGGCGCCTACCCTGAGGGCGTCTCGTTCTCGATCCTCATCATGAACGCGCTCACGCCGCTCATCAACCGCTTCACCCAGCCCAAACCCTTCGGGAAGGTCAAAAAGTGAAAAAGATACTCCAACTCATCCTGTCGCTTACGCTCATCTCGGCCGTCTGCGCGGCCGTGCTGGCCATTGTGAACAACGCCACGAAGGAGCGCATCGCGAACCTCGCCACGCTGAAGGCGAACAACGCCGCGCGCGCCGTCCTGCCCGCGAGCGTCAAGGCCATCGAACCCGTCAAAGACCCCGCTGACGCCTCGCTCACGGCGTTCATCGGCTATGCGGACGACGCCAAGACGCAGATCGCCGGCTACGCGGTGCCGGGTCTCACGGCCAAGGGCTACGGCGGCAACATCCGCCTCATGGTGGGACTCAACCCCGACCGCACGGTGATCTCCTACCAAGTGCTCGCCGCCGCCGAAACGCCCGGCCTCGGCTCGAACCTCTCCACGCCCGCGTTCATCGCGCGCTTCAAGGACCAGCCCGCCGCCAGCGTCAAGGTCACGAAGGACGGCGGCAAGATCGAGGCCCTCACCTCCGCCACGATAACCTCGCGCGCCGTCTGCGACGCCGTTGCGGACGCCGCGCGGCGCATCGACCGCATTGAAGGCAAGGCTTCCGCCGCACCAGCCGCGCCCAAAATCAATCCCGAAGGCAAACTGCTCTTCAATCCCGCCAAGCCTGAAGAGGCGCTCAAGGCGCTACCCAAAGGTACGGCGACGGCCACCGCCCTTCCCGGCAAGGGACGCTTTCCCGTCTTCGAGGGCAAGGACGCCGCCGGCAAGTCTACCGGCTACGTCGCCGTCGGCACGGGCAAGGCCACGGGGCCGCACGGCGAACTCGTGATCATATACCAGTTCGGCTTCACGGCCAAGCGCGCGCCGTCGTTCAATCCGGCCCCGCGCATGGTCAACCAGCCCGCCGTTGAAATGACAGACATGGAGAACGCCCAGCGCGCGGCCTACAACGCCGCCCTCCAGGACGCCATGTCGCAATTCAAGAAGTAGAGAGAGCTTACGCGAGCTTGTAGCCGTCGCGATAAGCATAGGACAACAGTTCATTCGCCTTCGGGCAGTTAGTGAACTGTTCGGTTGCTGGATTCCATTCAAGGCGCTGCCCCATACGCAACGCAATGTTGGCAAGATGGGCGAAACTGGTGGAGCGGTGTCCGTCCTCAAGAGTACACAGCGGTGTTCCGCGATCTTTGACGCGGTCGAGGAAATCGCGCACCATAACGGAAGTGCTATCCACGAAATCCTGCGTGTGCTCCACCGGCTTGAACAGAGGCTCTTTCGGATTTTTGAACTCGCGCGTTTTCTGCGGAATGATTGAATAACCGCTTTCATCGGCGTATATCACGCCATCAGAACCCTGTATCTCTATTTCGCGGGAAAGGATTGGACGGGACGTGCCACCTTCGTAAATCGCGAAGTGCATGAGTTTCTTGTCCGGAAACTCGAACGTCACTTCCATCGTGTCCGGAATATCCCCGTCGTGGTCCAGGAAGTATTGCCCGCCAACAGCCGTAACGGCGCTTGGCGCGACCTCTCCCATCATCCAGCGCAACGCGTCAAGCAATTGCACGCCCCAATTCGCCATCTGGCTTGAGAAATCGGAATGCCAGCGGAAAAGGTAAGGAGCAATGGTGTAGCGGTATGGACGGAATGCGCGTGGACCAACCCATTTGTCCCAGTCCAGACCCTTTGGCGGCTGACAGGGCGGGCACTTCCCAATGCCATTGGGGAACAAGTTCGAGACCCGCGCAGCACGCCCTACGCGAAACGCGCCGTACTTCCCGCCGTCTATTTCGCCCTTCAGCTTTCGGTACGCCGCACTGCCGCGTCTGTTGAGACCTACGCCGACAACCTGTTTGGACTCCTTCTGAGCTTTTACCATCGCCCTTCCCTCGGCGAGCGATACAGAAAGCGGCTTCTCGCAATAGACGTCCTTGCAGGCTTTGATGGCGTCAATCGTCATGAGCGCATGCCAGTGGTCGGGAGTCGCGATGCACACGGCATCTACATGGGGATCTTCAAGAAGGCGGCGGTAATCGGAATACCGTTTGCACTTGCCTGCTTTGACGGCGTCCTGAAGTTTCTTCTCCGAATCAAGAAGAGAACCGTCGCTTCCTGTGAAAACGGGCAGACTCCTCTCAAGACCAAAGTCAGCGAACTTTGAATCGAAAGCATCCCTGTCACGCATAAGGAACGGTTCATAAACGTCGCATACGGCAACCGGCTCAACGTCAGGCTGATTGAGAAACCAATGCAAAAGCTGCGTTCCACGGTTTCCCAAGCCGATAAAGCCCATGCGAACTTTCTGCGGAGCGGCTGGTTCACCTAAAAGCGTCGGCGCGGCCACTGCGGCCGTCCCAGCCAAGATGAATTTACGTCTCTGCAAAACCATCCCCCTTGCACGTCCTTATCGGGCGGGATGTTTCTCGAGGTCGGGGAAAGCCGGCGAGGAAATCTTCACTTCGGAACGAAGCTTGTCCACGTACGCCTGAAATGCCTGCTGAACCTGCTGTCCCTTCATCCAATTCTCAACATCGGCAAGTTTCGGCTTCTGCGCCTCGACCTTACGTTCGATTTCCTCGGCAGTTGACGTCATGCCGGGAATCTTCTTCGTTGTGAGGATGAGATGCCATCCGAACTGCGTCTTAACCGGCTTGGAGAGAGTGCCCTCGGCCAGTTCAAATGCAGCCTTGTCGAATTCTGGAACCATCTGTCCGTGACCAAACGGACCAAGGTCTCCACCCTTCGCCTTTGAGGGGCAGTCGGACTTCGCCTTGGCGAGTTCAGCGAACTTCGTCTTGAGTTCATCACCCTTGAGTTCCTTCAGCTGCGCGTAAAGTTCGTCGATTTCCTTCTTTGCGACGGCATCGGTCTTCGCGTTGTCGGTTTTGACGAGGATATGTGATGCCTGAACCTGCTCGGGCTTGGACGACGAAGCGCGCTGTCTGATGTTGGACACGATCTCATCGTACTGCTTCTTGAGCGCTGCGGGATCAACCTTCACGTTAGGAGCAATCTTCTGCTCGACGAACTTCTTGATTACGGCACTGGCCTTGAACTCGGCAAGTCCGCGTTCAGGGCCAAACGGGTGATGGGCTACGAGCTCTTCAAGCGTAGTGGGTGCGCCAGGGCGTCCACCAGCCGACTTCAGCGCTGCATCAACGTAAGCCTTGAACTCGTCGTCAGAAACCGTGATTCCGGCTTTTTTCGCCTCGCCCAAGACAAGCGTCTTCGTGATGAACATGTCCGCGATACGCTGGCCGAAGAACTTCCGCGCCTCTTCCCTGTGCGCTTCCGGGATCTGCGCCTTCTGCGCCTCCATGACACGGTTGACATCCGCATCAAGTTCGCTGCGCGTCAGCTTCGCTCCACCAACGGTAACCGCCGCCTCGTCGCTGTCAACGGCAGCCGCACACGCGAACGCCGTCATTGCCGCAGCCACTGCAAGTTTCATGGTCATGTTCACCCCCGTAAACATTACATGCCGCCACGTCCGCGAAGCGAACCATGGCGAAGGAAACCATCATACTTACGCACGAGGAGGTGCGACTCCATGATGCGCAGCGTATCAAGCGCCACACCAACGATGATGAGCAACGAAGTACCACCGAAGAAGCTGGAAATCGCCCACGGAATGTTGAAGGCGCCGCTGAGAACCTGAGGCAGAAGGGCGACGATGAGGAGACCCGTGCCGCCGATAAGGGTGATGCGCGTCATCACTGCGTCGAGGTACTCGGCCGTCTGCATGCCAGGACGGATGCCGGGCACGTAGGAGCCGTCCTTCTTCAAGTTCTCCGAGATGTCAACAGCGTTGAACTGCGTGGCGACCCAGAAGAAGCAGAAGAACATGATGACGATCGCGTAGATGATGAGATGCGTGGCAGAACCCATGTCGCTCAACTGCGTACCGAACGACTGGCAGGGATCCCACGGCATCTTCTTGAAGAGCCAGCCGAGCACCTGGAGAATAGGCTGGGCGAAGATGATCGGCATAACGCCCGTATAGTTCACACGGAGCGGCATGAACGTCTGCTGCATGCCGTATGTGTTGCCCACGGCCATTGAGCGGCGCGTCGCGTGAATCGGCACCTTGCGGACGCCCTGCACGAGCATCACGGTACCCATAACCACGCCGAAACCGAAGAGGAGAAGCAACACCAGCTCAACCGGCGACGCCGTCTGCATGCCGCTGCCGCCGAAATAACGCTCGTATGCGGCGAAGATTGCGTGCGGCAGACGGGAGGTGATGTTAATCATGATGATAAGGGAACCGCCGTTACCCACGCCAAAGGTGGTAATCTGGTCGGCGAGCCACATCACGAACAACGCGGCTGAGGTCATGCCAATCACGGTCATCAGGCGGAAGCCCATCGCGGAGCCGCTGACGACGATCTGCGTGTTGATGCCAAGAGCCTGCGGGTTCAGAAGAAGCGAGGCAATCGTCCAAGACTGAACAATACAAATGACAATCGTCAGGTAACGCGTAATCTGCGCTAGGCGCTGGCGACCGCTCTCCCCTTCCTTCTTAAGCTTCTCAAGCGAGGGAATCACGCTGGAAAGCAGCTGAATCACGATCTGTGCCGAAATGTACGGCCAGATTGAGAGGAAGCCGATAGCGCACTGTCCAAGTGCACCACCAGTGAAGACGTCGAACCAGTCTAGCATACCGCCGCCGGACGCCTGACGGATATCCTCAATCGCCGCCTGGAGTGAACGCCAGTCCACGCCCGGAGTCGGAATCTGGGAAACGAGGCGGCATACTGCCACCAAACCGAGCGTAATCAGGATTTTCTTCCGCAGTTCGGGAATCCTGAACGCATTAGAGAAACCTTTGAACATCGACATAGCGCAAACTCCGTATTTGGGGAAACAATCAAAAGGCGGAGGCGGTCGTGGATGGAAGACGACCGCCTACACGCCATCTATTAGGCAACACTGCCACCGGCGGCTTCGATCTTGGCCTTGGCCGCTGCACTGCAGGGAACCTTCACGGTGAACTTCTTGGTGAGCTCACCCTTCGCGAGAATCTTGACGATCGGACGCTTCGCGCTCTTGAAACCCTTGGCGGCGAGAGCGGCGAGGGTAATCTCGTCACCCGCGTTGAAGAGCTTCTCAAGCGTTTCCACGTTGACGGCGAGCGTCTCGGTGCGGAAACGGGCGTTGTTGAAACCACGCTTGGGCAGACGACGGATGAGCGGCATCTGGCCGCCTTCAAATCCGAGCTTCTGCTTGTGGCCCTTGCGGGCGTTCTGGCCCTTCTGACCACGGCAGCTGGTCTTGCCCATGCCCGAGCCGCATCCACGACCCACGCGCTTGGCGCGCTTGCGCGCACCGGGGGTATTTGTAAGAGATGAAAGATCCATGATGAAAATTCCTTCTTGAAGGGATTCGGGGGAACCGGGGTTCCCACGATTGTTGTTACGCGCGAATCGCCTCGATCTCCGCCGCAGAGCGCAGCTGCGCGAGGGCGTTCATTGTGGCCTTCACCACGTTGAGGCGGTTCTTGGAGCCGAGGGACTTGCCCACGGCATCTCGGATTCCGACAGCCTCGAGGACAGGGCGCATACCACCGCCGACGATGAGACCCGTACCGGCGGGAGCCGGCTTGAGAATCACGCGGCCGCCGTCGCAGTCGCCTGCAACGTCGTGCGGAATGGTCACGCAGACCACCTGGCCCTGGGCGTCCTTCTCGACGCGGAGGGTGACGGGCGTCATGGCCTTGCGGGCGGCCTCGCCACCCTTGCGGATTGCGTCCGAAACCTCGTTCGCCTTGCCGAAGCCGACTCCGACCTTGCCCTCGTGGTCGCCCACGACGATTACGGCGGAGAAGGACATGCGGCGTCCGCCCTTGACGGTCTTGGCGCAGCGGTTAACGAACACGACCTTCTCGTCGAGGTCGTCGGTCGCGCCGGATTCGCTGCGGCGCTTGTCACGGTTCATAGCCATTATTCAGCCTCCTTGGCAGGTTTGTCGCTGATCACGAGGCCGTTCTCGACGGCGCTCGCGACGATGGCCGCCACGCGGCCCGTGAACTTGAAGCCGCCGCGGTCAACGACCACGCGGGTGATGCCCTTCGCCTTGGCGACCTCAGCCGCCGCCGCTCCAAGCTTCTTTGCTACTTCGAGGTTCGCCTTGGTCTCCTTAAGCGAGGAGGCCTGGGCGAGCGTGTTGCCGGCCGCATCGTCGATGAACTGCACGTACATGTGCTTGTTCGTGACGCAGATCGACATGCGCGGACGCTCCACTGAGCCGATCACGCGCTGGCGGAGGCGCAAGTGGCGCTTCACGCGCTGGTCTTTACGGTTGAAACTCATTTTCGATTTCTCCGATTCAGGCAGCCTTCAGATTAGGCCACCTTCTTGCCCTGTTTACGGCGAATGTGCTCGCCGAGATACTTGATGCCCTTGCCCTTGTAGGGTTCGGCGGGATAGAAGCTGCGGATGCGCGCGGCGGACTCGCCCACGAGTTCCTTGCTGATTCCCGTGAGGGTGACCTGGAGGCCGTCGTTCTCGACGGTGACCTTCAGCCCTTCGGGGATGTCAAAGATCTTCGGGGACGCAAAGCCGAGCGAAAGCGCCAGTTGCTTGCCCTGGATAACGGCCTTGAAACCGGTACCCTCAATGACGAGCTGCTTGGTGTAACCCTGGTCCACGCCCACCACGTTGTTGTGGATGAGCGCACGGGCGAGGCCGTGGAAGTTCTTGAGCGTGTCGTCCTTGCGTTCGACTACGATCTTGCCTTCTTCGACCTTGGCCGTGATGCCATCGTGCATTACATAGGCGAGCTCACCGAGCTTGCCCTTGACTGTGACCTTCTGTCCGTCCACCTTCGCGGTGACGCCGGCCGGAAGGGCCACTGGTTCTTTTCCAATACGAGACATTGTTCTGGACTCCTTACCAAACGGTGCAGATTAGCTCGCCGCCGACCCGCTGCTTCTTCGCCTCCGCGCCGCTCATCACGCCCTTGGACGTGGAGAGCACCGCGAGACCCATGCCGTCGAGGACGGACGGGATCTCGGAGCAGGAGACGAATCTGCGAAGGCCGGGCTTCGACTGGCGCGCGAGGCCGCGGATGGCCGGTTCGGCACGATCCGAGTACTTCAGCGTGATGACGAGCTGCTTCGGGAAATCGGAGGTGGTGAACGCATCGACGATGTAGCCGGACGCCTTCATAACCCTGGCGATTTCAGACTTGATGTTGGACGCGGGCATCGAGACCTGCACGAGGCGGGCCTTGAGGCCGTTGCGAATCGCGACCAACATGTCGGAAATGGGATCGATTGTCATTTTTCAGTTCCTTTCCGAGTTTACCAGGACGCCTTTGTGACGCCGGGGATGAGACCGTTCACCGCGAGCTCGCGGAAGCAGAGACGGCACACGCCGAACTTGCGCATGTACGCATGGCGGCGGCCGCAGATCCTGCAGCGGTTGTACGCGCGGACGTTCGCCTTCGTGAGGGGTTTCTTGCCCTCAGCGACGCGCTTCGCGTCCTTGGCCTTCTCCGCCTTGAGACGGATGGTCTTCTCCATAAGACATTTCTTAGCCATGAATTAGTTCCTCCCCGCAAACGGCATGCCGAGCGCGGTCAGCAGCTCCTTGGCGGCCTTGTTGTCCTTCGAACTTGTGACGAACGTCACGTCCATGCCGCAATTGGGCCCCGTAGCCTCGACGAGTTCGGGGAAAATCGCGTGCTCCTTGAGACCGAGCGTGTAGTTGCCGCGGCCGTCGAAGCCACGGTTGGGCACGCCGCGGAAGTCGCGGATGCGCGGCAGCGCCGCGTTGATCAGACGTTCGGTGAAATCCCACATGCGGTCGCCGCGCAGGGTAACCTTCGCGCCGATGACCATGCCCTCGCGCAGCTTGAAGTTCGAGATGGACTTCTTCGCCTTGCAGAGGAGGGGCTTCTGGCCGGTAATCGCCTGGAGGTCTTCGACGATGGCCTTCTGCTCGTCCTTGGAGACGATGCCGAAGCCCATGTTCACGACGACCTTCTGGAGGCGGGGTACGAGCATCCTGTTCGTCGTGCCGAGCTTCTGCTCGAGCTCGCCGATGATGCGTGAGGTGTATTCTTCTTTCAGCTTAGCCATGACGAGTTCCTCAGATGGTCTTCCCGGAGGCCTTGAGCTTGCGCACCTTCTTGCCGTCCTTCTCGACGGTGGCCACGCGCGAACCCTTCTTCGCGTCGGGGTCATAGGGCATCAGCTTGCAGAGCGCGATCGGGAACTCCCGTTCGACGAGACCGCCCTGAGTCCGCTCAGTGCGGCGGACGGCCTTTTTGTGGACGTTGATTCCGGTCACGATCGCCGTGCCGTCCTTAGCGTTCACCTTCTGGACGACACCGGTGCGCCCGGCGTCGTTTCCGTGAGTAACGATCACGGTGTCGTTCTTGCGAATACGTGCAATACTCATGATGCGCTCCTCTTAGACCACTTCCGGGGCCATTGACAGGATTTTCATGTAGTTCTTCTCACGCAGCTCGCGCGGAACGGGCCCGAACACGCGGGAACCGATCGGGTTGAGCTTGGAGTCAACGAGAACGCATGCGTTCTGGTCGAAGTGCACCCGCTGGCCGTCCTCGCGGACGATCGGCGCGCCCGTGCGGATGATCACCGCCGTGGCCACCTGGCCCTTGCGGATCGAACCCGTGGGGCTCGCCTCTTTGATGGCCACGCGGATCACGTCGCCGAGGTGCGCGTACTCCTTGCGCTGCTTGAGAATGCGGAAGCACATGGCGCGCTTCGCGCCCGTGTTGTCCGCAACGACGAGGTTTGTAAGTTCCTGAATCATGTCACTTCGCCTCCGGCGTCATTATGCGCCAGCGCTTGGTCGCGCTGAGCGGACGCGTTTCCATGATCGTGACGATGTCGCCCACCTTCGCGGTGTCGGCCTCGTCGTGTGCATGGTACTTCTTCGAGCGGACCACGACCTTCCCGTAAACGGGATGGCGTTCGCGGTAGGTCACCTGGACGACGACGCTCTTCGCGCCCATCTTCGAGACGACCTTTCCCTTGCGGACCTTGCGGTCGCCGCGTTTAACTTCATTCGCCATAATTACTTGGCCTCCTTGTTCGCGGCGGCCTGGACCGTCATCATGCGCGCGATTTCGCGGCGCATCATGCGCATCCTGACCGGCTTTTCTACATCAACCTTCGACGCATGGCGCAGCTTGACATCAGCGAGCGCCTTGCGGGCCTCGCGGATCTTGGCCGCGAGTTCGTCCGCGCCGAGTTCCTTCAGTTCGTTAGTCTTCATCAGATCTTCACTCCTGCACGCGTGATGAACTTCGTGTGGATGCCGATCTTGGTCGCGGCGAGGCGGAGGCACTCGCGCGCCACTTCCTCGGAAACGCCGCCAACCTCGAACAGCACCTTGCCGGGAAGGACCACGGCGACCCAGAATTCCGGGTTGCCCTTGCCCCCGCCCATACGCACTTCGATAGGCTTGCGCGTGACCGGCTTGTCCGGGAACATGCGGATCCAAAGCTTGCCCTTGCGCTTCATTTCGCGGTTGATCGCGACGCGGCATGCTTCGATCTGGGTCGCAGTGAGGAACCCGCGCGTGGTCGCCTTGAGGCCGAACTCGCCGTAAGCGAGCTCCGCGCCCGAGGTGGCCCAGCCGCCGCGGTTGCCTTTGGACTGCTTCCTGAACTTTACTCTCTTGGGCATCAACGGCATGACTTACCTCCGCTCCTTGCGCTCGCCGCGCTCACCCCGTTCACCGCGCTCGCGGCGGCCTTCGGGACGGCGGTTCGGCTGGAAATCCTCTCTCTTGCAGATCCACACCTTGATGCCGATCTTGCCGGCCGTGGTGTTGGCTTCCGCAAACCCGTAA
This sequence comes from uncultured bacterium, assembly GCA_902779865.1. GTDB lineage: Bacteria > Verrucomicrobiota > Kiritimatiellia > RFP12 > UBA1067 > RUG572. The sequence goes on from CACZDG010000018.1 coordinate 26,592, forward strand.
TCGATGTTGGCGCGCAGCGTGTGCAGCGGCACCTTGCCCTCGCGGCCCCATTCGACGCGCGCGATTTCCGCGCCGTTGATTCGGCCTGACGCGTGAATCTTGATTCCATCGACTCCCATGTCCATCGCAACCTTCTGCGCGCGCTTCATGGCGCGCTTGAGGGCGATTCGGCGCTCAAGCTGCTGGGCGATGGACTCCGCCACGAGCTGCGCGTCAGCGTCTGCGTCGCGCACCTCCTTGATCTCGAGATAGACTTCCTTCTTGGTGAGCTTCTCGAGGTCCATGCGGATGTTGTCCACGTCCTGGCCCTTCTTGCCGATGATGATTCCGGGGCGCGCGCTGAAGAGGCTCACGCGCACGCGGTTGGCGTAGCGCTCAATGAGCACCTTCGAGATGGCGGCCTCGGCGAGGCGCTTCTTGACGGCGGCGCGGATCTTCTGGTCCTCGACCAAGAAGTCGGCGAACGCCTTCTTCGGCGCGAACCAGCGGCTGCGCCATGCGCGGTTCACTGGCAGGCGAAACCCGGTGGGGTTGACTTTCTGTCCCATATTACTTGCTCTCCTTGCCGTCCGTCAGGACGACCTTGCAGTGGCAGAGGCGGTGCGCGATCGGATGTGCCGAGCCGCGCGCCGTCGGCCAGAATCTGCGGATGCGCACGGACTCGTCGAACACGCAGAGCTTGACGGTGAGCGTGTCGGCGTCGAGCCCCTTGTTGTTCTTGGCGTTCGCCACTGCGCTCAGCAGCGTGTTCTTGAGAATCGTCGCCGCTTTCTTCGGCGAGAATTCGACTACCTTCAGGGCGGCCGAGACCGGCAGACCCTGGCATTCGCGCGCAAGCGGACGGCCCTTGGCCGCCGACATGCGGGCATTACGCGTAAGTGCTATCACTTCCATGATTCAGTCCTTACCTCTTGTCGGCCTTTTCGACGTGGGCGCCATGCGACTTGAACGTACGCGTGGGCGCGAACTCGCCGAGGCGGTGTCCGACCATGTTTTCGGTGATTTTGATCGGGAGATGGACCTTGCCGTTGTGGATGGCGAACGTCAATCCCACGAAGTCCGGGAGCACCATCGAGCGGCGGCTCCACGTCTTGATCGGCTGCTTCTTGCCGGCGGCCGTCATTTTCTGGACCTTGCGGAGGAGGGATTCCTCCACGTACGGCCCCTTCTTGAGTGAACGCGACATGTGTTACTTTCTCCGCTTGACGATGACTTTGTTCGATGCCTTGCCGGGCTTGCGCGTCTTGCCGCCCTTTGCAAGCTGTCCCCACGGCGAGCACGGGTTCGTACCGCCTGACGTACGGCCTTCGCCGCCGCCCATCGGGTGGTCCACAGGGTTCATCGCGACGCCGCGCACCGTCGGGCGAATACCCAGATGGCGCTTGCGGCCGGCCTTGCCGAGCTTGATCGAGTCCCAGTCCTTGTTGCCGACGGAACCAATCGTGGCCTTGCACTTCGCGCTGAAGATGCGCACTTCCCCGGAGGAAAGCTTGAGCGTGACCGTGTCCTTGTCGCGGGCCATGACCTGCGCCTCGGTTCCGGCGGAACGGGCGATCTTCGCACCCTGACCAGCCACGAGCTCGACGGCGTGGACCATGAGGCCCAGCGGGATCAGCCCGAGCGGCAGGCAGTTGCCCACCGTGGCTTCGGCCTTAGCGCCGCTCATCAGCTTCATGCCGACCTTGAGACCATCGGGCGCGAGGATGTAGGTCTTCACGCCGTCGGCGTATTCAAGGAGCGCGAGGTTCGCGCTGCGGTTGGGGTCGTACGCGATGTCCTTCACCGTCGCCTCCACGCCGTCCTTGGCGCGGCGGAAGTCGATGATGCGGTAACGCTGCTTCGCGCCGCCGCCGTGGTGGCGCGTCGTGATGCGGCCCTGGTTGTTGCGGCCGGCGGTTTTCCGCTTGGCGCGCGTCAGGCTCTTCACCGGCTTCTTCTCGGTGATCTCCTCGAACGTGGAGGCCACGCGGAAGCGCATCCCCTGCGAACGGGCTTTAAACGTTTTAAGTGCCATATCCGGATTCCTCTTCCTTACACCATTTCGATGCGCTCGCCGGGCTTGACCTCGACGATCGCGCGCTTCCAAGTGGATTCCGTGACCTGGCGGCGGGTGCCGCGCAACGTGCGGAGGCCGCCCTTCATGTTCACCGTGCGAACCGCCAGCACGTGGACGCCGAACTGCGTCTCCACAGCCTTGCGGATCTCCGGCTTCGTGGCCGCCTTGTCCACTTCAAGGAAATACTGGTTGAGAGCGCCGAGCCTGGAACTCTTTTCGGTCAGGATCAGTCGCTTGATGATGTCGCGGGCCATTACTTGTTCTCCTTCCCGGCCACACGGGCCATGAGGGCGTCGTAGCCGGCCTTGTCGCACACGATCTTCCTGAAGAGGAGAACCGCGTACGGGTTGATTTCCTGTGCCGTGGCGGAATCGACGCGCGGCAGGTTGCGAACCATGAGATCGACCGTCTCGTTGATGTCCGCCGTCACGACGAGCGCGCTGCGGTCAACGCCGATCTTCTTGAGGAACGCCGCCATCAGTTTCGTCTTGGGCGCCTCGAAGGCGAACTCGCTCACCACCAGCACGTCGCCAGCCTGAATCTTCTCCGAGACGGCGCGCGCGAACGCGAGCTTCATCACCTTCTTGTTCACCTTCACGCCGAAGTCGCGGGGCTTGGGGCCGTGCGCCACGCCGCCGCCGCGCCACACAGGGCTCTGGCGGAAACCGGCGCGAGCGTTGCCCGTGCCCTTCTGCTTCCAGGGCTTCTTGTTCGAGCCGGCGACTTCGCCTTTGCCCTTCGTGGAGGCCGTGCCCGCGCGCATCGCGTTGCGGATGGCCACCACCGCGTCCTTGAGAGCCTGTTCGCCCCTGTCCAGGACGAGCGCGGCGTCTTCAACCGCGATGTCGGCGCCGGCCTCGCCGGCGGACGTGTACTGCTTAATCGTGCTCATTGATTACTTCGCCCCTTTCTTCGCCTTGAACGCGAGAGCCGCGTTCTTGAGGGACTTGCGGACGAACACCGTGCCGTTGCGGGCACCGGGGATCGAACCCTTGACGAGAATAGCGTTGTCTTCGGGACGGATCTGCACCACCTCGAGGTTCACCGCCGTGCGGTTCACGTCGCCCATGTGGCCGGGCATCTTCTTGCCCTTCTCGATCCAGCCGGGGAGGTCACGCGCCGCGAGGCCGCCCGTCCGGCGCTTCGAATGGCCGCCGTGCGTCATGTTGCCGCCCGCGAAACCGTAACGGCGGAGAACGCCGGCAAAGCCCCGGCCCTTCGTCACGCCCGTCACGTCCACGTACTTGACGCCCTCGAAGTTGGCGACCGTGAGCACGTCGCCCACCTTCACCTCTTCGCCTGCGTCCGGCGCAAACTCCTTGAGGAGGCGCACCTTCTTGTCCTTCAGACCGCCGGTCTTCTCCTGATGGCCAGCAACGGCCTTCGTGAGGCGGCGGGCCTTCTGCTCGCCGAAACCGAGCTGGGCGGCCACGTAGCCGTCCTTTTCAAGCGTCTTGACCTGGACGACCGGGCAGGGGCCGACCTCGATCACGGTCACGCACACGCGCTTGCCGTCATCGGTGAACACCTGGGTCATTCCAATCTTCTTTCCAATCAAACCTTCCATTGCGCCCTCCTTACACCTTGATGGTGATATCGACGCCCGCAGGCAGGTTCAGCTTCTTCAGTTCGTCGATCGTCTTCGCCGTGGGGTTGACGATGTCGAGCAGACGCTTGTGCGTCCGCATCTCGAACTGATCCATGCTCTTCTTGTCCACGTTCGGCGAGCGGTTCACCGTGAAACGCTCGACGCGGGTCGGCAGCGGGATTGGGCCCACTACCTGCGCACCAGTCCCGCGGGCCGTGTCGATGATTCCACCGACAGCCCTATCCAGCACACGGTGATCGTATGCCTGCAGGCGGATGCGTACTCTCTGCTGTTGCATCTCTTGTTCTCTTTTCTTCTAGTTTTCGTTTCGATTTCCTGACCTTTCACGACTCCGACATCGCTGGGCGGCGTCTCGCCGTTGCCTGCGCGGCCCCTCGGGCCGGCTCGGAATTGAGTGTCCGGTCAGTCCAACCCCTCAAGCTCAAGACCCGAAACGGAAGCGCCCGCGGCGCCTTCCCGGCACTGCGGACGCTCTTTTGCCCTTCTGCCGGACGCATCCAGTGCCTTCGCGAGGCCGCCGGACCGTATCTCGAACTCTTGACCCTATTGGGGTTAGGGCGAATAGTATATCATAGTGACACCTTGGTGTGCAAGGTGAAAATTGCAAAAAATGAGATTCGCGATATTCATGGTCGTCACTTGTTCCCTACGCCTACTCCACCGTCACTGTCCACGGGCCGCCAGCTGGCCTCTTGCACCGCGCCTCGCCAATGCCCCTACCGTCCACAACGAAACCAATGACGTTCACGGTGTACTTCTTCAACTTCATCTTGCCATTCGCCTCCTCCAGCGCATACGCCTTGAACGAGCCCTTGAACTGTCCGGTTTTCGCGGTATATGTGAGCTTTAGCCCAGAAAGATTGGTCTTGCCCTTAGTGTCGTCCACTATGAGTCCCTTGTCAGACTCCCCATCGTAGATTTCCGGCGGTTCCGCGCCCTTCTTCGGCTTCGCCCACTTCACCGTGGCCGCCTTGGCGAATTGCCACTTGCTTCGTGCCGCAACAAATGTTTCGTTCCACGGTAACAAATCGGAAAGCAGTTCCCCTGGTACGTCGAAGTCGGAAAAATCCAGCATCGAAAATACGTGTTCGTTAGACATTGTTCCGCCAATGGCTGCCTGTGACATTGCATACATGTCGTTAGACAAGGAGAACAGACCGCCCTCTGCCACTTCAAGAGTCATATTTCCAATGGGGGCCTTGAACACCAACGTCTCTCGCGGCAAGTCATATACGTTAAATGTAACCGCCTTGGATGTAATCTTCTTTACTTTGCCATCAGCCAAAAGCGTAACAGTGGCGGAAATCTTAACGGTACCTTTTCGCACATTGATCTTGCCTATTTTCAACTGTACCGTACCCACAAGAATACCATACGTGTCATACAATGCACCATTCACTGCCTGAGCCTTGGAGAACTCAGTGTCCATAACTCCTCCGGAAAGATACGACCACTGCAGCGCGATTCTACCTGTCTCGCCATTGTATCCTGCAATGGCTATATGGTATGTCCGTCCCCCGGTTACACGGAACCAACATGCACTAGACAGATTGGACGCCCCATAATCGTCATTTTCCGCAACCGCCGCAAGTTTACCGAGTGATGCCCCCGCATACACCCCCATTACAGTGTCGATATCAGAGCCCTCAGTGCTAAACATCATAACGCCGTCCTTAGGCGCAGTCCAATCAACCCATACAGTATTGGCAGCAGTTGATGCAAACTTGACCAATGGCTCGCCAACCTCCTGCGTAGCATTTGCATTTGAGCCGAACAGCCTGCCAGCTGACGAAACCAGTCTTGTTGCATTAGCAAATGAATCGGAGAACACGTCTTCACCAGGCACAGGTGATTCATCGCCACGAACGGCAAGCGAATTGGGGTCGTTCAACGGCCACCGATACGGCAGATCCGCAGTGGCGGAGCCCATCCACCCAACCGTTCCATTTACGACATGGACGATTGCGGAAGCATTACAACCTTCAAATACTGACGTGCTTTGACTGACGAACGTATCATCGGTGCTCAGGTCAAGGCGCGGAGCATCGCCAAGGAAATGAACGCCGACCAAGTATGTACAATCCTCAAATGCGGCACGACTGAGAACGGACAGGCTTGCGGGTAGATATATATGCCGTATCTTCGTTCCCATGAATGCCTGTTTCCCGACAGTCATCACCATAGTAGGCAGCACAATCTTTCCGGATAAGCGCGTGTTCGCAAACGCGCTATGTTCAATTACCTGCAGTCCGGCACCAAACTCAATAGCTTCCAAATTGCTTCCGACAAACGCCCCCTCTCCTAGCCTCGTCAAGCTATCTGGCAACTTTACGGAACGAACATGAACCCCACGTTCAAACCATGCACGGTGAAATACATATTCGCCAATGGCCGTCACGCCATCGGGGATAATCATGTCCACGGGTCCCGTCCCATCCCAATCAGTCACAACCCCATTGATGATGGTTAGTCCCTGCGCGGGCGACAGTGGATATGGCATGGGATCGGACACGGGGCCTTGGCGCGGCGTCCAATGTACGTACAGCGTCTGCGCGGACGTAATTGCGACTTTCGTGGATGCCGTCACCTGCGTACCGCCGCTAGCCGCCGTGAACCATCCGTCAAACGTGTAGCCGTTCCGCGTCGGCGTCGGGAGCGTGCCGTATGTGGCGTCAAACGTAACCGTCTTGGTCGTCGGCGAGACAGTGCCGCCGTTCGCGTTGAACGTGACGGCGTAGGTATTCGGTGTCCACTTTGCGTAGAGCGTGGCGTTTGCGGTGAGAGTCACGCTCTGGCCGTTCGTGTAAACCACCGCGCCGCTTGCGCTCGTCGCCCATCCGGCGAACGTGTAGCCCGTGCGCGTGAACGCATTGGCGCGTAGTACCTGCGCAACGCCCTGCGTGAACGTCTGCACCGCCATCGTCCCTGTACCCCCGTTCGCGTTGAAGGTCACCGTATAGGTAGAGAGCGGGACATTCGGCATGCTCCAGTTCAACTGGATTCCACCCTGATAACGGTAGCTACCACCAGATACGGCTATGTGGTACTTCGTACCGGACACGACTGTAAATGAATTAGAACTTTGAGAATAACCTCTCGATTCCCGACAGTCGTCATTAGCGGCAACCCTCGTCAGCGCTGAGACGGAAGTCCCTGTGTAGATTCCCATCACGGTGTCATACACTTCAGAGGCAATGGTATTGAACTGGACAGAACCAGAAGCGGGCGCGGTCCAAGTCCACCAAATTGTGTTCGTAGCACTAGCCCTAACGTCTGTCAACGGTTCGCCCGATTGATATGTGGCATTAATATTCGAACCCGCCGTCGATCCCGCCGCGCCACTGATGACTGTTGCATTTGCGAAATCATCATTAGACGGACGTGTGACCGTTCCAGATACCGTAACGGTCTTCGTCACGATATTGTTGCCTTCATTCGACTCCGCAACAAGTCCCGTATAATCATATACAACCTTGACAGTATGCGTACCGACCGACAGCGGGCCAATAGCTATGGCTGTCCAACGAGATGAGCCATTTGATGAAAGTCCCTGCCCCCAGTTCGCGCCAGTCGTCCTCAATGACTCATCGACGTATAAAGCCCATTCAAAATCATTCTCAAACGCCGCACCCGAATTTGCAACAGCAAAACTAGCGAAGATGGAATCGTTGGGAGAGAAAGAGGTTGCGGTGGAACTTGTAGAGTTCTGCGACGACGCGGAAAGCACTAGCGGCCCGCTCCATCCTGTCGGAGTGTAAGGATAAAGGTCTGAAAGCATTGATGGCTCTATTGAATCAGAATACTGATAATCTTTTATCCAACCGCAGTCATCGCCCCCGCTCACAGAACCGTCTTTACTATATACCCAGCGGAGTGTGTGCGTACCGCTGCCCGTGACTATGACATATTTCTGACTCCAGTCAACGGTGCCACTGATAGCGTCCCTCTGCTGGCCATCCACATAGAAACTCAATTTGTCGCAAAAGTGTTCGCTCGACACTTTCCACGTGAACGACACTGTTCCTTCCCCAGACACAGTAGTCTCGATCCACGTTGATTGGCTGTCCGTAATCGTACCACTCTTCCAACTGCCGTCCGCTTGCTGCGACCAGTTCGCGTCACCTCCTAAGGTAAACGAAGCCGAAATCCAGTGTGCATAATAGCTGACATTCGCCGTCACGATGGTTGTAGGAGTTATCTGCGTACCACCGCTTGATGCCGTCCACCACCCCGCAAACATATACCCGCTCCGTATCGGCGTCGGCAATGTTCCAACGGCAGCCCCGCTTGCGACCAGTCGCGAAGTCGGCGAAACGGTGCCGCCGTTGGGGATAAACGTCACCGTATAATTGACCGGTATCGCCGTCCAATGCGCAAAGTATGTCACGCTTGCCGTAACAACCGTAGAGGCCGTTATCCGTGTACCATCGCTTGCCGCCGTGTACCAACCATCAAATGTGTAGTTGCTCCGTGACGGAGTTGGCAAGGCACCGACCGCAGTTCCACTTACGACTTGTCGTGTCGTCGGCGAGACAGTGCCGCCGTTCGCGTTGAAGGTGACGGTGTAGGTATTCGCCGTCCACTTCGCGTAGAGCGTGGCGTTTGCGGCGAGCGTCACACTCTGGCCGTTGGAATACACTACCTCGCCGCTTGCGCTCGTCGCCCATCCGGCGAACGTGTAGCCTGTGCGCGTGAATGTATTGGCGCGGAGCGCCTGTGCCACGCCATTCGTGAACGTCTGCTCCGCCATCGTGCCCGTACCGCCGTTCCTATCGAAAGTGACAGTATAGGTTTCGGGTACGGGGTCATCGGTCTGCTCGTACAAGGCAGTAATCGTCATCGCGCTGCGAATATCCGTACGCTTGCTGTAATCCCAATCGACAAATCTCCAGCCACGATTCGCAGTTATCACGGGATCGACGGCATTGCCGCCAAACGCAACTGTCTGCGTCAGGGCGCCGCCGCCGGTGCGCGTCGCTTTGCCGTCGAGATTGAACGTCACATTATAAGATGGGGCAGTACCCGTAACTTCTAAAGAATATGAGTCTACAGGCGTAGCATTGCCCACTCGGTAATCGCCTGAGCCATCAAATATTTCCGGTCTCTCCAGCCCACTTGCAGCATTCCAGACCCGGAAGAAATAGTACCCATTGCCATGGTTCAACGACATTCTGCAAACGCCATCCTCAGAGTCAATTCTTTGCACGGCTACCAAGTAGTTTGTATCGGTGTTCGCCGTTTCATCGTAGCCACGAAAATAGGCTGCAACGACATCACCAAACATAGGCGTTTTCCCGAAAAGCGACACCTCCAGGCGATCTATCACCTTAGGCGTTTCAGTGGCAACATGGATTTCACCAAATGGATGCTCAAACGAACTCCCCCCAGAGGCAATCGCCGACATGACCTGCATAGAAGCGACCGAGGTCGACATACCAGACTGATCGAAAACAAGTTGATATGCGGAATTCGCATACACCCAATACCCAACGCCTGGTGCAAGAGAAGTAAAATCGGTTCCGGCAAACTGCCCACGGGCATTTAAAACATATCTGATCTTGCCTGACGCCAATGCCGTCCGCAGTACATCTTCATACCTTCCTGCACGAGGTAAAGTATACCCAATGCAGTTCCAGCCGGCGGAAAGCGAAATAGATGCGTCGGGATTTGCTAATCCCTCTACTGACCATTCCGCTGAATTGTTTGCGTAAACCCAGTACCCTTTGCCAATCTGAATCTGTCCAATTTCGTTCCCAGTATCACCTGGCGCCCAAATGGAAGAAGCATTGCCTGGAATCACATACCTTATGCGGTCAGCGACCGGGCGGAATACATTTTCAGGCGTGGGTACATCAGGCAACGCGCTGAACGAAACAAGATTCCACCCGACACCAAGTGTCACCGGACAGGGAACCGGTGCATTCGCACTAAATGCGATTTCATACGGGGAAGCGGATGTTCCCGTAACCGCGCCTGCGGAGACCTGTAACGAAGCCGAGGCGTCGAGTATCTCGGATTTGTCCGCATCCCAAAGCTTGAACGTCAATGTCTTGTGCCCAGAGAAACGCATCACCACTCGACATGTCGCCGAAGCTTGCCCATTCACATTTGCATACGTAATTGGTGCCTTGCCGACAATGGTGTTCCCCGAAAAAACAGCGAGAATATCACCCGCCGAAGCCGGCTCCCCATCAACCGACACGGATGCCTCGATAATCGTCGGCGAAACGAGTGGTTCAGGCGTCACCTGCCCAAATGGATCGGATGACGCAGCGTCGAAACGGACAGGCGACGACGAAGTCCCTTGCGGGGTGCTCGTACCCGCTAGCGTCTGGAGACAGTTATATATGGTTCCATTGTCACCCTCACTGGCATCCCATACCTTGAACGAAATACGTTCACCCGATTCGGCAATATTCACACCCATCGTAACGCGCCCGTTCGCAACGATACGCGCCACTCCTCGTACCTCGTTCCCAGAATAGGCGGCAATCTGGTCGCCCACAGCCGCCAAGACATTGTTGATGTACACAACGCCCTCTACAACCATCGGGGCATTAGGATATGAAACAGGATCGGCAAATGGTTTGGGATCAGGACCAGGCGTTACACCCGTGCCGCGTATTGTTATCGTCTTGGTCGCGGTCTTTCCGCCAAACACGGCTTGAAGCGTAATCGTCCTATTAACAGTTGTCTCTCCAGCCGTCACGCGACCTTCTGTGCTGACGGACGCATACGTAGAACCGGACGTAATCGACCATGTTGGAGACACGTCAGAGGTAGAACCGTCAGAATACGTCCCTACGCATCGATAATCCGCAACTCCCTTGGAATCGATGGACGAGTTGCCTGATATGGCGATGGAATTTAACGTTTTCTGCGGATTGACGACGGTGAAAGATAGCGAAACGACGTTGTTGGTATATGTCGATTCTTGCACGCCGTAGTTCTCAAAATGGTCCTCGTTCAGATGCATGACCGCAGTGTAAGCACCAGGAACTAGTCTTGAAGTGTCGAAATGCCATCGTCCTTGCATCGAATTGTTCGCGACAACACCGGACATGTATTCTGTTGCAATGAGAATGATTTTCGCGCCCGTCGCCTTATTGTAAACATGAATGCTGTTCGTGATTGGTCCGCTCACAGCGCTCCAATTCGCCTCACCCCAAAGATACCTGACCCAAACGACCTCATTGGTGGTGAATGTGCTTTGGGGCTCCATGGAATCACTCGCCGTTGTGAAGAAAGGCGCCGTAGGCCAAGTGTCGTGTTGCTTGAACACGATGTCCGTGACAGCCGGAGGCAGCGAATAGGAATACTTGAGCGAATAAGACGCATCTTTCTGATAATTCGCTCCGGCTCCTCTCACTCGCAAGTAATAAGTTCCCGAAGTCACGGGAGTGTACTCCAACTTGAAGTTTGCATCGCCAGATTGCTGTTCAGGCCAGCGGATGTCATCATGGTAGGCGACTCGATTTGCCGCATTGGTAGATGTGGAATTGAATAATTCCCCATACATATCCGACGTCCCCGTCGACTCAAACACGTATGTCCGCCCAGCCGTCATCGAAATGCGGAAGAAGTCGTATATATCTGTCGGTGAGAGTGTATGCGGCCCATGCGTCTGAACAGACGTTGTCGGTGTTATCAGCGTACCGCCCGATGGCGTATCGTCGCCAGAATCCCATGCGTCTCCAGCTGAAATATACTGATAAACGAGCGAATATGAACCGGATGCGGTACTTTGGGTATTGATATTTCTCACACGTAAGTAATATGTGCCAGAAATCGAAGGTGTGTATTCTATCCTAAAGTTTCTATTCGTGCTTAAGTTGATATCATCATTATAAGCAACACGTTTTGAAAGGGACACCGAATCATACAATTCACCAACGGTGTCATGTGTCCCGATTGTCTCAAATATGTATCGTCTATTTGCCGTAAGAGATACCTTGAAGAAGTCGTTCGTATCCGTTCCTCCCAAGGTATGAACTCCATGCGTCGAGCGGCTTGTCGTCGGCGTAATCGTTGTGCCGCCCGACGGCGTGTTGTCGCCCGGATCCCAACTGTCGCCAGTCGAAGCTTGTGCGTAGCCCGTCGCATAAGAGCCATAAGCCGACTGATTTGCGCCCGATGATGACGATGCGGCGCAGACCCAGTAGTAATACGGCGTCCCGGAAGTTACGGAATAGTCGTTGTATGAAGTTCCAGTCTGCCAACTACCGAGTGCTGTCTTCGTACCTGTAGAAGAAGTGGCGCGATAAACGTGATAATAAGTGGCACCGGAAACAGAAGACCACGTTACGTTGACCCGATCGGAATACGTTCCTCGCGAAGCAGACGGAACAGGCGAAACAAGTTGTCCGTCACTGAGTGCCTTATACACATTTAATCTCTTTCCAGTCGAAACCATCCCAGAAAGTGCCGCAACTGCATCACCGCCCGCATACAACTTTTGAATCAATTGCAGATACGTGTAAGAAGGATATTGAGCTTTCAGAAGCGCCAGCGCACCTGCGACAAATGGAGTCGCCTGCGAAGTTCCACTCATTGAAGCATACGCTGTTGAAGAAGTATGATATATCGACAGAATATTGTCGCCAGGAGCAGCTATATCCACAGTTGAAGCACCATAATTACTGCCCCCAGACCATGCATTCTTCTCACGTGTACAAAGCGTGTCAGACGTATCAGTTGCAGCTACAGAAACAATATTTGCAAGTGAATACGATGAAGGGTAGTGCGGATACGTATCATTATCTGTCCCATCGTTTCCAGCTGCGCACACAGCGATAATCCCTGCACTTTGAAGTCTAGAAAATGCAAGATATCCAGCTGAGCTATAGTCGCCGCCACCTTGACTCAAACTGACAATGTGAGCACCATTAGTCCGTGCCCACTCCATACACAGAATCATGTCACTGGTCGATCCGCCGGCTCTTCCGTCAGATGTGAGAAAAAGGTTCTTGCAAGCCATTATCTTTGTCGTCCACGCTACTCCGGAAACTCCTATTGAGTTATTGCCTACCGCGCCAATGATTCCCGCGCAATTTGATCCATGCCCTTGATCATCCATTGGATTTCCTGAAATCACGCCCTGATATGCTCTCATACCATATTTGAAATTTGTTGCCGTAGCACTTGAATTACGCGTCCACAGATTACCAATTATATCTTGATGATTGTAATTGACGCCAGAGTCTATAACCGCGACAACGACTGATGATGCGTTAGTTCGAATATTCCATGCCTCTGGGGCCTTTATTTTCGTCAACCCCCATTGTGCCGAATAACGTACATCGTTTGGCACTCTATTTACAGTTCTAATTGGATCCTCTTCCACCACAACATCAGACTTATATCCCAATACCGCCTCACGGAGTGAAGTCACGGAGTCAAACGAAATCTCCGGCACCATAACCGCAACTATTTTCGCCCCCTTCTCCAGCTCCATCAATGGCGACTTCACAATCGCCCCTTTTGCCTCTAACTTCCCCTTGAAATCCTCAAACGACGTTTCACCGTCTATCGTCAACAACACTTGATTTGCCACGTATTCCCGTGTAGCAACGACTTGCATTTCTCCTTTTTCGTCGGGGCGACTCTCCTCTTCGATATGCGCCGTATAGCCCTCCTTCGGCTCAATCAACCACTCGCGCAGTTCGCCGGGTTTGCCGCCTTTCTCATTTGGCGGGAGTTCCACCGTCCGGTACGCTATCGTTTTCCCGGCAAACTTGCTCTTCGCCGGTGCCGGCCAGTCGCCATCGCCCGTCTTGCGAACGGGAGTCCCGTCTGGCGAATATGCCGCGCTGGCTGAACTGGAATCTCCAGCATTGTTCGGACGGACTGCCGTCTTTTGAGTGCTTTTCGCTTCAGCAACAGAATTCGACTCCACAACAGACGTAGTCGTCACAGCAACAACAGGGGTGCTGCCTTTTACCTTTTCCTTCTTAGTGTGCGCTGTCTTTTCAGCACTCCGCTGCTTTTCGGCATTTTCGACTTTAGTCGCATTTACCGCTTGCACCTTAACAGTTTGTCCCTTGTCTGACGCATCTCGCCAGCAGAAACACACCGCAAGCGCCAGTGCGGCAATAACCGCTCCTACGCCAATCGCCCTCTTTTTCTTCATCTCTGCACCTTTCTTTTTTGCCTTTCCCCAAGGTTTCAGACATCGGATTCGGTGCGGGGAAAATGACACCTCCTCCGATGCATCGGATTAGGTGCGTAGGATGAACCTTTGTGGATACACCAAAGGAGGCGAACCTGCACGGACCGGCAGTGTCCTTTGTATGCGTCCACGGATTCAAGTTTCCTACGCTTTAATCCGACGCGCCCCAAACACGATTCCATGCTACTGTTCTTCGCACTTCCTCATGCGGGTAATCTGTCTGTCCCTTGGACTGGGTTTTCAAGGCCCAATCCGCAGAACGAGTAGTAGGATACCAAAAACCGCCCTGCAGCGCAAGCAGTTTTTCGGGGAAAGTGACAAAAAAAATAGATTTAGAAACAACAGTTACGCCACTATCTCAGGCGGATGAGAAACTTCGTGTACTCTCTGGAATAGGATGCATCGACCTCAACATCGCCGACGCCGCGCTTGACAATCCTCAAGCGGTTCCACTGCGGCTTGAAGTCGCTACGGTTGATGGTCAACGTACGCGAGACG
>CACZDG010000019.1 GCA_902779865.1 uncultured bacterium
GTCGCATCTGGCGTTTGTGTTGTGGTTGCCGGCGGACGCGACGGGGCGCGTCCCTCCCATGGTGGTCGGACTTGAGAATGCCATTGTGGGCAAGCCGGGCACGTTGAAGGCTGGTGCCGAGTTCCGCATGAATGAGGTGCTGGGTGATGCGAAGTATGCGGATTACCTTCCGAATGGAGTACCCGTTACCGGTGGCGCGAAGTGGGTATTGCCCAAGGCGGGCAAGGTGCAACTGGCGAAGGATGGTTCGGTTGACGTTACGAAGCTGCTTGAAAACCCGTCCGCGCTGAAGCTCACGTACACGGCGAAGACTGGTTCGTTCAAGGGTTCGTTCAAGGCTTATTCGGAGGTGCGCGGCAAGCCGAAGGGCGTGACGGTGAACGTGGTTGGGGTGTTGGTTGATGGTGTCGGCTATGGCGCAGCCACGATCAAGAAGGTCGGCAGCGTGCCTGTGACGATTTCCGCTAGGTAGTGTGGCGCTCACTGCAGACCTTCCAATTGGCGAAACCTGTTTCGGCAAAAATCGGGATTTCGCCCTTGAACGGGCGGGTATGATTTGATATACTTTTCTCCGTTCGTTCCATAATAGGCGACTCTCCACGCGTGGGTGCGCGAGAGGAGGCAACGCCCCTGTGGAAAAACCTGCTCGGGAGTTTCATGAGTTGGACCTTGAACAGAATTCCGTGCCTCTCGCTGAGGCCTTAGACGCGCAGCGGATCAACCGCCTCGCGCATTTTGACGTGCCCGCGCATAAAGGCGGGCGCATGAACCCCGAACTTGCCGAATACTTCGGCAAACTCTGCATGGAGCTCGACGTGAACTCCATGAAGCCGCTGGACAACCTCGGACATCCCGTGTCCGTGATCAAGGACGCGCAGACCCTCGCCGCGCAGGCGTTCGGGGCCGACAACGCGTTCTTCATGGTCAACGGGACGACATCCGCCGTCCAGACGATGATCTGGGCTTCGACCGGCCGGGGCGAGAAGATAATCCTCCCGCGCAATGTCCACCGCAGCGCCATCAACGCGCTCGTGGTGAACGGCGCCGTGCCGGTTTACATCAACCCTGGGCGTGACAAGAGGCTCGGCATCCCGCTAGGAATGCGAATATCCGACATCAAGAAGGCGATTGCGGAGCATCCCGACGCGAAGGCAATTCTCGTCAACAACCCGACCTACTACGGGATATGCTCCGATCTGGTCACCATCGTTAAGCTCGCGCACGACGCGGGTATGCTCGTTCTGGCGGACGAGGCGCATGGAACCCACTTTACGTTCCACGAGGACCTTCCCATATCCGCGATGGCGGCGGGGGCGGACATGTCTGCGTGCTCGATCCACAAGACAGGTGGATCGCTCACGCAAAGTTCGATTCTGCTTTCGCGCAAGCCGGTCAATCCCGACTACGTGCGTCAGATCATCACGCTCACGCAATCGACGAGCGCAAACTACCTTCTGCTTTCGTCTCTCGACATTGCGCGCCACCACCTTTTCTTCAAGGGACGCGCTGCATACCAGAAGACGATGGACTTTGCGGATTACGCGCGCGATGAAATCAACGCCCTTGGCGGGTACCATGCGTTCGGCCCGGAGCTAGTTGACGGCGACGCAGTGTTCGCTTTCGACCGTACGAAGCTTTCGGTCCACACGCGTGACATCGGCCTCGCGGGTATCGAGGTTTACGATCATTTGCGCGACGACTACGGTATCCAGATAGAGTTCGGCGACATCGGCAATCTGCTTGCAATTCTCTCTGCGGGTGACCGCATGATGGACGTGGAGCGGCTTATTTCCGCGCTTGCTGAGATAAAGCGTCTGCACGAGCGCAGTCCGGCGGGGCTTTTCGACCACGAATACATTGACCCCGTGATCGACATGGCACCGCAGGACGCGTTCTACGCGAAGAAGCGGCGAGTGCCGATGAAGGTGTCCACCGGTCTCGTGGCCGGCGAGTTCGTGATGAGCTATCCACCTGGCATCCCAATCGTCGCGCCTGGCGAGCGCATCACGCCCGACATCCTCGAACACATCCTCTTTGCCAAGGAGAAGGGCTGCTTCATGACAGGCACAGAGGATATGAATTTGGACTACATTCAGGTTGTGGAGTAGGCTATGGAGCTTTGGTACACAGACGAACACACGCGCGACGTGCGCTTTTCGATGAAGGTTGTCGAGCAGATCGCCTCGCGGAAGAGCGCGGTGCAGCAGATTGACATCCTCGACACGCCTGCATACGGGCGCGTGCTCGTTCTTGACGGCGGCTTGATGATCACAGAGAAGGACGAGTTCATATACCACGAGATGATTACCCACGTCCCGATGGCCGTGCATCCGCGCGTGAAGAACGTGCTGGTGATCGGCGGCGGCGACGGCGGCACCGTGCGCGAGCTCACGAAGTACAAGTCGATTGAATCCATCGACCTAGTGGAGGTGGATAAATACGTCGTCCTGCTTGCGAAGAAATACCTGCCGTTCACTTCCGCCAAGCTCAAGGACAAGCGCGTGAAGGTGTGGTTCGAGGAGGGCCTCCGCTATGTGCGCGGCAAGAAGGCGGAGTACGACCTGATCATCGTAGATTCGTCTGACCCATACGGCCCCGCTGAGGGTTTCTTCACGCGTGAGTTCTACGGCACGTGTTTCAAGGCTCTCCGAGACGACGGCATCCTCATCAACCAGCACGAGTCTCCGTTTTACGCGGCGCATCAGAAGTCCGTACGCGACGCCCACCGCCACATCGCGGTTGAGTTTCCGCTCGCAACCGTTTACCAGTGCCATATCCCGAGCTACCCGTCAGGACACTGGCTCTTCGGATTCGCATCCAAGAAGTACCATCCCATCGGCAATCTCGACGAGGAGCGTTGGAACAGGCTCCGCATCAGGACGCGCTACTACAACACCGCGCTGCACCGCGGCGCGTTTGCGCTGCCAAACTACGTGCTGGACATCCTCAGGGAGGAGGAGTCCGCGAGATGAACGCCCAGCCGAACCAGTTCATCGGGTGCGACAAGGCGTTCGACGAGGCGGGCATTGTCCTCTTCGGCGCACCGTACGATTCGACCACGTCCTTTCGTCCGGGAACGCGCTTCGGGCCTTCCGCGATGCGCTCGGAGAGCTTTGGCATCGAAACGTATTCGATGCTCCAGGACCGAGATATCGCGGAGGACGCAAGCGTATTCGACTCCGGCGACCTTGAACTTCCGTTCGGCGCACCAGACCGAGCCCTTGAAATGATCGAGGAGCGTGCTGCGGAAATACTCGATGCGGGGAAGATTCCGTTCCTGCTCGGCGGCGAACATCTCGTCACGCTTGGCTCGGTCCGCGCCGTGGCGAAGCGTCATCCGGATTTGCGCATCGTCCATTTCGACGCTCATGCGGATTTGCGCGAGGACTACCTTGGCGTGAAACTTTCACACGCCTGCGTACTCCGTCGTTGCCACGACATCCTCGGCGACGGACGCATCTTCCAGTTCGGGATACGTTCCGGCACGCGTGACGAGCGCCGGTTCATGCTAGACGGCCACGTGACGACAGAGCTATTCACCGACACGACTCTTCCAGGCGTAGTTGACACGATCGGCCCCGATGCGCCTGTTTACCTCACGGTCGATATGGACGTCCTTGACCCTGCGGAGTTCCCCGGCACGGGAACGCAGGAGGCCGGCGGACTTTCCTTCACTCGCCTCGTCGCCGACGTGCGCCTGATATGCGAGAAGCTCAACGTCGTCGCCCTCGACAACGTGGAGCTTTCGCCCGCGCTCGACCATACGGGACGCTCCACGGCGCTCGCATGCAAGTTCCTGCGCGAGGAACTTCTGGCTATATGAAACCATTGATTTGAAAAGGAGAAATGAAATGGCAAAGAAAGTGATGCTCATTGGTGCCGGCGGAGTGGCCGGCGTTGCGGCCGCGAAGATGGCCCAGAACCCCGAGGTGTTCGGCGAACTGCTGATTGCGTCGCGCACAGAGGCGCGCTGCAAGGCAATCAAGGCGGACATAGAGTCGCGTCCGTGGTTCGCATCAAAGGGCGCTTCCACGAAGATCACCACCGCGCAGATAGATGCGATGGATACTCCGCGCCTCGTCGCGCTCATCAAGGAGTACAAGCCCGATCTCGTGATGAACATCGCGCTTCCGTACCAGGACCTCGCCATCATGGACGCATGCCTTGAGGCCGGGGTTTCGTACCTCGACACCGCGAACTACGAGCCGCCGGAAGAGGCGCACTTCGAGTATTCGTGGCAGTGGGCGTACCGCGAAAAGTTTGAGAAAGCCGGCCTCACGGCCATCCTCGGCTGCGGGTTCGACCCCGGCGTGACTCAGGTGTTCTCCGCCTACGCGCAGAAGCACTACTTCGACACCATCGAGACGCTTGACATCCTCGACTGCAACGGCGGCGACCACGGCTATCCCTTCGCCACCAACTTCAACCCCGAGATCAACATCCGCGAAGTCGCAGCCAAGGGAAGTTATTGGGTTGCCGATCCGAAGGACGACAAGCCGGAAGTCGCCGTCGAGAACAAGAAGGCGTTCGACAAGGGCTGGTGGGTTGAGACCGCGCCGATGGCAATCAAGCGCGAGTACAACTTCGACCAAGTGGGCATGAAGGACATGTACCTTCTCCACCACGAGGAACTGGAATCGCTTGGCTGCAACCTGAAGGGCATCAAGCGCATCCGCTTCTTCATGACGTTCGGGCAGAGCTACCTCACGCATCTCAAGTGCCTTGAGAACGTCGGGCTTACGCGCATCGACCCGATTGACTTCAAGGGACAGAAGATCATCCCGATTGAGTTCCTCAAGGCTCTCCTGCCCGACCCTGCGTCGCTCGGTCCGCGCACGAAGGGCAAGACGAACATCGGCTGCATCTTCCACGGCATGAAGGATGGCAAGCCCGTTGACTACTACGTTTACAACGTGTGCGACCACCAGGAGTGCTACGCGGAGGTCGGCTCGCAGGCGATTAGCTACACGACTGGCGTACCGGCGATGATCGGCGCGAAGATGTTCCTCGAGGGCAAGTGGACGGAGAAGGGCGTCCATACGTGCGAGGAGTTCGACCCCGATCCGTTCATGGCGGAACTCAACGTGCAGGGCCTTCCCTGGAAGGAGACCTTCGATCCCGTTAAGGTTCCATGAGGTGAAGCCCCAGTACAGAATCGACCTCGACAGTCTCGCGAAGACCGCCGAGGTCGCAAGGGCGAACGCCGACAAACTCGGCGTCCGCCTTCTGATGGCGCTGAAGGGGTTCCCGCTTCCGGCGGCGTTCCCAACGCTCGCGCCGTATGTGGAGGGCGTTACGGCGTCAGGGCTTTTCGAGTCGCGGCTCGGAAAGTTGATGGGCAAGGAGGTCCACGTCCATGCGCCAGCGTACGCTGACGACGAGATAGACGACCTTTGCGAGACTTGTACGCACATCGTCTTCAATTCGCTAGGACAACTGTGTAAGTTCGGACCCACGGTGAAGGCGAAGGGATTGAGCGTTGGTCTCAGGCTCAATCCCGGATTCTCTTCCGCAGATTGCCTAAAGTACGATCCGTGCTGCCCCGACTCGCGTTTTGGCGTAATGGCCGATGAGATAGAAGGGGACCTCGATCTCGTTGACGGACTCCACGTCCACGCTCTCTGCGAGGGTTATTCCGACGACTTTGCTGGAATGGTTGAAAAGCTAAGTTCGCTGTTGGGTGCGACGGTGTTTCGTCCGCTTCTTCCGCGTCTCAAGTGGATTAATCTTGGCGGCGGAGAGGTCATAAATGATCCTGGCTTCGCGACGCCCCGCGCGGTTGCGGCGGTCAAGGCGTTGAAGACGCTCGGAAGTTTCGACGTTATGATAGAGCCTAGCGAATACATGGTGCGGTATTCGGGTTCGCTCGTTGCGCACGTGCTGGACGTGATTCGCCGCCAGGATAATGACGTTGCCATACTTGACGTGTCCGCGTCGTGCCACGCTACGGACCTCCTGCTCTTCAACATGCGCGCGGACGTCCTTTTGCCAGCTCAATCTGACGACGGGCGAAAGACGATACTGGGATGCGTCTCGTGCCTTGCTGGCGATGTAATCGGCGAATACCGTTTTGCGAAGCCGTTGGAGATCGGCGATACAGTAGTGCTTGGCGGACTAGGCTGCTACTCGTTTGCGCAGCAGAGCTGGTTCAACGGCATACGCCATCCCGACGTGGTGCTGGTGTCAAAGGCAGATGGCGAGCGCACGGTCCTTTCATGGGATTACAACGACTACCTTCGCGAATTCCACAGCGGTAAATAAAAGCTAAAGCAATGAGTGACCTTAGAAGCCTTTTCCATGACGCATGGCGTATAATGGCGTTGTGCGTAGTCGTGCTTTCTCATTGTGCGCGAGCAGGGGAGATCGTAATCGCCGAGCGCGGGAAGTCGGCGGAGTATTCCATCGTGATTCCAGTTGACGCAGGCGCGTCCGTGAAGTACGCCGCAGAGGAACTGTGTGACTATGTCCGGCAGATGACCGGGGTCGGTCTGCCAGTTGTTGCCGATCAGGTGAACGATGCCAAGAAAGCGATTAACTTGATCTGCAACGGGCAAGATGATTCGTTCCACATTAAGGCTAATGGCAGAAATCTCTACATCACCGGCGGGAAACGAGGTGTGCTGTATGGCGTGTACGAGATTCTTGAGACATACGGCGGCGTGGGCTGGTATGCGAGTTGGCGCACAGTCGTGCCGAGATGCGATCGGTTCGCCGTGCCAGACAATCTCGACGACGCGCAAAGCCCCGCGTTCGCAATGCGCATGACCTCCTGGTGCGATACGCATGCTCTCTCCGATTCGAATGCCGTATTCTCTGCCCGACTCCGCCTGAACGGACACCGCAACATCGGTGAGAGCGCCGCAGCGACCGCGAAGTTCGGCGGCACGCCGTACCGCTTCGGCGGCGGACTCGGCGCCTGCCACACTTTCAACGCGCTCCTTCCGCCGCAGAAGCATTTCAAGGACCATCCCGAATGGTACAGCGAGATCGGCGGCGTGCGCCAGAAGGAGCGCACGCAGCTCTGCCTCACGAATCCAGAGGTACTGCGCATGGTGACTTCCAATGTGCTGGAGCGCATCCGCAGGGATCCCGGCGCAATGTTCTACGGCGTGAGCCAGAACGACTGGCACCGCTACTGTGAATGCTCGAACTGCGCCGCAGTTGACGCAGAGGAGGAGAGCCACGCCGGCACGATGGTGCGTTTTGTGAACGCGGTTGCGGAGGCGGTGGAGAAGGAGTTCCCAGGCGTGTTCATCGAAACGCTCGCCTACCAGTACACGCGCAAGCCGCCGAAGATCACGAAACTGCGCCACAACGTCGTGCCGTGCCTCTGCTCCATCGAGTGCGAGTTCAACCGTCCGCATGTAGGTAGCGAGTTCAAGGCGAACGTGTCGTTCGAGCACGACATCAAGGGCTGGGCGGCGCAGACGCACAACCTCTACCTCTGGGATTACACGACGGACTTCGCCGAATACCTCAACGTGCTCCCCAACGTCTATACGCTCGGCGAGAACCTGAAGTTCTACCGCGACAACGGCGTGAAGTTCATGTTCGAGCAGGGGTGCGGACAAGGCCTACATGCCGACTTCGCGGAGTTGAAGGCGTGGCTCATCGCGAAGTTCATGTGGAATCCGGACCGTCCCGTGAAACCGCTTCTCGACCAGTTCTTCAAAGGGTACTACGGTGCGGCCGCGCCGTACGTGCGGCAGTACTTCGAGGAAGCGCAGGCGCTGGGTCGGCGCGAAGAGGCCGGGCACTGGGGAATCTACGTCGATGCGGGCAACCGTCAGAAAGTTCCCGATGATTTTCTCATGCGTGCCACGAATCTCTGGGCGAAGGCGAAGGCAGCCGTGGAGGACGACAAAGTCCTTTCCTACAACGTCCGCATGGGCGCGGCGTCGCCGCTCTACGTTCTTGCCGCACGCTCGTGCGCGGATGTCCGTGCGTGGGTGGCGAGCGACCTCTCGCGCTACGACATAGCCGGAGCACGGCGCATGGTGAAGGAACTATACGACTGCAAGGCGGCTGTGGGCGGAAATCTTCGCTGGATCGAGAACGGCAATCGGTTCGCATTCCGTGACAACGGCTGGCGGAACTTCCTCGCGCGGTCGTACCCGTTCACACCGCAGGATCGGGCGGTTGTCCCCGCGAAGGATCTCATGCCGTACAGCCTCAACATCTTGAGGGGAAAGTTCGTCAAGGACAAGTCTGCGATGTTTGGGTCGGCAATGATGCTCAATCCGTCGCACTACGGATGGACCGCGCGTCTCGACACCAGCCGTATCGCCTACGATCCCGGTGCCACATACCGTATCCGCATCCACGTGAAGGTGGACAAGAAGCCAAGCGGTACGGGCGAGGCGTTCTGGGCTGGCGTCTGGGACAACGTCCGGCGGAAGAACTGCGGTTCGATCTCCGTGAAGACGCAGAAGGTCTCCGACGGCTGGCAGTGGTACGACGTCCTTACATGGAAGCCGGAACAGGGGCAGTACTTCTGGTTCGGCCCTGGTCGCTTCAACAACAAGGCAATGCGTGAATCCCCCGCGCACAACGGCGTGTACATCGACGCGCTGGAAATCTCGCGTCTTGAAAAATGAAAGCCCCCGCACATGGGGCCGATCATGGTGGGACAGGGGAGACTCGAACTCCCAACCCCCGGTTTAGGAAACCAGTGCTCTGTCCAGTTGAGCTACTGTCCCGAAAAGACGCGCATATTATACCAAATATTCGCTTCACATGCTAGGGGACTTTTTGGTAAAATATTGCCCAAGGAATAACGTGTAATGCCACTGTTGAAGATAGGAATGATTGCCTGTTGGGCGCTGTGCGCGGCTGGAATAGCTGCGTATGCGGCGTCGGTGGTGCGCCAAATCACGTACGTAACGCTTGCCGACGGACGGCGCGCACGGCGCGATCTGCCACTCGTGATGCGGCTTCTACTGCCGCTTGCTCCGAATTTGAAGCGATTCGCGTCCGGCAAGCAGTTCGCTGCTGCGCGGGCGACTGCGGACCAGATGATCGTATCAGGCGGATTGGAAGGGTTGCTTACCGGCGTTGACTTCGTGGCGCTCAAGTTCCTCACGCCAATCGTGTGCGGCGGCGCATGGACTGTGCTCGTGTTTCTGCTTTCGGGTTTTCTGCCCTCCGATACGTTCCTCGCCGAGAACCGCTTGCTGATATCGCTTCTCGGAGTGTTCGGCTTCTATGCATATCCTCTTATGTGGCTTCGCGGTACTGTGAAACGCAGACATTTTTCCATCATGCGCTCACTGCCTTTCGTGCTGGATCTGCTCACGCTCAGCGTTGAGGCGGGCATGGACTTCATGAGCGCACTTCAGAGAAACTGCGAGAGACGCAAGCTTGACCCGCTGAACGAGGAGTTGATCCGCATGACCAGTGAAATACAGGTTGGTACGCCCCGCCGTGTTGCGCTCAGAAATATGGCAGCGCGCGTACGCCAGCCGGATTTAAGCAGCGTCGCGTACGCGCTTGTGCAGGCAGATGAGCTTGGAGTTTCCATCGGCTCTATCCTGCGCATACAGTCAGACCAACTGCGATCTCGCCGTTTCGACCGTGCGGAAAAAATGGCAAACGAGGCTCCTGTCAAGATGCTGGGGCCTTTGATGCTGTGCATTTTCCCGGCTGTTTTTGTGATTCTTCTTGGTCCTATTCTCTCACAGGCCGTTAAAAACATTTTCTAGCAGGAGTGAAGGAAGTATGAAGGAAAAATTCGAATTATTAGTCACGGATGGTCCGCTGAAGGGCGCTCGTTTCCAGGTGGACGCAAAGGGCGTTAGACTTGGGCGCTCGTCATCATGCGAAATTGCGTTGCAAGATCCGCTGTTGTCGCGCAACCACTGTCTTTTCGAGGTACGCGACGGAGCACTGTGGGTTACCGACCTAGTGAGCGCGAACGGCACGGCGGTGAACGGCAAAACGTTAGAAGCCGCGCCATACAGGCTCTCGCCCGGCGACCAGGTGCAGGCTGGGGATACCCAGTTGCGGATACTGGCGGAAGGCGGGGCTGCTGAGGCCGTTCCGGTCGAGACGAAGATCGACCTGGGACTGGGGAAACCCGAATCGTCACGGGATATTGCGGACGTAAAAAAAACGTCGCCCGTGCGTTACATTCTCTGGGGCGTCGCAGCAGCGTCCTTATGCACGTCAGTTGCACTGTTCCTGGTGCCGCCAGCGCCAGTCACTAGCGATATGACGGTGGCAAAGGACGGCTCTGCTGCAACGGATGACCTGATTTCGTTCTCGTTTGAGAAGGTCGAGGCGAATACCGAGTCCATATATCGTTATGCGCTGGTGTACGACGGCAAGTCACTGACCGTGCAGATTGACGATGCAAAAGAAGGCCAAGGCGTGAATGACAGACATGTGACAAAGTCGATGGAAGTGGGCAAGTCCGCAAAAAATCGCCTTGCAGCCATCCTTGGCACGGCGGATCTCCACCGCCTCGCAAGAGAATACGTTGGCGTGCCGCTAGTACCGAACACCTTACAGTCAGTTTCAATCCACGTGGTACGCAGTTTGTGCGTCTTTGACGTATCCGTGGAGAACAAAGAACCTCCAGAGAAACTTCGTGCAGTCTTAGAACAACTAGAGACATTCGCGAAGAACGAGTTCGGGATATGGGCCATGCAGTATTCTGTTGATAAACTCATAGAGATGAGCGCCGAGGCCCGCCGTGCTGGTGACGCCAAGTGGGATGAGCGTGACGTGCAGTACGGCAACATCGCAGCAGCCCTGAAAAAATACACGGAGGCGAAGGTGTATCTTGACACGGTTGAACCGAAGCCCGCAGACTACGCTTCGCTTGAAATGCGCCGTCGCGAAGTGGAGGCGGAGCTAGAACGCCGTTTCACTGAACAGCGCTTCAATGCCGACCGGGCAATCAAGATGGAGGACTGGGAAAGTGCCAAACGCGAACTTCGAGTGCTCTGCGAAATGATTCCAGACCAGAAAGACAAGCGCCACCACGACGCGGCCTCGCAACTGCGGGACATCGAAGTGCGGAAGTGACAACGACGAAAACAAGGAGCATAACATGAAAGCAAAGATTTTAGGATTTTCCATATTTGCGGCGGCAATGATGCTAATAGGCGCGGACACTGTTCCGCTGCGGCTCGACGTGACGGGGCAGCCTGAAGGTGCGTACGTTTCCGTTGATGGTCAACATCGTGGAAAATTGCAGGATTCTGTGCCGTGCGTAGTTCTGCCGCTCACGCCGGGACGTCACCTATTGCATGTGGAGGCACCGAATTACCGTCCGTTAGATACTTACATCTATCTTAATGAGGCCACAAACTGGGTGTCTCATGCCGTGGACCTTGAACCGGAGCGCGGCATCGTGCTCTTGAAGACGAAACCCGCAGGTGCCGCCGTTACTTACAAAGGGAACGAGATCGGGACAACGCCGTTGCTTATCACGTCACTTGCGTGCGGACGCCAACACTCGCTTAAACTCGCCTTGAAAGGTTATCAGAGCAAGTCTATCGATCTGGCTGTAGCAAGCCGCCGCCCGATAGTGCGCAACGAGGAACTCGTGTTCGACTCAGGCATAATCGCCTGTACCACCGAGCCATCCGGTGCTACGGTTCTTGTTAACGGCATCGAGCGCGGCGTTACCCCCTTGGAAGTGATGATCCCTCGTGGGGGCGCAAAGTTGACCATACGGCTTGACGGTTACAAGGAAATTGAGCAGTCCGTTAGCGTGGCGCCTGGCGAGCGCCAGACGTGGGAGAGGAAACTCGAAGGGCAACCTGCACGACTCTGCGTAGTCACGGAGCCTTCACATGCGAAGGTGTACATTGATGGGAACTACCAGGGCAATTCGTCACCCGTTATCCTGAAGGAAGTGAGTACCGGTACGCACGAAATACGCATTGAGTGTCCCGGTTATGCGACGGAAACGGAAACCATCCAGCTTCAAAACGGGGGGGATGAGACTAAACGGTTCACGCTCAAGCGTGAGGTCGGATGCATTGTGGTGACCACCGAACCGTCTGGTGCGAAGATTACGCTTGACGGAAATCCAGTCGGTATTGCTACTTCTCCGCAAAGTACAGCATCCAAAGGGACGTTCAAAATCAAGGATGTCGCAATAGGTAATCATCGTGTAGGTGTGAGCCTTCCCAAATACCATGACGACTTCCGCAATGTCAATGTCAATGCCAATAAAACGGAACTGGCTGATTTTAAAATGGTATTCAAACCGAATTTCAAAGTTGTGCTCGAAACTGGCGAAATAAGGTACGGTATTCTAGTGGAGAGCGAGACTACAGATCAAAATATCGTGATAGAGAATGGAAGTGGCACGCAAATTACCTACCCCAAAACCATGTTGCGTAATTGGGAATGGATTAATCCGAACAAATGAAGACGCGACTCGACCAATTGCTCGTTATGCGCGGCCTCGCTGTGTCGCGTACTGTCGCGCAAGCACTCGTCATGGAGGGCAAGGTACGCGTTGCAGGGCAGGTCGAGCGCAAGCCGGCGCGGCAGCTTGCCGATGATGCGGTAGTGGAGGTGGAGTCGCCGCCGCGCTTCGTTTCTCGGGGTGGAGAGAAGCTTGAAGGGGCGTTCTCCGCATTTCCAGGGTGGAACGTTGACGGTCTCGTGTGCCTTGACGTAGGCAGTTCCACTGGAGGATTCACGGACTGCCTGCTCCAGCATGGTGCCTCCCGAGTCATGGCGGTTGACGTTGGAACTAACCAACTTGCGTACAAGCTCCGCGTTGATCCGCGCGTGTGGGTGCGCGAGAACTTCAACGCGCGCAATCTCCGCATCGAGGATTTGCCAGAGCGTCCAATCCGCGCCGTCACGGACGTTAGTTTCATATCGCTCAAGCTCATCCTGCCGCCGATGGTGGACGTGTTGTTTCAGGGAGGAGAGATCGTGTCGCTCGTCAAGCCGCAGTTCGAGGCGGGGCGTGGACAGGCCCCCGGCGGCGTGGTCTCTGATCCGGATGTGCGCCAGCGCACACTTGAAGGCGTGCTTCGTTTCGGACAGGACGACCTCGGCCTTGCGCTTCTGGACGTAGCGGAGTCGCCCATACGCGGCAAGGAGAAGGGCAACATCGAGTATCTTGCGTGGTGGAGGAAGCCGTGAATGCAGCGTTCGACGAGTTCTTCATGCGCATGGCGCTGCGAGAGGCCGAAAAAGCCGCATCGGACGGCGAAGTGCCAACAGGGTGCGTTATCGTGGAGGAGCCAGACGATCCCGATGCAATTCCCGCGATGGCACGCATCCTCGGACGCGCCCACAATCAGACTGAGATGCTATCCGACGCTACGGCGCACGCGGAAATGCTCGCGCTTTCCTCCGCTTTCGCAGCACGCGGCAACTGGCGTCTCACGCGGACGAGGCTGTACGTGACGAAAGAGCCGTGTCCCATGTGCGCAGGTGCTATAATCCTAGCGCGCATCGGCACTGTCGTGTGGGGGCTTGACGACCCTAAACGCGGCGGAGGAACGACATTCAACATTTTCGGGCATCCAGGAATCAACCACCATCCTGCAATCGTGCGTGGAGTGCTGGAGGAGCAATGCAGAGACGTGATCGTCTCGTTCTTCCGCCTTCGCCGCGAGGGATGTGGCATACCCCAGCCCGGTAGCAATTTTAACAACGACGAGGAAGGGCAACATGGCGGCGACGCTGATTGACGGAAAAAAGCTTGCGGTGGAAACTCGCACGCAGATTGCGGCTGGAGTCGCGGAGCTTAAGGCTGAAAAGGGTATCACGCCCGGACTCGCGGTGATTCTCGTGGGTGACAACCCTGCGAGCGTCTCATACGTGACTGCGAAGGAGAAGGCATGTGCCGAGGCTGGAATGCTCTCGCATGAAATACGCCTGCCTGCAACAGTTCCAGAAGAAGTCCTCATCTCTGAAATCTCCCGCCTCAATTCCGATCCCGCCATCCACGGCATACTCGTGCAGCTGCCGCTTCCGAAAGGCTTTGACGAGAAGAAGGTGATCGACGCCATTGCGCCGGAAAAAGACGTGGACGGATTCACTCCCGTCAACGTGGGCAAGATGCTGATAGGAGAGGAATGTTTCCTGCCCTGCACGCCGCACGGCATCATCAAGCTCATTGAGGTTACGGGAATGGACCTCGCCGGTAAACACGCCGTCGTGATCGGGCGCTCCAACATCGTCGGCAAACCCGTCGCCGTGCTCCTCTCGCGCAAGAACGTAAACGCAACGGTCACACTATGCCACACCGGCACGCGGGACGTTGGCGCTTTCACGCATACGGCCGACGTGGTTGTGGTGGCGGCGGGCCATCCCAACACGCTTACGGGCGACATGCTGAAACCTGGTGCCGTGGTGATCGACGTGGGCGTGAACCGCGTGCCTGATGCCACTAAGCCGAAAGGCTATCGTTTATGCGGTGATGCGGATTTCGACTCGTGCGCTGCGGTGGCGTCCGCCATAACGCCGGTGCCGGGCGGCGTGGGGCCGATGACGATCACGATGCTTCTCTGGAACACTTTGGAATCTGCCAGGAATGCAAGTCGCGTCGCGTGAAAACGCTGCTCCGGACGTGGGGCTCTTCTCCATGTTCCTGAGCTTCGCGAAGATCGGCGCGTTCCTCATCGGCGGCGGATACGCGATGCTGCCGCTTCTTGAGGATGAAATAGTCCGCCGCAAGAGATGGTCAACTTCAGAGGAGGTGTCCGATTTCTTCGCGCTTGCGCAACTCCTTCCAGGCGTGATCGCCGTCAACACCGCAATGCTTGTAGGGAACCGTCTGCGTGGGCTTGCCGGGAACGTCGTGGCAGCACTTGGCGTAGTGAGCGTACCGTTCGCTCTGATCGCGGCATACGCCGTGGCGTATTCGCAGTTGAGCGATATGCCCGCCGTGATGAAGGTGCTGGAGGGTGTTCGTCCCGCAGTTGCCGGCATGATGCTGGCGATGGGGTGGAACATGATGCGCAAGTCGGCGAAGGGCGCATGGGGAATGGCGCTTGCACTTGTAGTCGCGGTGGTGGCCGTAGCCTGGAATCCGCCGATGGTGCTGTTCATCCTCGCGGCAATCGCCGCAGGCGTGTTGTGGAACGCCATCGCCGCATGGAAGGGGAGGTGCGCATGATCCATCTCGCCGGAACGATATTCCTAGCTTTCTTCAAGATCGGACTCTTCACGCTTGGTGGCGGTCTCGCCATCATATCCCTCGTCCAGCAGGAAATGCTTGGAAGAGGCTGGCTCACGAACGCGGAGTTCCTCGATATCCTCGGAATTGCGCAGATGACTCCAGGTCCCATCGGCGTGAACACTGCCACGTTTGTCGGCTACAGGGTGGCGGCGCTTCAGGGCGCAGGAATCTGGATTGCGCTTACAGTGTCGCTTGTTGCGACGCTTTCAGTCACGCTGCCAAGCGTGATCGGAGTCCATCTAGGCGGAGGGTGGTTCAACCGCAACAGAGACCGTCCCGTGGTACGGCGCGTGTTTGCGGTACTGCGTCCGCTCGTCGCTGGATTCGTTACTGCTGCGGGCGTGACGCTTACATTGGATGTTTTCCCTCGCCTTGCCTTCGGACAACACGAATTCGTCAACGCGGGTGTGTTCGCGGTCACCGCCTGGCTAGTGCTAACTAAGCGTTTTTCCCCTTTGTGGGGGCTACTACTAGGCGCATTTACCGGACTTGTCAATTAACAATGTTTATTTGAGGCGGTGCTTGCCACGGCAGTTTGAACAGAAGAACTCAGGCCCGGCCCAAGTTGTTTCTTCGGTTGCGCCGCAATTCTTGCACACCCGCGTGACGCGCTCGCGCACGAGGCGCACGTTCTCGGCGTATTCGTCCAGAAACAACGTGGGAAAATCAAGAGAATGCGATTTCCCGACGAGTGAAACTGGCGGCAACGCACCCTCAGTTGTATGTGCGCTGACCAACTGAATGCGTTTCCCGTAAAGGCGGACCTTGCCTAGCATGGGCTCGTAGCAAAGGTTATCGCCAATCAAGATTGCAATATCAAAGGCGCCGGGAAGGGCAGCATTGAACATCAACGACGCGCTCAACGCCATCTTCACCCAAGAGTCATCCAAATGCGTATCTCCGCACGCTGGAACTTCGGCGATGTCAGTTTCGTAACCACACGTTTTTTCTAGAAAATCGTAAAACGATTCCTGTTTGAGCGGCGCATAGCCAGGACGAGATGCCGGAATCGTACCGAAATAATGCGTTCGGACGAGGTCGACATCGGTTTCTGCGTGTTTTGCCACCTGTGTGCTGAATAGATGCGGCAAGTTTGCGTAGTCAATTTCACATCCGTTCGTCTCGCCCAGTTTGGCAAAGAGTAACTCCCTGCTTCTGTATAGCCACGTTCCGTCTATGAATGCCATTGCTTTTAGCGACATTTACACCCCTTTTCATTGGTAGTTTTTAAGGCTCGATTTTTACTTTTTCGGCTGTTCAATGAGCCATGGAATTGAACTTCCGTCTGTTGTACCGTTTATGGAAAGAGTTTCGGTCTTCCGTATAGGAACGGTTTTTGCCTGACTGACAAACTGTTTTTTCTCTGCTACTGGCGGTGGAGCAGCAGGGACTGCGGCCGTGGCGGTCGGTTTAGGCGTTGGTTTAGCTGGAAGGGGATTTTTAACGGCTGGCGCGGGAAGGGGGGCTGGAGCCGCCCTGGGGGACTGTTGCTTTAGCGAGGACAGCAATTGCGCCAATTCCGGATCTTCGCCCTCCGTGTTGAAATAGTTGATAGGCGTTATGCCGCGAAGCTTTGTAGCCGGCAACGGCTGCTGCAGTTGTGGCGTTACCTTGACGGGAACGGGATTCGGCTCGACCTGACGTGCATAATATTCCGGGTAGAGGCGGCGGCGGTGGGCTTCTATTTCAGCCTTGCGCTTTTCCTCCTTTGCCTTCGCCTCCTGTTCCTTGCGTGCTTCGATTTCGCGGCGAAGTTCCTCACGAAGACGGGCTATCTCGGTTGATTCAGCAGATGGCTGCGTAGCGGGGGATGGTGCTGCTGCCGTGGTCACGACGACTGGCGCTGGTGCCGCTACGGGGACGTGCTGTTGTTGTTGGGCCTTGACCATAGCCTCGGCGAGTTTGTCGAACTTCTCCAAAACGGGTTTGAGCACATCTGCCTGGGAAGGTTGCTGGATTACCGGCTGGACAACAGGCTGAGGAGCCGGCGGCTGTACGTTCACGACGGGCTGTGCCTGCGTCTTCTCGCGCAAGGCTATGTCAAGCAGACGGTCGGACAACGCCTGGTTGCGGTTGATCACCGACGTCATCACCAGCGTAAACGTGACAACCACGACAACAAGCAGAAGTATAAAGAAAATGCTAAGACCAAGCATGCGTTTGCGCGCCTTTGCCTGTTCCGCATCAATATATTCTTGAAATGCCTTTAGAACCGGGAAGTCGTTTGTATTCCCGGCAGATCCAAATATGCTTACTGCGTTTGCAGCGTGAGGAGCATCTTCTGTTGGATTAATATCCGATTCCATATCTTAATCTTATCCTTGGCTGAACTTGACACATTTTAACAATTCCTTGACGCCATTGCAAGAAGAAATGGAGTTGTGCGCATAATGCGCGTTATGTAAACTAGGCTCTATGCTAAACGAGTCCGAAGGATTGTCTCAATTCTAACGGCGTCTTCAGGTGTATCCACGCCCACCCCTTCATCGTCTGTACGAATTACGGCTACCTTCGCACCCATCCAGAGCGCACGGAGCTGTTCAAGCTTCTCTGTCTTCTCCAAGTCGCAAGGCGGTTCTGAGATGTACTTCTTGAGGAACGCTCCGCGATAAGCGTAGATACCGAGATGGCGCACCCAGAGTCCAGTTGCGATGTCTGGCGTGTGGTCACGGTCACATGGAATCGGTGCACGTGAAAAATAAAGTGCGCCGTCGTCGCGGTCAAGCACAACCTTGACAACGGTCTTTACGTTAAGGTCATCTAGCGACTTAATCGGTGTCACCGCCGTCGCCATGTCCCATTTCGTTCCTTCATTCATGCGCCCAACGAGCGCGTCGATGAGGTCAGGTGAAATCAGCGGCTCGTCGCCTTGAATGTTCACCAGAATGTCATCATCGGCGAAATCTCCGGCCGCACAGGCAATGCGGTCCGTACCACTCGGCAGCTCGCTAGGCGTCATAACGGCCTTTCCACCGTGCGTCTCTACGGCGGAGACGATGCGCTCGTCGTCCGTCGCAACAATCACGTCGTCAAGCGTCTTAGACTTCTTGACGGCTTCAACGACCCATGCGACAAGGGGTTTGCCGCAGAGGAGATGGAGTGGTTTGCCGGGAAAACGGCTGGAACCGTAGCGGGAAGGAATGATACCGAGTGTTTTCATTTGTTGATTCCTGGATAATCAAGGGTTACGAAATAATCCGCGAGAGTTTCCGCGCGACGTATCTGCACGACGGAACCGTCTGGCTTGAGCAGTAGTTCAGCACTGCGGAGCTTGCCATTGTACTGGAAGCCCATAGCGTGTCCATGCGCTCCGGCGTCGTGGATTACTACGAGGTCGCCGACGTGAAGTTCAGGCAACTCACGCTGGATAGCAAATTTATCGTTGTTCTCGCAGAGCGAACCTGTGACGTCGTAAATGACTCGCGGCGCGTCCGGTGCCGTACCGGGCACCGTGATGTGGTGGTACGCGCCGTAGAGTGCTGGACGCATCAGATTCGCCATGCAGGCGTCGAGACCGGCGTACTTGCGGTAGGTGTCCTTGATGTGCAGAACACGCGAAACGAGATAGCCGTATGGTCCCGTGATGCAGCGTCCGCACTCCATGTAGAGGCGAATGTCGGGATGTCCCTGCGCGAGGAGATGCGTCTGGTAGGCGTCCTCAATCCCCTTCCCAACACGCTCAATGTCCATCGCCTGCTGGTCGGGACGGTACGGAATGCCGATGCCGCCGCCAATATTGATGAACTCGAACGTGATGCCGACTTCGCGAGAGATTTCAACAACGAGGTCGAAAAGGAGCGTGGCCGTGTCGATGATGTACTGCGGATCAAGTTCATTGGACGCGACCATCGTGTGGAGTCCGAAGCGTTTCACGCCCTTCTCTTTCATACGCCGGTAAGCCTCGAAAAGTTGGGGCTTAGTGAATCCGTACTTCGCCTCCTCTGGCTTGCCGATGATGGCATTGCCGCCCTTCAGCGGACCAGGATTCCAACGGCAGCAGAGCAAATCGGGAAGATGTCCGTCTAACACTCGTTCAAGGAAATCAAGATGCGTAATATCATCGAGGTTGATGATTGCGCCAATCTCAGCAGCTTTCTTGAATTCCACCGCCGGCGTGTCGTTCGACGTGAACATCACGTCCTCGCCAACGTTGCCCACCGTCTCAGCGAGAACCAGTTCCGCCATCGACGAACAGTCGCTACCGAAACCTTCCTTGCGCAGCAGTTCCATTAGATAAGGATTGGGCGCAGCCTTGACGGCGAAATATTCGTGAAACCCCTTGTTCCACGCGAAGGCAGCCTTTAGACGACGAGCGTTCGCAACAATCGCCGTCTCGTCGTAGATGTGAAATGGCGTGGGCCACCGTGCAGCAATTGACTCAAGCTTTTCCCACGTGAATGGTAGGTCTTTCATTTGTTATTTTCCATGTGCGGCTTCGGCGTGCGGGCACTTCCCTCCACAGGGACAGCCACCCTTCTCCGAAACGTCTTTGCCCGTCCAACAGTAGGTGCAGAGCTTTTCCTTCGGAAGCCCGATTGCGGATACGAGGTCGTCGAGACGCTGGAACGCAAGCGATGTGAGTCCAAGGTCGTTTCGGAGTTTCTCGATCATCTTCTTGTAGGGCTCTCCGTCAGGGTCCTGGTACTTTTCCACGGCCTTCGGGTCATCCCCTTCCACCTCGCGGATGTAGCGGCGCGTGGCGAGGTCATATACGGATTTCGATCGTGAGAAGTTGATGAACTTGCATCCATAGAGGAGCGGCGGACAAGCTATGCGCATGTGTATTTCCTTCGCGCTGTCGCCCCAAAGACGCTTCGCCTGCTGCCGCAGCTGCGTACCGCGTACGATCGAATCGTCGCAGAAGACGAGCCGCTTGTCCCTAATAAGTCCAGGGATTGGGATGAGCTTCATGTGCGCGATGAGGTCGCGCTGGCGCTGGTCAGGCGGCATGAACGAACGAGGCCACGTGGGCGTGTACTTCACGAACGGGCGCGCGTAGCGGACGCCTGCCTCCTGCGAATAGCCAAGAGCGTGCGCCACGCCGGAGTCAGGTACGCCGCCTACGCTGTCGGCTTCCACCGGGTTGCGGCGGGCGAGCGCACCGCCGCAGCGGTAACGCGCCATCTCGACGTTGCGTCCTTCGTAGGTCGAGGCAGGATAGCCGTAATAAACCCATAGAAACGAACAGATCGCCATGTCCTCGCCGGGTTCAATGAGCGTTTCAATTCCGTCCGGCGTCGCCTCCACCATCTCGCCAGGACCGAGGTCGCGCAGATGTTCATAACCGAGGTTCGGAAAGATGCAGCTTTCCTGCGTGGCGATGAGCGATCCGTCCTTCTTGCCGAAGATGATTGGCGTGCGCCCGTAACGGTCGCGCGCCGCGTAGAAGCGCCCTTCTTCCGTGAGAATCATCAAGGAGCAGGAGCCTTCGATTCGCGCCTGCGCGTACTTGACGCCCTCCACGAATGAGTCCTGCGAGTCGATCAAAGCTGCTACCACGGCAGTGGGGCTTACTACGCCCGACGTGGTGGAGAATTGGAACTGCATGTGCCGCTCGGCAAACATCTCGGACATCAGTTCCTCGATGTTCGTGAGGATGCCGACAGTGACCAGCGCATAAGTGCCAAGACGGCTTGCAACGATTAGCGGCTGCGGATCGGTATCGGAAATCACGCCTAGCCCCGCCCTTCCCTGGAACTTCGCGAAATCGTTCTCGAACTTCGACCGGAACGGCGCATTCTGTATGTTGTGTATGGCGCGTTGGAAACCTTTCTCACCTAAAACAGCCATCCCGCCTCGCTGAGTGCCGAGGTGGGAATGGTAATCCGTTCCAAAAAAGAGGTCTGCTACGCAGTCCTCCTTAGAAATGACGCCGCAAAATCCGCCCATATTTTCTCCTGGTTTTCGTTGGGGATTAGTATATCAAAATCTACGCCGCTAATCAACTTTTCACGACGTAATCCGTTCAAGTTCCTCAGCGGCCTCTTCCCAGTCCGCCGTGTAGCGGTCGATTTCGAACTGGATTGTACGCACCTGCCGGTTGACCTCGGCGAAGTTGGTGGTGGGCTTCGGGTTGAACAGTTCCTCGCTTGCCGTATCGAGCGCGGCCTGAAGTTCCTCCAGCTTTCGCTCTGCAGTCTCTACTCGCTTTTTCAGTTCCTTAACGCGTGGCGCGATTTTCGCTCGTTCTGCGGCTCGCTGCTGACGGAGTTCCTTTGGCGTGAGCTTCTGGGCTTCATCGGTCGGATTGCCAACACTTTGTGGTGCGCGATTGGTGACTGGTGGAGACACCGTCTTGGCGGCTTCATCCCGCTGCGCCTTCTTCTCGCTGTAGTAGTCGTATCCGCCAGGGAATGTGCGAACCCCTTCCCGCGTTATCTCGATTATGGAAGTGGCGACGGCGCGAACGAATTCTATGTCGTGCGAGACGAGCAGGATCGTGCCCTTGTACTTCTGCAGTGCTTCCTGGAGGAGACGCCGCCCATCGAGGTCGAGGTGCGTGGTGGGCTCGTCGAGGAGCAGGAAGTTCGGACACTGCAAAAAAAGCCGCAGGAACGCAAGGCGTATCTTCTCGCCGCCGGAAAGCACTCCCGCTGGCTTCTCCACGTCGTTCTCGTCGAAACCGAACGCGCCGAGCTGGTTGCGGAAGTTCTTTTCGTTCATTCCTGGCGGAATCGCGTTCTTCGCATTGCGGTAAACCGTGAGGTCGGGCGGAATCGTCTCTGCGAACTCCTGGCTGAGGTAGCCGCACACCACGTTGTGGCCGAGTACTGCCTTACCGGCCGTCGGCTGACGCGTCCCCGCAATGATGCGCATGAGCGTAGTCTTGCCGAGTCCATTGTAACCGATTAGTGCGACCTTGTCCCCGCGCGCGATGTTGAAGGTCACGTCGTGCAGTACGTTCTTCACGCCGTCGTATGAGAAGAACAAGTTCTCGCAGCGGAACATCTCGATACCGGAAGGCGGCGGCTCAGCGAGGCGGAGACGTCCGCTGCGCGTGTAGCGCTTGGGCAGTACGATCCTTTCCTCGTCGATCTTGTCGATGAGCTTCTGCCGACTCTGCGCCTGAGCGGCTTTCGTGGCTTGTGCGCGGAATCGGTCAACGAAACGCTGAAGCTGCTCGCGGTGGTGGTCCTGGTTCTCCTTCGCGGCGAGCAGGTGCTGGTAGCGCACTTCCCTCTCGCGCAGGTACCAGTCGAGGTCGCCCTCGTAGCGCGTACAGGTGCATGCATCCACCTCCACGATGATGTTTGTAAGCGACTTAAGTAGATAGCGGTCGTGCGAAATCAGCATGAGCGTGCCGCGGTACAGCTTCAGGTAACGCTGAAGCCATTCGACGGCTGGCAGGTCGAGGTAGTTGGACGGTTCGTCTAGGAGCAGCAGGTCCGGTTCGCTCGCGAGGACGCGCGAAAGCTCCGCTCGCATCCGCCACCCGCCGGAAAACGACGCAAACGGCTTCGAGAATTCCTCGACCGAGAAGCCGAGCCCTCCCAACGCCACTTTTACGCGCGTCTCAAGGTCGTAGCCGCCAAGATGCTCGAACTCCGTCTGCACCTCGCCGTATTCCTTTAATACGGCAGTCTCGCCGGCGTCGAGGCGCACCTCAAGCGCCTTCATCTTCGCCTCGAGTTCGCAGAAACCGGGAACGCCGCGCATCGCATATTCAAGAAGCGACTCTTCGGGAGTGTCCGGTTCGGGATGCTGTCGCGTGGAGCCAATCGTAGGCTTTTCCTCGATGATCAACTCCCCGTGGTCTGTTGAAAGCTCTCCGAGGATTATCTTGAAGAGAGTGGATTTCCCCGACCCGTTCGGACCCACAACGCCTACGCGCTCGCCTTTGTTGACGCGGAAGCTCACGTTCGTGAGGACGTCCTGGTGTCCGTAATGCACCGATATGTTCTGGAAATCAAGCATGTTGTTCCATAAGCGATTTGATTGCGGAATAGGGATCCGGCGATTGGCACACGGCGCGCACGACGGCGAAATTGCGCGCACCCACAGCGAGGACGGCCGGAAGCGTTTCGGCGTTTATGCCGCCGATCGCGACCGCCGGAACGCGCGAGGCCGCAATCATGCGCCCAGCCATTTCCGGGCCAAGCGTCGGGTCCGGTATTTCCTTCGTCGGCGTCGCATAGACCGGGCCAACACCAATGTAGTCGATTGGCTGGTCAAGGGATGCCCGCACCTGCTCGAGGTTGTGCGTTGAGAGCCCCACAACCTTGAGCTGCGGAAACTTCGCGCGTACAACTGCGGGCGGCATGTCGTCCTGTCCAACATGTACGCCGTCGGCCTCAGCCTCGGCTGCAATCGCCGGGTCGTCGTTCACGATGAAGAGCGTACCCGTGCCGCGCGTGACGCGCCGCATCTCGCGCGCCTCGCGCAGGACGTCTTCCCGTGCAGCGTGCTTCATACGCAACTGCACGATCTTGATGCCAGCGCGAACCGCAGCCTCGGCGCATTTCGCGTAACCGACCACCGGATTGGTGATCACCAGATAGAAACCAAAATCATTCACGGGCAATTAGATTACCAAACATCTTTCGCGAGGTCAAACGGAAATGGTGGCGAATTCTTATGAAATCGGCAACGCCGAACTCGAATCAGTTTTTGGCCTCAAACTCGCGCTGTTGCCGTTCGACTTCCCTTAACTTGGCGTCTGACGCGGCTGGGAACCGTTTGTCTGGCAACGTGCGAACCTCAGGCAATCCAGGTGTGAATGTCAGTTCTCCCGACACCGGGGGGTACTTGCCCCTGCGCACGGTTTCAGCGCGTACCTTGATGGGCTTCGGATTTGCCGACGCTCTTGGGCGAATCAACACAACGGCCTCGCCCCAACGCGTGACCTGCGGATTCGTTCCAACAATGTCCGCATCGCCGTCCACCGTGAAATGTATCGACTCCGTATCGTAGCGCTTCGGCGTACCCTTCGCATCCACAAGCGTTGCGTTGACGGCGACAAGATCACCGCCGTCCGCGACGGGTGCCAGTCCCTCAGGCCGTACTGCACATCGACAACACCGCTACCCTGCGACTGGCTATCGCATGCGCAGAGGTTGTTTGGAGGAAGCGTCTCGCGTTTCACGACGTTCACCGCGTTCGTGGTGAAGTCGCCCGGGAAGTGCGTCTCGTTCAGGATAGGCTCCCACATGAATAGCGACGGTCTCGATCTGTCGCGTCGCACCATCTTCTCGATGTCGTCATAAACCCTACGCTCGAAGTCAGGGTTCTTTCTGTTCCAGAACTGCCAACCGGGCGTAGTCACGATCACGAACATCCCCAGCTCGTCGCAGGCGTCCATGAACGCGGGATCCTGCGGATAGTGGGCGTTGCGGAAGATGGTCATGCCGCAGTCCTTGAACTTCTTCACGTCGCGCCAGTGGAGCGAGTTCGGGAGCGCGTTTCCTATGAACGCATAGTCCTGGTGGCGATTCGTGCCGTAGAGTTTCTTGCCATACGGTTTGCCGTTCAGGACAAGGCCGTCCATCGTCGCCTTGAAGTCGCGGATGCCGAAACGCACGCGCACGGAATCCGTGAGCCGACAGCCCTTCTTCACGTCCACGCGCAGCCAGTGGAGATTCGGCGTTTCAGGCGTCCAGGGTTGGAAGTAATCCTGACGCCGCCCTTATCGGTGTCGGATACGTATGCATTGCCAGTCTCGATCAGGTAGGCATCGCGGTAGATTCCGCCAAAGTACGTGAAGTCGAGTACGTTCTGCGCCTTGCCGGGCGGATACGATGGATCGTTTGAGTTGTCACACCACACCTCAAGGAGGTTCTCGCCTTCTTTCAGGATACCCGTCACCTCAACGTGGATGGGCAGATATCCGCCGAAGTGCTCCGCAATCTGCTTGCCGTTCAGCGTCACGCGGCTCTTGCCCATGATCGCCTCGAAGTGCAGAAACTGGCGTACTCCACCCTTCTTCCATGTAAACCGGCGACGGTACCAGGCGGGCTGTTGACGGTTGACGCAACCTGACGCCTCTAAACCAAGTTCCCCTTCGTCGATGCTATGTGGCAGCGTCACGTTCTTTGACGTCTTGAAGTCGTCGAGCGAGAACTCCCAGCCTGTAGTCATCGTCTCCACGCGGCGCGGCGAACCCTTTGCCTCCCAGTATCCGGCCTTGGAGAACTCCACCGCATTCACGGCGGCGGCTGAAAAAAGCGCGGTTGCGCAAAACATGCATTTGACTAATTTATCGTCCATCTTGAACCTCGTCATTTCAACGCTCCAATCTTTATCTGTCTTTGCTTTGTTCACATGGCCGCCGATTATACCACACAACGGATTTCCCAACAAGTGCCATTTTAAAATTCCACACGAACCCGACATCGTCACCATCTATGCCTAAAAGATTTACGTCATCATTTTGCACATGGTGAAAGGACAACCGTCCAACGTTCGGGCTGGATCGGGAAGATGTATTGCGGTTCGGTCCTCGGCCCGCACGAGCCTTCGCCAAGACCTAGCTGGCGGATGTCGAGGTTGAGGCAGACCTCGGGCCGCGGCGGCTTATCGTTCCAAATGCGCTGCTGCCCCGGACGGTGCCGCGCGAACTCAAGGTCCTCGCAGCCGTAGTGCAGCGCCTGGACGAAGAGAGGCACGTCGCCATTCGCGCGCACGCCCTTCCCTTCGCCGTCGGTGAACGCCACCCAGCGGACGTCGCACTTGTAACCGTTGTCCTGCGGACGGCAGTACGGCACGTACTGTCCCGTCACCGTCCCGCTCCAACGTCCGACGAACGCGCTTGAACAGCGATCAACATAGTTCTCGTGCGGACCGCGTCCGTACCACTCCATCTGCTCGAGGCGCGGATCGAGCATCATCGAAAGCCCCAGACGCGGCAGCGCGGACGGCATTCTGCCGAACGGCGTCACGGCGTTGCGGATCTCAAGCGTGCCGTCGCCGGAGACGACATACACCGCCTCGTGCATGAATCCTGCGGACTTCGCGCCGTTCACCTCCACGACGGCGCGGACAGCCGCCCGCCCATCGACGTTCGTCGTGGCGAATTCGCGCACGTGGTAGCGCAGTTACGTGAGACCTGAATTGTAGAAGTCGTCGCGCAGCCACTTGTCATTGTCGGTGAACGCCCTCATGCACGTCAGACGCGGACCGCGCACAATACCGTCCGCGCTGTCGGCGAGAACCGTTCGCCCGTTCATCGAAAGGCGCGCAATCGTGCCCGTCTTGCGGCTGGAGCGTACCTCCGTCGGCCCGGCGGAAAGGGTCACGCCGGTCGTGTCGGACTTCACGCACGCCACGGGCGCGTCGTTCAAATGCAGCTCACCCGGAGGGTTCGCCCCACCGTCGCCGAGCGCCAGCTGGTCGTGCGCCACGAGATGTCCCTTCTTCGCCCAGAGCGTGTCAGATTTCAAATGAAACGACACGTTGAGGAAATACTCCGCGTCTGGCTTCATCTTCACATTCGGGAGCGTAACCTTCATTTCTCTCTTCGTCAGCGGAGGCACCGAGGGCCAGTCGAGCGTGCCGTTTGCAACGGACAGTCCGTCCTCGAGGAGTTCCCAGCGCGCGTCGAACGCGCCCGACGGCGTGAACGAAAAGCGGTTCCAGAGGACTACGGTAAGAGGCTCGCCGTTGCGGACGCGGTGGGGCGCGGTCTTCCCCGCGTCACCATCAGGCCACGCGACGACGAGGTTGCGGTGGACGTGCTTCACCTCCGCGAGTTTCGGCGTCTCGTTGCGTTCCGCGTCGATTACGCCGTTCGCGCAGAAGTTGCCGTCCGCCGTCTTCTCGTCGAAGTCCCCGCCGTAGGCGAGGTAGCGGATGCGCTTGCCATCCGGACCCGTGCGGTCGGTGTACTTCCACACGGCCTGGTCGCCCCAGTCCCAGATGCACCCGCCGATCAGCGACGGCGAGGCGTAGAACTCGTCCCAGTATTCCTTGAAGTTGCCAAGCGCGTTGCCCATACCGTGGGCGTACTCAAAGAAGAAGCTGCACTTTGAGTGGAGGCCGCGCGCGCACGTCACCGCGAGCGTCGGATAGGTGGGGCCGTCTATTGCGTAACGTTCGCTGTCTTGGCGGTAGGCAATCGGACGCGTGTCGTCCAGTTTCAGGCACGCCTCGTTCACGACGTCAAACGTCGGGCCCTGCCCCGCCTCGTTGCCCCAGCTCCACATGAACACGCACGGCGAGTTGCGCCAGTTCAACACCATGTCGCGGGCGCGTTCCATGTGCGCCTGTGTCCAGCTCGGCGGGGATGCGAGCGACGACACGCCGTAGCCCATCCCGTGGCTCTCGATGTTCGCCTCGAGCATGACGTAGAGTCCGTAGCGCTCGCAGAGGTGGTAGAAGTAAGGATCGTTCGGATAGTGGCTTGTGCGCACGGTATCAACATTGTTCTGCTTCATCAGGACTACGTCGCGTAGCATCTCCTCGCGCGTGACGGAGCATCCGTTCTCCGGCGAGGCGTCATGGCGGTTCACGCCCTTGAACTTCACGGGCCTTCCGTTCACGTGGATCGCGCCGTTCGGCATGACCTCGGTCTTCATGAACCCAACTTTGCACGCGCGAACGTCCTCTCCCGCCTTCATGACGAGCGTGTAGAGGTATGGATCCTCGGCGGACCAGAGACGGGGAGAGGAAAGGTTGAAGTTGAAAGTTGTGAGTTGGAAGTTGCGGACTTTGCCTTGCCGGTCGCAACGGCCTTGAAGTCGGCGTCGTAGAGCGTGGCGGAGACGCTTGGCAGGGCAGTCGCCTTGCGGTCGTCCAGGTCGCGCAGCTCCACCGAAAGGTCAACTGTCGCAGACTTGAAATCCGCCGCGAGAGTCGGATTCCAGAAGAAGTCACGTATCTCCACCTGCGGCGGCGAGAACAGCATCACGTGGCGGTAGATGCCGGAGTAGCGGAAGAAGTCCTGATCCTCGAGGAAGGCCCCGTCGCTCCAGCGGTACACCTCCACCGCGAGCAGGTTCTCGCCAGGCTTCAAGTACTTGGTGACGTTGAACTCGTGCGCTGTGCAGCTGTCCTCGGCGTAGCCGACCTTCATTCCGTTCACCCACACGTAGTACGCCGAATACACGCCCTCGAAACGCAAGAACACGGGACGTCCCTTCCACCCGTCCGGCACGGTGAACGTGCGGCGGTAGGACGAGACAGGATTGTAGTCCGAGCCCGGATTCGGAGGCGTCCTCGGATGCGGATACGCGATGT
The DNA here is from genome assembly GCA_902779865.1 of uncultured bacterium. GTDB lineage: Bacteria > Verrucomicrobiota > Kiritimatiellia > RFP12 > UBA1067 > RUG572. The sequence continues at coordinate 28,334 of CACZDG010000019.1, forward strand.
TCGTGTAGATCGGGACGCCAAACCCTTTCAGCTCCACGCAGCTCGGCACGTCGATCTCGTACCAGCGGGAATCGTCGTAGCCGACGCTGTAGAACTGGTTGCGTGCGCGCTGCTCGTAGGAGCCGCCCCAATTGTACTTCCACTTCCCGTCAAGCGACTTGACGTACGGCGTCTCGGGGAGGTCGGGCGTGAGCGCGTCCTTCTCGGACGCGAGCGGAAACGAATACGCGCGCGCGGGTTCGACATTCACGTAGTTGACGAGTTCGTTCTGCCATTCGAGCGCGCGTTCCCGTCGGCGCTGTTCCCGGACCTTGGCGATCGTCGCCTCGCGCACGTCCGCCCACTGTGGGCCGTGATTGACACGCAGGTCCTTCCACTCAAGGCGTCCGGCGGACTCCGGGACGGGCTTCAGGTATTTGTCGATGAAGAACCTGAGCGCGGCCTCCGTGCCCTTCACGTCCGAACCGTGGATGCCGACGATGCCGTTGCGCACGCCGATTGTCCACGCGCCATTTGCGTCCCATGGCTGGGTCGCAACGAAGATGTTGCCACTCTTCGCGGTGTCGTAGCCCTTGATCTCCATGGATACGCCTGTGACGCGCTTCACCTCGCTGGCGAGCTCGTCGATCATCGCCTTCGTGGCGGCTGTCTCGTCCGGCCCCCTGTGGATGCGGAACTGCCTCGGGTCGTTTCGTTCAATCGTGAACGTGTCGGCGTAAAGGGGCATCGCCGAAAGAATGAAAACAACCAATCTCTTCATAGTACTCATAGCAAAACGGCCTTGGAGTCGTCAGTTATGTCCAGGCGTGGCGGCGGATTTTGAGATGCCGCACGTCATGCTAACTTAGGCGGCATCGTCCAGCAGCCTTATTTCTGGCCGAAGTCGGGCTGGCGGCGGCCTTGGAAGTTGGTGCGCTTGTGGTGCGAGCGGTTGGCGTTAGCCGGATGCACGAACTTCTTGCCCTTGTGCTTCTTACCGCCGCCAGGTCCATCGAAGAAATGCGTTCCGGGATGGCGCTGTGCGCCCTTGCGGTTACGCTCGCCTCCGCGAATCCACGGTGCCTGCGGCAACCCCTCGTTGGCTTTACCCGTCTTACGGTCGGCCTCCGCCGAATGGAACGGTTGGTCGCGGTCAACCTGGATTGTCTTGCGTATAAACCGCTCGACGGCCTTTAGGAGACCTCGTTCTTCAGGTGCGACGAAAGAAATCGCTTTGCCGCTCTTCCCCGCACGGGCAGTGCGTCCGATGCGGTGTACGTAGCTTTCCGTCTCAACCGGCAGCTCCATGTTCACGACGAGGTCAACGCCAGATACGTCGATACCGCGCGAGGCGATGTCCGTGGCCACAAGCACACGCACCTTGCCTTCCTTGAAGCCTTTAAGCGCGCGCGTGCGCTGGTTCTGCGTCTTGTCCGAGTGGATAGCCGCAACGGGAATGTCGCGGTGCGACAGCTTGCGCTCCACGCGATCCGCACCATGGCGCGTGCGCGCAAACACGATGACGCGGTACCACTCGGGGTGGTTTTCAAGGAGATGGATGAGGAGGTTGTCCTTGTTGCCCTTCTCCACGAGCATGCACGACTGCTCGATCTTGTCCACCGTCGGCGCCTCCGGAGACACCATAACCTGAATAGGATCGTAAACGAGTTCGCCCGCGAGGTGCAATATCTCAGGCGAAAGCGTCGCACTGAAGAACATCGACTGACGCAACTTGCCATCCGTGCCACCGGACGTTGCGCCGGCGGGCGGATGGTTCGGCGGCAACTTTGAAATGATGCGCTTGATGTCTGGCAGAAAGCCCATGTCGAGCATTCTATCCGCCTCGTCAAGAACGAAAAGCTCCACGCGGTCGAGGTACACCGCCCCCTGATTCATGAGATCCATCAGGCGCCCCGGCGTGGCAATCACCACCTCCGCGCCCTTCTGGAGCGCTTTCACCTGTGGAAACTGCGATACGCCGCCGAACACGACCGCGAACGGAGTGCCAGTGTACTTCGAGTAGGCGGCGTTGTTTTCCGCCGTCTGCGCGGCTAGCTCGCGCGTGGGCGAGAGAATCAGCGCACGTGGATGCCCGGCGGTTTCGTGGTTCGTAGTTTTGGGTTCGTGATTCGTGGCTTGAGACTGGAGGAGCTTGTGGAGGATCGGCAGCATGAATGCTGCGGTCTTGCCCGTACCGGTCTGGGCGCAGCCAATCAGGTCGCGTCCCTCAAGAAGCGGCGGTATTGCCTTTTCCTGAATGGGCGTGGGAATTGCGTAACCAGCGTCGGCTATGGCGTGCTGGAGACGCACGTCCAGCTTTCCGAACACATTCACTTCGTATGCGGCTGGCGGCGGAGTGCTAGGCAGCTCGGGAATCTTCGGCTGCACATCCTTCTCGGCGAGGCCAAAGTGGGGCTTCGGCTTCCCGTGACGGTGCCGGTGCTTGAAAAAACGCGGACGCTTACCGTTGAAATCGCGGTCGTGCGGCTTTTTGAACTCTTTCTGCATGGATCTTGATTCCTCTATTCAGCTTGCCTTCCAATCGGAAATGCACACATTATACTAAATTTCCCAGCCATTCTTCAAACGTCAATTAGCCTTGTTATATCAGGGCTGCTCCGGCAGAAGAGGGAAACCGTCATCCAACGCGCCAACGCCCTTCGCCACTAGCTCTATCACGGCTGCGACGTCGTTTAGGTCAATAACTTCAACAGGCGAGTGCATGTACCTGAGCGGAATGGATATCTGCGCGACCGCCGCGCCGCCGCGTTCAAGACGCATCGCCCACGCGCACGTCCCCGTTCCGCGTGGAGCTCCCTTGACCTGGATCGGGATATTGTGCGTTCCCGCTATGCCACGGAAATGGTCAACGAGGGCGCGGTGGTACGTGGGGCCTACAGCGACGATTGCGCCGTTGCCGAGGCGGACGTCGCCGATCTTCTTTTTGTCGTCCTTCTGCACGTCCGTGGCGAAGCCCACGTCACAACACACGCCGATCGCGGGCGCAACGTCGTACGCAGCGGTCTTGCCGCCCACGAGCCCAACTTCCTCCTGCACACTTGCGACGTAGTGGATGTTGCATCCGGAACCGCACTGGCTGTTGGCGAGCTTGATGAACGCCTCGCACATCGCGAACGTGCCGACGCGGTTGTCGAATCCGCGGCACGAGACGCGAGAGCCCGCAAGACGGCGCCAGCCAGTGTCAACGACGCCAGAGTCTCCGATCGAGATGAGAGACAGCGCCTCCTCGCGGGACGACGCACCGATGTCGCACGGCATGTCGCGAAGGTCGTCCTTCGCGACGTGCTTCTTTTCCTCCGCGTTCATCAAGTGCGGCGGCCGCGCTCCAATCACGCCGTTCACGGGGCCGTTACGTCCCGCTATTACCACTCGCTCTGCGGCGCACAGCGGCACGGTAACGCCTCCGAGCGGGGCGAGGTACACTAGTCCGTCGTCGTCAACGTAAACTACGATGAACCCGATCTCGTCACAGTGCCCTTCCAGCATAACGGTTCTCTTCGCGTTGCGGTCCAGCACGCAATGGAGGTTGCCGTGTATGTCGATTGTAGGCTTGAGTCCCGTAGCCTCCTTGAGTCGGCGCGCAAGCACCATCATGCCCGCATGTTCACTGCCTGTAGGCGTGGGCTTGCCCACGAGCTCCTGCAGCACTTCAAGTTGTTTGCTATCTAGTTCCATCTGATTATCCTTTCATTTCGAAACGTTGTCAATCATGTGACGCAGTCGCGCGCCTCCGCACGAGGAACGCGGCTGCGGAAACGAACACGAGCGGACCCGCAAGCGCGTCCACCGCGAACGTGCGCAAAAGAGATTTCCACTCAACGCATGTGCCGGTGGCGAGGTCGGAGAGCGGCTGAGGGCTGGACCATGCCGATGTGGCGAACGTTATCCAGCGCGAGAGGGCGAGTCCCATGCGGTCAGTAAAAGATAGGTCCAGAGCGTCGGGATACTGCGCGACCACGGCCGGTGCCATCTCCGAGACGAGCAGCATCACAAGCGCCGTGAAGATCGCGACGGGACGTGAAAGCGCCGATGAGAGGAACAGTCCGAACGCGCAGAGAAACGCGATAACGAACAGCATCTCGCAAGACGCACGGAGAATGTTCATCGCGAAGGAATCCGCTGGGGATAGCACTTGTATGTCGCAGCGCGGACGCAACATCACGGACGACGTTCCCTTGTTGCTGAATACGAACGGCGAGAGCGGCCCTTCCGCATTGGCGGATGAAGTGCGCAAGAGTGGAAGCTCGATTATCGACTGGGTGTTGTTACTCACCGTCGAAGACCACGGACCAAACGTGACAGCGCCAGACACTTCCGCACGAGTGTTGAATTGCGTCGAGAAGCGGATGCGGGCCACTAGCCCCGTTGCCGCGTTCGCGGCCTCCGACGCAAACGGCCATTGGATGGCGTGTGACGCCGGCACGGTGTCGTAGCGGTCGATCTCGCGTCCCGTGAGAATCGTGAGAAGCGTGTGCCGCGGCGCAGAACGCACCTCCTGCGGCGTGTTCGTGTCCTTCAGCATCTCCTCCATTGCCCTGCGTGCTGCTATTTCAGGCGGTTCCAGGACTGGTTCGTACACGTGTACGCAGCCCTTCCATCCACCACGCGCGCAAGTGAGCGCGGAATTGAAGGCAAGCACGATTGCGGCCACCGCCACAAGTGCAAGCAACTTGCCGAGAACGACGGTGAACGCAGATACGGGACGCACCACCGCGAGCGCAAGGCGGTTCGACTCGCGTTCGCGCGCAAGCAGCCCACACGCGCACGAGAGCAAGGCGACGCAGAGCACGGAATAAACGCTGCCAGGCACTGCGCGCAGGAACATCTCCCGTCCACCGACGTCCGTGCCGTCCGAGCGGACGATAAACGGCAGAAAAGCATGAGCCAAGCCCGCAAGCACGAGCAGCGCGGTGAGGACGTGTCCACGCAAGAGCGCGCGCCACGCTATGAGGAAAGACTCAATCATGAGCCGCACCCACGGCTTCGGCAAAGAACTTCTCAAGCGGCACGCTTGGATGGTCGAACGCTACAGGCTTCCCGTAACGCGTGGAAAGTTCGTCGGCAAGAGCTTTGGCCTCTTCCTCGGAAAGTCCCTCTATCGTGAAACGGGCGTCCTGGGTTCGTGTTAACAAATCGGTGGTGCGTCCGCACGCGGCAACGCGTCCACGGGAGAGGATTGCGATTTTGGTGCAGACGTCCTCTGTGTCGCCAAGAAGGTGCGACGTCATCAGCACGGTTACGCCGTCCTTGGCGAGCGCGCCGATCAGGTCCTTGACCTCGCGCGTCCCGATGGGGTCGAGCCCCGACGTAGGTTCGTCGAGGATGAGCAGTTCCGGACGTGAAACGAGTGCGGCGGCAAGTGCCACGCGGCGAGCCATGCCCTTTGAAAATCCGCCAACGGCGCGGTCGGCTACGCCGGAAAGCCCAACGCGCGAAAGCAGTTCCTCCGTACGCTCCTTCGCCTCGCGCCGACCAAGCGAGGAGATTCCCGCGTAGTAGCAGATCGTCTCCCGCGCAGTCAAGAACGGATGGAGATAGGAAAGTTCGGGCAGATAGCCGATGCGCGCACGCGCCGCACGGGAACGCGGCGAAAGGCCGAACAGGCGAATAGTGCCAGCCGTGGCTGCCAGCAACCCGAGGAGCATTTTGATGGTGGTCGATTTTCCGGATCCATTAGGACCAAGCAAGCCAAAGACGTCGCCCCGCTCCACGGTCAAGTCGATTCCACGCACGGCCTCGGCCACGGGGCGCAGCCAGAAATCACGGAATGTCTTGTGAAGACCCTCTATCTGTATTACGGGTTCGTTCATGAAATCTCCCTTCGCATCAAAAGCGCGGAACCGGCCACAAGCCAGAGCGCAATCAACAGCACTCCCGCCGCAACGGCAGAAAGCATGTCCCCGGCAGACGCCGCTCCCCCGCCAGTAAACGCATCAACGAGCCAGAAACGGTGGATGTCCGGCAAAACGGCGCGGACGGGCTTCAGGAACGACAGCGCCACAGCGACCGACAGCACCGCCGCGACGGCAGCGGGTTTCAGACGCACCGCGCACGCGCCGGCCATTGCAACAAACACCGCGCATCCGACTGCGAGCACGCCCATCGCCGGTACGACACCCCACTCGAACGGCACCTTGCTTAGCCATGCAATGGAAAGAAGCGCTATTGGCTGCGCAACTGCGAGCAGCAGACACGCGCTTACGCAGAAGCGCGCGCGACGCGCCCAGTTGGCAATCGCGGCAAACGCGAGCGCAAGAAGCGTGAATCCAGTACCGGCGGCAATGCCCGGCCCCCACACGCACACGCCCCCGTTCGTGACGAGTCTTCCCATTTCGGAAGACGCAACGGAAAGCAGCGTCGCGCACGAAACGGCAAGTCCGAAAAGCGCCAGCGCGGCGAAAACTCCAGCCACCTTAGCGCAGAAGAAAAGCGGACGCGGCACCGAGCGCGAAAGCGTCATCGCCGCCGTGCCGCTCTCAAGTTCGCGTCCGACGGCATGAACCGCAGCTGACGTGGCGAATACGAGGCCGAACACCAACAACGCGGAAAAACCGCACTCCCGCGGAAGCCGACCCGCCTCGCCAAACTGGTGGAAGTGAAACGACGGAAGAAGATGTACGGCAAGTAGCGCGACGAGGAAGAGGATCGCGGAAAGCGGTTCGGCCAGCGCCTCAAGCGCGGCCGAACGTACAAGCACACCAAACCGACGCATGCAGCGCCGCCTTTACATCTGGATGAACTGCATTTCATTAGCGCCGGCTACCGGGCCGACGCCTTCCTGCCACAGATACCACATTAGCGTACCCACGGCCACAAGCGCCACAATGGACGTGATGAGCGAAAGCGTCGCGACCCATCCCGGCACGCCAGCGGACATTGACGTCCCAGATTCAACTGGCGGCAGCGGCGCAAGGTTTGAGACTGGTGCCATTTCCGTCACGGGCATATCAGCCACTTCACCACCAGCCGCAGGCGCTGCGGGTGCCGCAGGCTTTGCAGGGGCGCGGTTCACGCCCAAGGTAGGGCGCGACACGCCGATGGAGGGACGGTGCAGCTTCAGCGTCTTCTTCTGAGATGCTGTGGCGTCGCCGCCCGTAGCCTCGGGCGCAGGAGCCACTACGGTTTCCGCAGTTGAAGAATCCGTAACCGGGGCCGGAGCGGAAGGCGGCGTAAGCGGTGCGGGACCTGCGCTGGACTTGATGTCCGTAGGACGGCGGAGGCGAATGGTCTTCATCGGCGCCGGCGTCTCCTTCACGGGTGCCACGCCGATTGCCGACTCCAGGGAGATGCGGGATGTCTTCGACTTCGCCGCCTGCTGCTGGGCAGGTGTGAGAATACCCTCCGCGATGATGCCGGTCTTGCGAAGCGTCGCTTGGGCCGGCATGGGACCAGTCACCGCCTTCAGGCTTTGGGTAGCCTTCTTTGAAGCAACCGGAGCGGCAGGGGCAGCTGGCGCCGCAGGCTTTGCGCCGCCGACAATAGGCTTGCGGATCATCGGCTTGCGCACGATGGGCTTCAGTTTTATCGTCGAGGTAGTCGCGGTGCTCGAAGCTGTCGGCGCTGGATTAGCCAAGACGGCAGCTGGCACAGGTTCCGCCGCCGAAGCGGCTGGAGCCGTCGGTGCCGCCGCAGCCGGGGGTGTACCGAACGGAGAGACCTTGGGCGGAACCGCATCGGCCTCCGCCGGCGTAATCGGTGTCATTTCAACTTCTTCTGCCATGTCTTATACTCCTTCTGCTCGTGCCGTCAAAATCGTTTCCAATGTCAGACCGCCATTACTTCGGCTTCCTTGGTCTTAAGCTCCGCGTCGATTTTCGCGATGCCGTCGTCCGTGGCCTTCTGGACCTTGTCGAGTCCCTGCTTGAGGTCGTCCTCGGAGATCTTCTTGTCCTTCTCCAGCTTCTTGAGGGCCTCGTTCGCGTCGCGGCGGACGTTGCGCATCGCAATCTTCTGGTCCTCGGCCTGCTTCTTGGCGACCTTCACAATCTCCTTGCGCCGCTCCTCGTTCAGTTCAGGGATGGTGATGCGAAGCACCTTGCCGTCAGTCTGAGGCGTCACGCCGAGGTTGGCGGCGAGAATCGCCTTGTTCATCTCGGGCAGGACAGTTGGGTCGAACGGCGTGATCTTGATTTGGCGCGGCTCCGGGGTGGAGATCGTCGCGAGGTTCTTTATCGGCGTGGGTGCGCCGTAGTAATCGACTTTCACGCCATCTACGAGAGCAGGCGACGCCTTGCCCGTACGGAGACCCGCGAACTGCGCCTTGAGCGCGTCAAAGGACTTCTGTATCTTCGCTGTAGTGTCATTGAGGACTTCACTTACTGTTTCCATTTTCTATTGCCTTTCTTAAGTTGTTTTGGACATCCGACGCTCGACGGCCGACATCCGTTTTATCTTGATTTCAGATTTCAGCCTTTCTCGCTCACGAGTGTGCCGACCGCCTCGCCGCGCACAACGCGCATGAGCGCGTTGCCGTCGAAGAAGTCGAATACCACGATTGGAATGCCGTTGTCCATGCACAGCGCGAACGCGGCTGCGTCCATTACCTTGAGCCGCTTTTCAAGAGCGGTCTCGTAACGGAGCGAGCCGTACTTCTTCGCCTTGGGGTCCTTCTTAGGATCGGCTGTGTAGATGCCGTCAACCTTCGTCGCCTTCAGCAGTACGTCAGCGCCAATCTCGCTCGCGCGCAGGGCAGCGGCGGAGTCGGTGGAGAAATACGGGTTGCCGGTGCCGCCAGCGAACACGACCACGCGCCCCTTCTCGAAATGCCTGATTGCCTTGCGCTGGATGAACGGCTCTGCGAGCTTAGGCATCTCAATGGAGGTCATCACGCGCGTTGGCACGCCCACGGCCTCGAGCGCGTTCATCATCGCCAGACCGTTGATGATGGTGGCGAGCATCCCCATCGAATCGCCCGTTACGCGGTTAACGCCCTTCTCGGAACCGGAAAGGCCGCGAAAGATATTGCCCCCGCCTAACACGATTCCTATCTGGCATCCAAGTGCGTGGATTTTCTTCACGCGCTCAGCCATAAACGCGAGTTTTGCCGGGTCGATGCACTCGCCCGTCTCGCGATTTGCCAACACTTCTCCTGAAAGTTTCAGGAGTATGCGCTTGTACTTTAGATTTTTCTTCACGGCCATTAGTTTACCCTTTTTCTCTTCACAGCGCAACAGGAACTTTCACTTTTTTTTTGGGAAACCCATGGTGTTTTCATTTGGCAGACTGTTTCTTTGCGTTTCCAGCCTGACGTTTCGCTGAAAAGCCCTTGCCCTGCCAGCCTGGGGGTCCGAGAAAGGATG
>CACZDG010000020.1 GCA_902779865.1 uncultured bacterium
GCGAGACGCGCCCATCCAATTTTATTTCGTTTTCCATGCCTCACAGTATATCAAACCTACGCCGATAAATCAACCCCATTTATTGCCGCATCTATAAGGTTTCGCCATAAAGTACTAAGGTTTGAGTATATAGACCTTGGCACCTGGATTTGGAGACGTTTTAGCCTTTCGCTTTATGGCTAGGCGGACGCAATTCGGTCTTAGAGGGGAACCGGCGTCTCGCCGTTTTAGTTCCCATTAGGGGACGCGAAGCCGCATCACTGGACATCTCGCCAGTTACTACGGCAACTCAACAACCAGCTTGAAGAACCTGAACGACACCTTTTCCGCCGCCATCACATCTTCAACGGCAACAATGGCTTTCTCAATCGGGGCACGATTCTACATTTGACATTAGCACCCGCCTCATTTCCCAGAAGCAGCCCTATGAGCGTTCGCTTCGGCGTTCTGACCATACCATGTCGGCGTCGTCCCCGCCGCTTTCATTTTTTGTTCCAACTCCAGCGCCATCTTCGCGTACTTGACATTCACCTTCTTACACTTCGTACAACCAAATATAACATAACCTTTCACCGGATCCATGTTTGCGTCACATCCTGGCTTCTCTCCGCGCTCCTCACACTTGCACCAATCTCCATTCGGATCGTCAAGGTTGAGGCTGTGAAGGTCTTGCGTTTCTCCCAACATCAACTTTTGATATTCTACTTGTAGAAGTTCATCTGCTTCACCCGCTGATGGTACAAACAATTTCGCAATCCAACTTCGCTTTGCCGCATCAATGGATTTTATTCGTTTAAGAAACTCCGCCAACAAGCTTGGATCGTTTTTTATCTTTTGCGCAATTATATGATTGAAGTCCGTTGGTGGCCCATAAGTGGGAAATCTGACAATCGCGTCGTCCCAATGGGCGAATTCCCAAGAATCTTCTGCCTCATTTGCAGTCCCCTGATTTACCCCTGATTTTACCAGTTCCCCTGTATACATATTATAGACAGCCTCTTTATGTCCATCTTTACTAACATACTTTATGTTTGGGAAATTAGGGTCAAGATACGTCCACTTAGTTCTGTCAAGAAACGCATATTCAATCCAAGCTCGAGTCATTGCCCATCGAGTCGGTTTTATGCCTTCTTTAAAATTGTGCCAGATGGATTTTGACGCAGGCATCAAATCGTATTCATCCTTATGGTTAGTCCGCATATCCAGCCAAGTAGGAGGTAAATTTGCATTTATTACCGCATCTGCTAATCCTGCGCTATATCTTGGCAACGAATTCAGACTATTGGCAAGTTCACCGACATGTACTTCATTTTTTTGTCCTTGTTTTGTCTTACTGTTGTAATTAGGACTTGCTACGCTCTGCTGATACGCTTGAGAGACCGTGCTCGAATGCGTTTCATCGCATAACACCGTGAACAAGACCATCACGGCTAGCAAGAAGCGCAAATGAAACATCACAACCCCCTCGCCTTCTCCATGAGCTGGTCGACGGTCGGAGTTTTGGGGGCTATGGAATCGCTGCCGCCGGGAGGATCAAGTTTCAGGTCTTTCACCTCGCCGTGGTCAATCTTCACGCCGCTGTTCTTCCAATACTGAGACGTGCCGTCGGCAAGGGTCTTACGGACGTAATCGTCAGTGGCACCGGTCTTACGGATGCGGTCAATCGTTTCGGCAAACAGAGCTTCGCTCTTGAACCGCTCGCGGCCTGATACATCAAGCGGAAGCACTGTGTTGTACATCTGCCCGTCTGTTAAGAACGCTTTCATGGTAAACGGAATACAAAACGGATACTCAACGCTAATGTTATGATTGCCTTTCGCGACAGTCACCATTCCAGGCGCAGTTCCCCTCGCGATACCATCAATCTTAACAACCGCCCCTTGTCTGTTACAAGTGAAATTCACATGCACTTGTTCAGTTGTTTCTGGGTTCCACTTTATTTCAGCTACCTTTGCGAGAAAATCCTCGGCTGCCTTGGCCGCCGATTGGTGCATCAACCCTTCGTACAGCGTCGCGGTATTGGACTTCACCTTCTTCGCAGGGTAGAACTTACTGTCATTCACTTCATCGACGCCGCAAATGTTTCCACCCGTCGAATCCATGAAATTCAGCGCAAGTCGGACTCTGAGTATATGCCCCATTAAAACGTCGCCCTCAAACTCATCCTCGCCTGTGAATTCCTGAATGGATGCCGTAATGACCCCCACCACCTCTGGGTCGTTGGAAAGGAGATTCAGCGCCGATGCCTCAGGCATCTCCTCGCCGCGCGCTGTGCGGTTCTGGTTAGTGCCGATGACATTGTGCGGGATGACGACACGGAATAACTTGCCGGAAAGTCGCGCCGCTAAAGTATCCGCAAAGGCGGCCATCGGCAGGATCGGCGCATCAGACGTGTGATTCTGGACGATGAGTGCAACCTTGTATGGCGGCTTCGTGGATGCTGGAGGCGGGACTGTGGACGGCGTCGTTTGAGTCGCGTTTGTCTCAACCAAGTTTATCGTTAGAATCGGTGCCGGGGCATTCGCTTCCGACGGACTCGAAGTTTTTTCACTAGGCTTGTCTCCAAGGCGGCATATTACGGCATACGCTCCAACCGCCGCCATTACGGCAATTACAAAGAAGCCAATGGCCTTCTTCATTTCGACACCTCTTTCTTTACAGGGTATGTGCTGATTCCAAACCAAACAACACCGCCAGGCTTTCTAAGCCGATGCATCTTCACAATTAAATCAAAATACTCTGTGTCATCAAGTTCGTTTCTAAAATAGAATTCGCCTTCTATGAACAAATCTGGCGAATTATGCGACTTCCATTCATTCATTAAAGTTGGATCCTCAATGATGCTGCTACGGATGATTCGTTTTGCAAGATCAACTTTCACCGAATCATCCGTGATGTCAAACATCTTAGAATCGTAGAGTTTCTTAAGGAATCTCTCACTGGCAACCTTAAGACCCACATCAAATTTCGCAAGTTTTGATGAATTTGTCAGCTTGCCGAACACAACGATGGGACGTCGACCACCCGTTTCCTTGAGTTCTTTGTAATTCTCGGAAAATGCCGAATTCGACATCATTTCTCCCACCATCTTATCTACAAGATCGTCAAACGTCTTGGGATGTTCGAATCCCTTCGGCAGCATATCTGCCAACTTCTGATCGACAATCGATTCAATCAATTTCTTGAACTCAGGGTCGCGCTCCCTGTCTGCCAACTTCCCATCAACAATCGACTTAATCCAGTTCTTGAATTCGGGGTCTCGCTCCCACCACTTCTCACCTCCAGGATGCGCCGACTTCTTCAACCACTCTTGAAATTCCGTATTCTTCTTCAGCTTCACCGCACACTCGTCCGCTGCGGAGTACATGAAGTCGTTAAGATACTTCCGCTTGTAATGCGATACCTGATAACTGGTATATGGCTCACTTTCCTTGCTAATATTTGCGCCTTGAACAACGGCGGCACCCGTCCAGGCGTCCGCGAGACTCAGAATAATGCGGATAGAAAACTCGTGTCTGTCACCGTTGGTGTTGTCGAGAAGTTCAGTAACTGTCGCCGTAATCGCGCCATCGGCCTTGAATTTTCGCGCAAGATCCATCGCAGACACATCTGGCGTCCGCTCACCGCGCGCGTCTCTGTTCTGGTTCACGCCAACAGAGTTATAGGGGTTTATCACCTGAAGCCCACTCCCGGCGAGCTTCGCCGTCAATGCGTCTGTAAGCGCCAGGATCGGAACCTCTGCGCATGGTTTATCGGCGTGATCCTGCACGACGAGCGCAACAATCCTCGCCTCCTGTGCAAAGGCAACATTTATTGCCACAATTGCACCCAATACGGATATGAGCATACTTTTCATTTTCGACATCCTTTCTGATTGGGAGTTACGCTTGTAAAAATCATCTTGAATGGCTGAAGCGAAGAACATAAGCCACCGCCTCTTTTGTAGGCGCAGTATCAGATATCCGCTCTGACGCCCCGCCGCCAAGAGTCACAATTCTCCAAATGGAGTCTCCAGGCAGCACTTCTGCGCCGTTCGCATTAAGCCACATGAATCGATACCGAAAGGAAAACGGATCTTCGCGTCCATTGTCTTCGGGGTCGCCATGTCGGTTCCGCACAGTGACTGTGGATGTCAAAAAACCGAGTTTGTTGCGTACGAGCGTCGTCTTCTCAACGGACAGTCCGTCACTGAAGCAAACATCCGACGAACGAATTTCCGCCGCTGCGTTCTCAGACTGGGCAATCTCCATGCCACCGTCCGAATTACAGACTTTCGTGATTCTGCATCCTCCAACCGCAATAAGGGCTGCAACAACAACAATCAACATGCATTTCATTTTTTACTCCTTTCAACAGACTATCCAGAAGGATCCTTGATCAATTGTCAAGATTGACGTTTTTCCTGAAGCCTTCCCAAATTACTGTATCCTTTTTGAAGTCCTTGATCCTGATGTAAAGGTAGTGGTTGTGTCTGCCGTCTGATTCGGGGACGTCATTGAAATTGCCACTTACAACGTAATCTGGAGATGCCTCTGCGTCTTTAGTGAGTATCGTGAACAGGCCCGAATTGAGCAACTCGGAACGTACGACCGTATTACGAATGATGTCAAGTCTGTCTTGAACATGATTCCCCCTAACATTATTCTTGATACCACCGATAATGACAGTTGGCCTCCCGTTTTTCTTTGCCTTTTTCTTTTTCGCCTTGTAGTTACTCAGGAACTCTGCATTATCCCTCATGTCGGCTATCAATTGACGAGCAGAAAATTCAAGACTGTACATCGTGACTTCTTGCGTCTGCCCCAAGAAAGGTTCTGCCGGGTCTCCTTGACGCGCGTCGTTTTTCGGCTTTGGCGGCACGATAACCGTCTCGCACCCGCATAGAATGCCCACAGCCATTACGGCGCAGCAACACCAGCCAACATTGTGTATTTTCATGTCATTTCCTCTCTTCTAGGTTTGTTTTCGTTTTGCTTAGAACAGCCTTTCCGTGATGCTGATGCCTCGTTGACGTCATCTCTGAATTTTACTCCACGTCATTCGGGCGCGTAGTGAACTCGATTTCCAGCAAACCGTCTTCTGTCGTGCGTTCTTTGCCGGTCTTGTAAACCGCACCCGGCGGCGGCCGCCTTCCGGCGACAAGCACAACGTTTTTACTGGAAGCTAGTTCACCGATGTTTTCAATAGCCCATCTCCTGGCGTCGCTCAGATTCCTGCCGTCAAGCCGAACGGAAATCTTTCCGTCTTTCCCATCGTATTCTAGCGTCACCGCACTCACCGACATGACGACTGCCGAACCAATTGCCGTCGTTTTCTCATGATTCCACCTAGGGAATGACGTACGGACATCATCAATGTCAACATGTGGATTCTCGTCCAGAAACTCCCTCTGGAGTTGGCGGCGAATCACGGACTTAATCTTTCCGTCCATCTCAACCGTATTGCTTCCATCAATCTGGAACTCAAAGTCGTACCGAAACGTTGCGCCTGGAGTCTTGACAAATCTGATCACGGAATACTTAGGCTCAGACTGCCGCTGTCGTCTTACGCCTCCAGGGCTGCCGCCATCTATGGCATCTCCATTGATAAATACCTTGTCGATTTCATCCCAATTGGGATGCTTCACGTATCCACGGCATTGCTTCTTGTCACAAGATTCAACAGCAGAAATGACATCCTCATATATCTTCGCAGAAACAGCATTCGTCTTCATCTCGTACGCCCACTTCTTGACACTCTCCGTGACGACCTTAGATATCAGTCTGTGAAGTGAATCGGCGATGTCCTGCCTGTTATGTTCGTTTTTCGCGATGTCGGACAATTCGGCCATCGCAGCGGCAGAAAACGCCGAATCCATGGCAGAATCTGGGAACAATTCGGACGTGTAATCTGAACGCTTCGCACAAGCGATGAAATACCGTACCGCATCCTCCTCGTATTCGGGATACCATTTCATCCAAAGTTTTGCAAGGCCGTACTCGCCATAACGGTTTCCTTGGCTGATGAGGTCTTGGTACATATCGGTTGCCATCCGGATGTTATCGTTAGTGTTAACAGTACCCGGACTTTCAAAACGCCGTCCTTCCTCGAACTTTCTTATGTGTTCGATCTCATCGGAATCCTGTCTGTCGCTGAAGCATCCTGACAACACGGCGACCGACAGGAGAAATAGAGCAGGGTATTTGATCTGTTTGTTCATTCTGTCTTTTCCTTCGTTAAGAATACCTTGCTGATTTCATCCCATGTGAATGCTTTCGCGTGTTCGCGGCTCTGGCGACTAGACTCCACGGCAGAAATGATGTCCCCGTAGATTGCCGCAGAATCAGCATCTGCTTTCATCTCCTCCGCCCACGCCCTGACTTGCGGCGTGATGATGTGGAAAGCCATGCCGCGAAGCGATGCGGCGAGATCCGGCCTGTCATGTTCGGATCCTGCGATATCGGACAACTTAGCCATCGCGGCAGCGGAAAACGCCGAATCCATCGCGGAGTCAGTGTCTGAACGCTTCGCACAGGCGAGGAGAAGCTTTACCGCCTCCCCGCTACAGGATCCCCTACGAAGTTGCAACATTGCGAGGCCGTACTCACCATAGCAACTGTCGCGTCCAATGAGCCAGCCGTACGTATCTTCTGCAATCTTGATGTTGCCTTTAGATTCAGCGCGACGTCCGGCCTCGAAAAGTTTACTGTATGGCAGCACCACTGCGCCATCCTCGGGGCTGTCGCTGATACACCCTGACAACGCGACGGCCGCCAGGAGAAATAGCGCAGGGTACTTCATTTTTCTTACTGCTTTGTTTCTTACTTCTTGTTTGCGACCTTCTCGATTCCCGTGATGCGGGCCGGCCACCCTTTAACCGTGCAGGTGTACTGCGAGAAGAACGGTCCGTAACTCTCGACCTTCACTTCGTACATCGCGCCAATGAGCGCATCGCACCCCTCCTGCTGGCATGCCTTGTAAAGGGCGGCGTTGCGCGCCCTGGCTTCGTGACTGTAATTACGGATGCCAA
Organism: uncultured bacterium; assembly: GCA_902779865.1. Classification (GTDB taxonomy): domain Bacteria; phylum Verrucomicrobiota; class Kiritimatiellia; order RFP12; family UBA1067; genus RUG572. The sequence continues at coordinate 7,010 of CACZDG010000020.1, forward strand.
AGGTGCCGAACGACTCCTGATCGCGAAGCATCCAAGGCTTCTCGTCGCTCTCTCCGCAGAAGCCGAACATGCCACCGCAGACAGTACCGACCGTTGTAATTCTTTCGTTCTTGGTTTGCTCCCAGTGAATCAGGAATTCATCCGGCCGGGGGTTAGGCAGATTCGCATACGTCCCACCCTTCGATGAGGCGCTGGTGCCCGACTTGCAGCCCGTCATCATTGAACATGCGACCATGCCGATCGCAACCATCATCAGTTTCTTCATTCTTTTACTCCTTTTGTTTGTTCTCGTTTTCATTCAATCCCAGCACCCGCCGGAATTTAAGAAGCCTCTTCAAGAAACTAGCCCTCTAACCTAATCGTCTGAATATCCTCCCAAACGACCTTGTAGGCCCTGCGAATGCAGATACCAACACCATGAGCGCAACGAGGCGCACGGGGCTTCCAACAAACATCTTGTTGTCTATTATCAACTTCTTCGTTCCTTCTCTTTGCGGCGGCCTCGGCGAGCCACCCCTACCATTCTTCCGCTCAGCAATCGGAACGAAAAAGAAAACCTCTCCCGTATTCCACTTGAGGCCGTGAGAAATTGCCCTGTGAGAAATACAAAGAGAGGAAGTGCATATACACTTTCTCTGCAATGCATCGTCTCACGAAGTTTCTCACGTTTCAAACGGCGACTGCTATGCAGCATTTGCAAATTGAATTGCTACGCCCGAAGGGTGGAAAGGAATGTCGGCCCTCACGAAGTGGCTTGACGCTTCCAATCAGTTCCTCGAACTATATCTGCCCTCCTTGCGGAGAACTTCAATAGTCTATCACATCCCACTTACATAGCGCAAGTGTGATTTTGGGAAAATTGTTTTGTATGGCACCTACCCCCCTTGGGGCTATCCCCAACCCCCTAAACACCCCTATCCCCAAAGGCATTTGATACTATCTTTTGCATAAATCGATACCTATCGTTACAATGAAAAGATACTATTGTTACCATATAACGATACCTATCGTTTGGCTGTGCCCATAGGTATGGTCGGGCTGATGGATACTGGTACAGGGGAAGTGAGGGTGTTAACGCCCGTTGCCCCGTCCAACGCAAGCGGGATTTTAGGAAGTTGAAGTTTTGTGTTAGATGCAAAGAATGCTGAGGTTGCGAGTAACCGCCGCAAATGGGAACAACAAGCGTACAACAACAAGATGTGGCGCGTGGCGAACACCACGGGAAGGTGGATCAAGCCCCAAGGCATACACGCTATTGAGTAGTAACCTAGGTATGAGAGGCAATCGGACTAGGGTATCGGTGGTGCTTAGACTGGGGTAGGGTAGCGACAAATAGGGCTACATGTTGGCACGAATAGTGCTATTTGTATCAACAAATAGAAGTATTTGTATTTGCAAATAGGGCTATTTGTGGCTACTGCACTATAGTGTGGCTACGTCATGGTGTGGGTGTATGAGCGTAGTAGTGCCGCACCGAGAAGCAATCCATCCCTTATGCATAGGCATCTTATTTCCCATGCATAAGGAATTGAGTCTCTACGAATGAACTTTAATTCGTCTCTCAACCAGCAATTACCGCAATCGTCTCGCCTTTCGCGACGGCGGCACCATGCTTGGCAACGAATGTGATCTTGCCTGAGGCCGTGGCCTTAATCGGGTTAAAGAGTTTCATCGCCTCAACGATGCAGACAGCATCACCGGCCTTGACGGATGCACCGTCCGCGGCGAGTTCCGGCTTGCCAGGACCCGAGCTGCGGTAGAACGTGCCGTTGAGCGGCGCGAGGACGGGGGTGCCCGTAGGTGCTTCCTCCTTTTTCGGTGAAGCAACACTCTTATCACTTCCGCCTGCTTGAAGCGGCGAGGGTGCCGCTTCTCCGAGTTTCACTGCGGAAAGATCAACCTTCGTGCCGCCACACGCCGCCATGAGCGCGGCGAATGCGCGACCGATTTGCGCGAACTTGGCGGTCTCGGCATCGGGCGCGGGCGCAGTCGTTCCTGCGGCCTCGGTCTTCTGCATCTCCACGTCGGCAGGAATCGGGTCCTTGGCACCTTCGGGCTGCGCGCGCCACTTGAAGTAGCCGAGCGCGACTTCGGGGAAGAGACAGTACGAAAGGATGTCCTCCTCCGCCTGGATGAGCTTCGGTGGAATCTCCCTTGCGGCGTCGGCGAGTCCGGGTTTCAGGAGGTCTGCCGGACGGCAAGTGATCGGCTTCAAGCCACCTTGCAACTTCTTAGCGAGTTTCTTCTCGATCGGAGCTGGTGTACGCCCATAGTAACCAGCGGAGTAACGCTTCGTCTCGTCCGTGACCATCGAATACCGCTTACCGGAAAGAACGTTGAGCACGCTCTGCACGCCGACAATCTGCGAGGTCGGCGTGACGAGCGGCGGATAGCCCATGTCGGCGCGCGTCTTCGGGAGTTCGGCAAGCACCTCGGGGAGGCGGTCGAGCGCGTCCTGCTGCGCGAGCTGGCTACGAAGGTTGGAAATCATGCCGCCGGGAATCGCGTGTACGAGCACGCCCGCGTCAACGGGCTCTACCTTGGCAGTTGACGCCGGCTGGCGCTTGGCCTTGAGTTCCTTGAAGTAGGCGTTGATCTCGGCGAGTTTCGCCTGGTCGAGTCCAGTATCGTAGCCTTCGCTTTCGAGAATCGTGACGATGCTCTCGCACGGCGGCTGGGAACTGAAGCTGGACATCGTGGAAATCGCGCAATCGACGCATCCAGCACCGGCCTCGACGGCGGCGAGGTACATCGCTGCGGCCATGCCGCTCGTCATGTGCGAGTGAATCTGGATTGGCATTTCAGGGAGCGCCTTAACAAGCGCACCTACGAGCTCACGCGCCGCGCCGGGCGTGAGAATGCCGGCCATGTCCTTGATCGCGAGTGAGTCGATGCCCATCGCCTCCTGTTCCTTCGCGAGCTTTACGTAGTTCTCGACGGTGTGGACGGGCGACGTGGTGTAGCATATCGTGCCCTGCGCGTGTCCACCGTACTTCTTCACGCTCGCGATGGCCTTCTCGAGGTTGCGCGGGTCGTTGAGCGCGTCGAACACGCGGAAGATGTCCATACCGTTCTCGCACGCGAGCGCCACGAAGCGTTCGACGATGTCGTCCGGATAGTGCTTGTAGCCGAGGATGTTCTGTCCGCGCAGCAACATCTGGAGGGGCGTGTTTTTGCAGACGGCCTTGATCTGGCGGAGACGCTCCCACGGGTTCTCGCGCAGGAAACGCATACACACGTCGAACGTTGCACCGCCCCAACATTCGAGGGAATAATAGCCGGCGGCGTCAATCTTCTCGGCGATGCCGAGGATGTCGTCGGTGCGCATGCGCGTGGCCCAAAGTGACTGATGCGCGTCGCGCAACGTGGTGTCCGTGATACGGACTTTCTTCAGCGTGTCTTTTTTCATGGCGGCTTTAGTTTACCATATTGCCCTCGAAAGGTAAAGTGTGATATACTAACACCCGCAAAATGAAAGTGTCGTTCGTCATTCCCGTCCTGAACTCCGAGGCGACCCTCGGGGAGTGCCTTGACGCCATCCACGCCCAGAAAGTGCCGGATGGCGTCTCATTCGAGATCGTCATAGCGGACGCCGGCTCCTCCGACCGCACGCTCGAAATCGCCCGCGCCGCCAAAGTAGAGGTGATCACGACTAATCCTCTAAAAACAGGCGAAGCCGGCAAGACCGCCGGCATCAAGGCCGCGCACGGCGACGTAATCGCGCTCGTCGATAGCGACAACATCCTTCCAGACGCCGACTGGCTCGCCCGCATGACCGCGCCGTTCGCGGACCCAGATGTCATCGCCTCCGAACCGATTGAGTTCACCGTGCGCAAGCAAGACCCCGCGCCAACGCGCTACTTCGCCCTTCTCGGCATGAATGACCCCATCTGCCTCTTCACGCGCAACTACGACCGCATCAGTGGCGTCACGGGACGCTGGACCGGTCTCGCCGTCAACGAGGAAGACCGTGGCGACTGGCTGAAACTGCGCCTCACTGCGGACGCCCTCCCCACCATTGGAGCAAACGGATTCGTGTTCAGGCGTTCGCTGCTGGACGGAACTAACTGGGATCCTTATCTCTTCGACATCGACATCCTCTACGAGCGCATCCTCCGCGACGGCGCGGTGTGCGTAGCGAAGGTAAAGACGGGCATCGTACACCTCTACTGCGCACGCATCGCGGATTTCGTCCGCAAGCAGCGCCGCCGCATACGCGATTTCCTCTACTTCGCCCAGTCGAAACAGCGGTCATATCCATGGAACAGGCAGCGCAAAGCCGGCATCGTCCTATTCTGCCTTTCCACTGTCACGCTGATTCCCCTCGTCGTGCAGATGGTCATCGGCTTCTTCCGCAAGCCCGACCGCGCATGGCTTTACCACGTGCCCGTGTGCATAATCACGCTATGGGTGTACGGGCTCGGCGCGCTTGCAAAACTGTTCGGCCGCAAGCAATCAATTGCCGACCGTTCCTCTTGGCAGAAGTGAAAAACCAAAAGGAAGGCTTTCACTAACGCGGGATATTATGATACAATACCGACATGGAAAATAAAAGATTGCTTTCGCTGGACGTCCTACGCGGACTCGACATGCTGCTTCTCACCGTAGTCGGCCCGGTTTTCTGGGCCGTAAACAAGGCATGGCCATTGCCAGAGGCCGTGCAGCTGCAATTCAAGCACGCATGGGGCGGCTTCACGTTCTGGGACATCATCATGCCGCTGTTCATCTTCGCATGCGGCGCGGCCGTGCCATACGCGCTCTCAAAGCGGTTAGACGAGGACGGATGGGCAACCGCCGCGTTCTGGAAGCACGTCTTCGCGCGCGTTGCGCTGCTCTGGTTCGGAGGTCTCCTCGTGCAGGGCAATCTCGCCACGCTCGATCCGCTCAAGATAAGTCCATTCAACAACACGCTGCAGGCCATCGCCGTTGGCTACCTTGCAACCGCGCTCGTTATGCTGATTCCATTCCGCGCGCTGCGCATCCTAATGCCGCTGATTTTCGCCGGGGCATACGGTGTGTTGCTTCACCTGCTCGGAGACTACACGGCCGAAGGTAACCTAGCCCAGGTCGTTGAGCAAAGAATCCTCGGCGCGATCCTGCCAGCAGGCAGCACGGCACTTAAGACGCATGGCTATACCTGGTTCCTTACATCGCTCATGTTCGGAGCGATGGCGATGTGCGGCGCACAATGCACGGAGACGCTGCGCGGCTCGTGGACGAAAGGACGCAAAGCGCTCACGCTCTTCATCCTCAGCGCTGCACTACTTGGTGTGGGATGGGTGCTCACGCTTCTTGTGCCATGCATAAAACACATCTTCACCCTAAGCTTCACATGCCAGGCGATGGGCTGGTGCGTGCTTGCCCTTGCGCTTCTCTACGTAATCACAGACGTGCTTGGTGCTCGGCGCGGCTGGTGGCTTCTAGTGCTTTACGGGCAGTGCGCGTTCACGGCGTACTTGGCGACGCACTTCTTCAAGCCCACGCTCGCCGCCTGTACGAAATCTATCACACAGGGGCTTCCCCGCCTCATCGACAAAGCACACATTCCGCTCGTAAACGCAATCGTCACCGCCGTCATTCTCACGCTGGTGCTAGTCATCCGCCGTCGGTTGCGCGGCGTGCAGCCAGTCGCAGACGAAAGCGATGAAGAGAACGCACCTAACGAATCTTCAGCAGAGAAAACGCCAACGAACGCCCCCGCGTTCAAGAGCCAGCTTATGTCTGGCGCCATAGCCGAACGTTTCCAGATTCCCGGCATGGAAAACAAGACACAGCGAGCAGAGTCGAGTGCGGAAAAACAAAAAAAAGGGGAGGCCACTTCACAGGCCTCCCACGTCAAGACGAAGCTGAAAATCCACTGACGATCAGTAGTTGTCAGCCTCGAGCTGGAAGTACGCCTTCTTGTGGAAACAGACGGGGCACACCTCGGGAGCCTTCTCGCCCTCGACGATTGCACCGCAATTGCGGCACTGCCAGCGGTTCGGCCCGATTCGCTCCCACACCTCGCCCGTCTCGATGTTCTTGAGCAGCTTGAGGTAACGCTCCTCGTGGTGCTTCTCGACGCCTGCGACGCCCTTGAACTGTTTTGCAATCGCCTCAAAGCCCTCGGCACGGGCGACTTCGGCGAACTTCTTGTACATCTCAGTCCACTCCTCGTGCTCGCCGGCCGCTGCGGCCGCGAGGTTCTTCATCGTATCGCCGATGCCGCCGAGGTGCTTGAACCACAGCTTGGCGTGTTCCTTTTCGTTCAGCGCCGTCTCCTGGAAGATGGCCGCGATCTGCTCGTAGCCCTCCTTCTTGGCTGCGGATGCGAAATAGTCGTACTTGTTACGCGCCTGCGATTCACCCGCAAAGGCGAACGCAAGGTTTTTCTCTGTCTGGGATCCTTTGAGTTCCATTGATTTTTCTCCTTCTTCTTTTTCGTTCGCCGCGCCATCGTAGCGCGGCGTGAAAATCATGCAAGACCTTGCGTCAGTGGGCCTCCAGCCAATTACGTCCCGCACCTACGGACACGTCCAGCGGCACTCCAAGGTTCATCGCGCCCTCCATCTCGCGCTTCACGACGGCCTTCACGCGCTCCACTTCGCCGCAAGGCGTATCGAAGAGCAGCTCATCATGTATCTGGAGAATCATCTTTGCCTTCAGCCCCTCGGCCTTGAGCGCACGATCGACCTTCACCATCGCGACCTTTATGAGATCCGCCGCCGTTCCCTGTATCGGAGTGTTGATTGCGTCGCGCTCTGCGGCCTGACGCACCGTTGCGTTGCGCGACGAGATATCGCGCAGCGTGCGGCGGCGACCAAGCGCGGTCACGGCGTAGCCTTTCTCCCGTGCCCTGGCGATGGCGGTATCCATGAACGCGCGAATCTTGGGATAGAGCCTGAAATACGTATCGATCAAATCCGCCGCCTCACGACGCGACACATGCAGCCGCTGCGCAAGGCCGAACGACGATATACCGTAGATGATTCCGAAGTTCACCATCTTGCACTTGCTGCGCATATCGTCAGTCACCAGAGGTGGCATCACGTCATAGACGCGTGCAGCAGTCTCGCGGTGGATGTCCGCGCCATGCGCGAATGCGTCCAGCATCGCCTCGTCTCCGCTCATCGCGGCCATGATGCGCAACTCTATCTGGGAATAGTCGGCCGAGACGAGAACGTGGTTCGCGTCCCGCGGGACGATTGCGGCACGGATCATCTTGCCACGTTCCGTGCGCACCGGGATGTTCTGCAGGTTCGGATCGGATGACGAGAGGCGTCCCGTTTCCGTGAGGGCCTGCGCGAAGGTGGTATGGACGCGCCCGTCCAGCGGATCGATGCACAGCGGAAGCTTGTCCACATACGTACTTTTCAGCTTGGCGCAGGCGCGGTAATCGAGTATCTGACGAACGATGGGATGCGCGTCTATGATTTTCAAGAGCGTTTTCTCGTCCGTTGAGAACTGCCCCTTCGACGTTTTCTTCGCGGCAGACGGGTCAAGCTTCATCTTCTCGAAGAGAAGTGCACCGAGCTGCTTGGGGGAATCAACGTTAAGGTCGCCGTCGCCAGCAGCGGAACGTATGGCGGCGGAGAGAGACATTATCTCCTTCTCCAACTCGAAGCCGAATGCGCGTAGTGCGGCCGTGTCGATCTTCACGCCAACGCGCTCCATCTCCGCGAGAATCGGCACAAGCGGCTCCTCGCTTTCGACGAGGGCCTGCAACGCGCCGGCGGCCGTCACTTTTGGACGCAAAACCTCGTCAAGCTGGAGCGTCACGTCGGCATCTTCCGCAGCGTAATCGCACACCTCGGTTGGCGGCAGGTCCGCCATGTTCCCCTGCTGTTCGCCGCGCTTGCGTTCTCCGATGAGGCGCGTGATTGGGATAGGGTCGTATCCAAGGTACTCGCGGGCAAGATAATCCATGTTGTGGAACGCTGCGGCATCGAGTACGTAGTGCTCCAACATCGTATCACGCACCGTCGAACCAAAGCGGATACCGTAGCGTGAAAGCACGGTCATGTCGAACTTCGCGTTCTGGGCAACGAGAATCTTTGCAGGGTCGGCGAACGCAGCGGCGAACGTGGCCACGAACGCGAGCGCGGCACCGTGTCCCTCGCCAATGGGTTGGGCAGCCGCAAAGAGATCCTGCGCCTCTTGCGGAGTTTCGGACGGCAGCTTGTGGGTTGGCACGGCAACGTACCACGCCTTTCCCTTCGCCGTGGAAAATGACATCCCCACAAGCCTAGCGGTACGGGCATCAGTGGAAGTAGTCTCCGTATCAAAGGCGAATTTCGGCGCGGCTTCTAGTTCGCGGGCGAGTGCGGCAGCCTCGTCCAGAGTCGTTACGAGGTGATATTCGTGCGGAACCGCATCCAAAGTCTTGTACGACACGGTCTCCGTAACGGCAACGCTTTCGCCAAGCAAACGCTTCGAGAGGCTGAAGAGCTCGAACTTTGCGCACACCGCGCGAAGCTTCTCGACATCAGGATCTTTCCGCTTGAAATCATCAAGGGACACATCCAGGGGGATGTCGGTACGAATTGTCGTGAGGAACTTGGACATCCTCGCGTCCTCCGCGCCGCCAGCGACCTTCTCCGCCACCTTGCCTTTCAGCTCGGAAGCATGGGCGATAAGTTCCTCGACAGTGCCATACTGCGAAAGGAGGGCTGATGCGGTTTTTTCGCCAATTCCTTTTATCCCGGGGATGTTGTCGGAAGAGTCGCCCGCAAGCGCGAGCCAATCTATCATTTGTTTCGGGGACGAAAGACCCCAATGTTCACGAACCCTTGCTTCGTCGTAGATGTCTGGGGTATCGCCGTTGCGTCCAGGGCGGAACAGCTTGATGTTCGGCGCGACGAGCTGCGCGGCGTCCTTGTCCGGCGTTGCGAGAAACACCTCAAAGCCAGCGGCGGCGGCCTTTAATGCGAGCGTGCCCATCACGTCGTCCGCCTCATAACCCTTCATGCGCAAAATCGGGATGCGCAGCGCCTCCGCGAGCTCGAATGCGTATGGGATGGACGCGGCGAGGTCCTCCGGCATCTTCTCGCGCTGCGCCTTGTACGGCGGATACGCCTCATGGCGGAATGTCGGCCCGTCTGGATCCATCGCCAGCACAACGTGCGTAGGGCCGAAGTCCTTAAGGATAGCGACAAGGCTGTTTGCAAAACCTATCAGCGCAGACGTGTTGATACCCGTCGAGGTCATGCGCGGGTTCTTCAGGAACACGAAGTGTCCCCGGTACAGAAACGGCATCAAGTCGATGATGAACAATTTATCCATGCGCAAGAGTATATCACATCAGGGACATTATTACGCGCTCAAAATCGGGGAACGACTCATTTAGTATCTCGGCACCCTCAACCGAAACCGGGGCACATAGTCCGCATACGGCCATTGACATCGCCAGGCGGTGGTCGCCGTTCGCACATGCGGTACCGCCCTTTAGCGTACCGCCGCACACCGCAAAGCCGTCCTCGAACTCCTCGACCTCCGCGCCGAGCGCACGCAGCTGCGTGACGATCGCAGCGATGCGGTCGGTTTCCTTGTATCGGAGCTCCTCCGCCTCACGCACAACCGTGCGCCCTTCAGCAAACGCCGCAACGGCGGCAATGGCCGGAAACTCGTCAATGGAGCGCACCACGAGATCGCCAGCAATCTCCACGCAGTGAAGCGGCTCTGCGGCGAGAGTCACATCAGCCACTGGTTCACCCATCTCCTCGCGCTCGTTCGCAAGCGACACCTTCGCGCCCATCTTGGAAAGAACATCCAGAATGCCGGTGCGAGTGGGATTCACGCCAACTCCAGTCACGGTAATCCTGCTGCCGGGCACGATGGCGGCAGCGGCGAAGAGAAAGGCGGCTGACGAAATATCTCCCGGAAGCGTGCCATGCAAAGGCGAAAGCGGCTTATTGAGCGATTCCACAAAAACGTCTGGCCACGAATCCACCACTTCCGCACCCATCGCCCGCAGCATCCGCGACGTGTGGTCGCGCACGGGCGCGTCAACGGTAAAGCGACTCTCCCCTTCCGCTCCAAGCGCCGCGATCTGCAGGCAACTAAGAACCTGTGCGGATGCAACGGGAAGTTCATAGCCTATGCATTCAAGCGGAGCTGGTGAAATTCGGAGCGGAGCGCAACCATCCGTAGAGCTGACGTCGGCCCCCATCTGGCGGAGTGGCTCCACTATCCGATTCATAGGACGCTTCCTCAATCCTTCGCTGCCATCGAGAACGGCTGCGGAATGCGTCGCTGCGACTGCTCCCGCGAGAAGACGGATCGTCGTCGCTGAGTTGCCGCAGTAGGCTGTTGCGCCGGAATTAGGAAACGGATGCATCCCGTTTCCTTTCACGCGCAGTACGCCGCCATCAATGGTTGAAGGTACGCCAAGCGACTCCAATGCACCGCGCATCGCGCGCGTCACACCGCTGTCGGGATAGTTGCCCACCTCGCTTTCGCCCTCAGCGAGCGCGGCGAACAAAGCGGCGCGATGTGCCAACGACTTGTCGCCGGGAAGGGAAACGCTCCCCTGCAGGGGACTACGGACCTGAGCAAGGGAAAGTGTCATGGGATTACACGACTACTCTTCGTCGGTCAATTCCGAGCTGACTGCGCCACTCGACGCATGCGCCTCTTCTCCAGCAGGCACGGAATCATTTCCTTTGCCTTCCGCCGCCGGTGAACCATCAGCACCACCTTTGGTCTTTGCCGTCGCAATCGGTCCGTATGGCGCGTATGGACGGTAGCCCCTACCGTAGGAACGATATCCGCCATATCCGCCGTAACCGTAACCATACGAATGACCGGCCGGAGCAAACGCACTGCCGGCACCACCCATTTCGACATCGTTGACAACGATACCAATCACCGTGGCACCAGATTCGCCAAGCGAACGGGCAGCATGCTGAATAGGCTTGAAATGCGTACGGTCAGGGCAGCACATGATCATGACGGAATCCACCATCGAAGCAAGCGTCATCACGTCGCCCACGATTCCGAACGGCGGCGAGTCAACCACAATGCGATCATAGTTCTCGCGTGCCCATTTGAAGAAGTCGGGTACGACCTGCGAGCCCATGATGGACGCAGGGTTGACGTTGTCAGGCGGAAGAGAACCGATTACGTCAAGTGACTCTACGCCGCTGGGCATAACGAGCGAGGCGAAGTCGCGTTGGTCGCCCCTGGACAGGTAGTGCGAGAACGAATGTTCGTTGTCGATCTGCAAGCCCCAGACTCGAGCGAGACGCGGACGGCGCATATCGAAGTCCACAAGCAGAGTCTTCTTTCCGGCCTGTGCGCTTGAAATCGCGAGCGAACAGGAAGTGATGGTCTTGCCCTCGCCTGGCTGCGTTGACATAAGCAGCACGGCCTGCGAAATCGGCTGGTAGCGCGGGGAGTCCAACAAGTTACGGAGACCAGCCATCGACTCCGCAAACTGCGAGTACTTGTTTTCGGAAATGAACTTTGCCACCTGCTCGCGCTTCTTACGGCGAACGTGCGGCAGCACGGCCAGCACCTTGAGCGCGAGACGGCCCTCGATGTCGGAAAGCGACACGATCGTATCCTCGAGATGGTCCAGCACCAGCACGAACAGCAAACCGAGTCCCAACGAGATCACGGCACCGGCCGTGAAAATGATAAGCGGGTTCGGCAGTACCGGCTTGGACGGCACTTGGGCCGGACGACCAAGACGGATCTTCTCGTTGTCCTGTTCGGCGGCGATGCGGCCCTCGTTCTCCTTCTGCAGAAGATTCTGGTATAGCTCGCTTGAAACCCTCTTTTCCTGCTCCAATTGCTTGAGCCCCGCATCCGCCTGGACAATCTGAAGGCCTATCTTAGACAATTTCTTGTTCAGTTCATCACTGTCCTTCCGGAACTTCTGCAACTGGTTACGACTTGCCGTCAGGTTACCAACCGCGGTCGCGTACGCACGCTTTACGGTTTCCCCAAATTCATGCGTGATCGCCTTAAGCTCGCCCTCCTTCGCGACAACTGCGGGATGCTGCGGCGTGTAGCTCGTCTTGAGCGTAGCAAGCTCCATCTTGACATTCTGCAGCTTCGTGTATGCGGTGCCGATATCGGACGAACGCGGCACTTCCGACGGCAGCTCGCCGAAGTTCTCCGGGTTCTTCTGGGCAGCCTGAAGCACTTTCACCCATTCCTCCATCGCCGTTACGCGCTTTTCGTATTCAAGTACGTTAACGGTCGTCGCCGAAAGGCTCTGGTTAAGGATGTCACGCTCCGCCATCATGTTGTCAATCTTGTGTTCCGTGCGGAACTTGAGCAGGCGCGCTGCCAGATCGTCGTCAACACGCTTCTGCTTCTCAACCTGCTGGTGAATCTGCGAAACGGCCTTGTCGCAGCTCTTCTTGTTCTCCTCGTCGGTGTACGACTCGATCGCCTCGGCGTATGCGTTGGCAAGCGCGGCGGCAAGTTCGGGAACGCTGGAACGCACTGCGATTGTTATGAGGCGGGAATTGCGCAGAAGCTCCAGCTCAGACTCTCCAAGCATCTCGACGAGGTCCTTATCAGTCGTCGTAGAGTTCGGGAAGTTGGCCCGGTACTGCTGAAGGATTTTCGTGAAGATCGCCTCCGACCTCCAGCCAGAAAGTCGGGTATTGAAGATTTCGGCATAGTTGTTGCCGTAGAATTCCATGTCGTTGCCGATTATGCTGTTATTACCAGTATGACGACGCGTATCCATGGTGAATTCACTCTTCGCCTCATAGATTGTCGGCGAAATGCGGTAAACGGCAAATGCGGCAACAAGTCCAATCAGGAAGAAGACGAGCACCGAAATCCAACGCTGTGTTATGACTCGCAACACGCGCCCAGCCGTAATCGAGCCAACAATGGAATCGGCATCCTGCCCAGCCGACTGCCCACCGTATGCACCTCCGTAGTAGTATGGTGTCTGGCCACCGCCGCCATAGTACATGGGAGACTGCGCAGAACCATAGTACATCGGAGTCTGCGAAGAGCCATAGTACATCGGAGTCTGCGAAGAGCCATAGTACAACGGCGATTTCTTGCTTGTACCATAATAAAGCGGCTTTTGCCCATAAGTTGACGACGACGATGACGATGATGATGACATTTCAGATATTCCTTCTATCGTAGATTAACGTTCTTCGTTTCCGGCTTCTTCGGGAAAGACGCAGCTGCGGCCGCAAGCGGCGCAACTGCCACCAGCCACATCGGCGGGACGGCAAGAATTGGCGCGAAAACGGCAACGGACAAAAGCAGGATCAAAGCGAACGGAACAGTCCACGTTATCGGCGGACATGCGAAAACGACTATGTCCGCATCATCTTGTTGGCGCAGGAACACCACAGCGGCGACAAGCCGGATGAAGTACGATGTCAAAAGAAACACCAGCACAGCAGCAGCTAGAACAATGCCAAACAACCCTCGTTCGGCCAAAAGCGTCCAATAGCTATTGAAAGCACATTTAGGGTCGCGGCTGTGGGGGCGCAGGCCCAACTTCGCACGCCAGTCGCGCTTCCCACCCTGAAAAAACCTCAGCTCCGCCTTAGTCAGCAAAAACGGCGAATGCAGGACGAACGCACCCGTCCCAGCCCCGAACCACGGATTCTTCTTCCAAATTAGCTTTGCGGCACCTGACAAAGCGGCGGAGCGTTTTCCGTACATCTCTGCATAATCCTTATCCACGGACAAGAACCCACCGGCTTTGAAGGCGAAGACGTTCTTCGCAGGTTCCATCACCGGCGTTTCAGCAGCGTGAACTGCCAACTCAATCTCGTCCTGCAGCAGTGCGGAAGAAATGAAAAACGGAACCGCAAAACCCAGCACCGCCAATACAAAGTTCCGCGCGACTGCTCCCATTGAACCCGATCTTGCGAGAAAAACCATGCAGAATATGGCAACGACGAGAGCCAACACAAGAAAGCCCGTGACGACAATGGGCGGCGAGAAGAAGAGAAGCCCACTTGCATTTCCGGCTATGGCTATACAAAAAGGGATACGCGAAGCACCCCACTTGCGCGCCTCCGCATGTGCACCGAACGCCAGCGCACAGATTAGCCATACGCCAAATCCCGGACCGATGAACGTCCCCCAAAAAGGACATTCAAGGAAATCCGCCTTTGCCGCGCACATGAACGCAGGGACGTTTGCACAAGCGAGCCCTGCCATCACCAACCCGCCAACGCCCATGACGAAAGACGCCGTAAGGCCGAATGATATACGTCCCGTCAGACCAATGCCATGGCGTATGCCCTGCAGCAATACTGCAATCGCCACCACAACCGCAAGCGGAAGGAGGCCGGCCTCACCGACTGATGCGGGAAGCGACGGCATTGACGGCGGATTAACGCGCCATTCACCATCAACGTATTTAAGTGCAACATCCGAGTTCAGATAGCGGACAAACACGACAACAATGACAACGAGAAAGAACCAGAACACAACGTCGTGCAGAATCGCCCTAATCACACGACGGCGTGCAATGGAAAGATGCTCGCCGTTACGCATAGACGGCTCAACCAACAGCCAGAGCCCGGCCAATACAGAGAGGCTGAAAATCGTCTGCGCAAGTTTCTCCGCAGAGAGAAACGGGAACAAAACAAATGGCAAAGAGGCCAGCAACGCTAGATGCGTCGCCAGCCCGTATCTGGTGATGAGCCTTGGAAACATCCGGTCGAATCACTCAGTAATGGAAACGAAGGCCAAGCGTGCCGCGGAAGCGGTCGTAGTCATAATCGCGCTTGTCGCACCATTCCTCTTCCCAAGTCAGGTTCGCAAAGACGGAGACCCAACGATTAATCGTATAGGTCGCACCAAGGCGGATGGAGAGGATGTCTTCATCGTAGTTGTTGCCATGCGCGAGGTAACGGTCGTTGTAGCAGGTGTCCTCATAACGCCATGCGACGTTGGCGGTAAGCACCATCTTGTCGGCAAGCGTCAGGTATGACGTTCCGAGAGATAGCGAATACACCTTGAGAGCTTGGCCACGCGTACGCTCCGAAGGCTGATAGTAGCTCTTGCCGAGGGCTGAAATCTGCCACTGGCGCGTAACTTTCCAGTTTGCGTCAAGGGAGTAAGTCCAGCCACGGTCAGCACTGGAGTGACCACCGTAATCCAGCCACGACGCACCCATCAGCGCACGATAGGTAATGCGCTCGGTGGCATGCGAACCAAGACCAGCCTGAACCGTCCACACTTTACTCTCATTGTTGTAACTACGGTAGCCGTGTCCACCATGCTGGGTGTAGTGCGAGTAGCCGCCAGCCAAAAGGATATCCGTCCACTTCGACGCGGCATAACCGGCCTCAACTCCAGCAGCCCAGGACTGCCAACCATAGAGCGGCGCGTACTTGCCCGTGTCGTTCTTGTAGTCGAGCCAGTTGTACTGCCCCATCAGCTCCGCATGCAGACGCTCCGTGAAACGACGCTGTAGGAGCCCCGAAACGTCAAAGGCCTCGCGGTCACGCCAAACGCCACGACCATCGCCAGAACCGAGTGAGTCGGACTGATCGATGTAGCGGTATTTTTCAGCAAGGACGAGCGACCATCCCTTCTCGTTCTGTTCTGAAGTCGTCCACTTGTACGCCAACGACTCACCATAACTGTTTTCGCCCATCTCGTTGGAATACTTGCAATAGGCGTTCCGGCGGTACCAAATAGAGCCAACGAGCGCCCAGCGATCACCCTTCCAGTCAAAGTCAGCGCCAGGCTGAATGCAGAAGATGCTGTCGCCATCAGCATGGCGCGTCGTATCGACGTTTGAATCGTAGGTGTACGAAAGAGCCACGTAAGGCTTGACCGTAAGATGCTGGTCGAAGAACCGGAAACCCTGAGGTTTGTCGGCCTCACTGCCACCGGCGGCAATCGCCGGTATCGCGGCCAAAGAGGCGATTGTCAGACCTGTTAGATGCTTTTTCATTTGAACTTCCTTTACATTTCGCGATGACTACTTCAGTAAACATAGGGAGATGGCTCGCGAGTCGGAACCACTCCGTGTGATCCACGCTTGGGCGAATAATAGGGGTTCTCCGAATCGGCATTCGTGCCCTCACGGTTGCCGCCCACGCCTTCAGGGCTACCAATGGCACCACGGGGGATACGGTTCAGCCCGAGGTCAATTGCCTCATCAGATGGCACTGCGGCACCGGCGATGCTGCCAGTCGTAAACGAACCTGCGCCAAAGCCAGAGGACGGGCCAGAAGCGGACTGCGTGCCAGGCGCTTTCAAGTCGGCAAGCAGGGAATCCACAACCATACCCGGACCCATCATCTGAAGGACAACGGCCTGATCCGGTTCGTCACCAGCATTTGCAGCTGCAAGCATGCTGTCATAGGAAGAAGACTCATTGCCATTTGAGCCCATGGCCTCAGCAATCCAACCGCCAGCCGACTCGCGCGCCTTAGCGTCGGTCATCTGCGAGATAAGCTTGTCGGAAAGTCCAGCCGGCGAACCGCCAGATGCACGGAGGAACATCAGAGCCGCAAAGGTCTGACGCACGTCGGTGTTTCCAGCCGACTCGCACCTCTTGTTCACGACGGCGAGCGTACTCGTGGTCAAATCCGTAAACGCCTCATCGGAAATTGGCTTGTCCGGATTGGCATTCCGGCTGAACAGTTCCGTTGCGAATCGCTCGTTGATGACTGTGAGGTATTCAACCGGAACGGTTGCGTACACCTCGGCGAGAACGGCCCTCTTGTCCGTCGCGCCTGCCATTGCGGCTTTGTTCGCCGCATAGAAGTCAGCCGCCTTGGACTCGTCCGAGCCAGCTTTCTTCGATATGGCCTCATTTACCTTGCCCAGAAACTCGGCTTGCTCTGCAGCCGGAATCTGCGCAATCGTGGCTTTCATCGCCGACGGGTCACTCGCGCAGTCGCCGACCTTAGCCTGCCACTCCGCTTTGCTCAACTCCGCCGTCACGGCAAACGGGACGGCACAAGCCGCCAACGCGCAAACCGCAATCTTTTTTACTACCTTCATTTCATCCTCCTTTTTTTTGGATTCTGTTTTGTTTACACTTGACTACCAAATTGAAACAGGCACCCAGACAACGTCTCCCGCCTTTAGGAGCATATCCTTGTCGGGGCGACCTTCTTCGCCAATCTCCACAAGGTTAACCTTCGTCTTCGTCTGCTTGCCGTCCTTATCGCAGCGCGTCACTTGAACGTTTCGCTTGTTTCCAATGGCATTCACTCCGCCAGCCTGCTGCAACGCCCGAGTGAGGCGTAGATCCATCGTTGGCGGAACGTCCACTGGGCCAGGACGCCCGACTTCGCCAAGCACAGTGACCGTGCCCCACGGAGAAACCATGTTCTGCCCCGGCTGATAGATGAAAGTGACTGTGACGTGCGGCTTGAGGTAGTATTCTTTGTATGCCGCCTCAAGTTTCTTCTGCAATCCCACAAGCGTCATGCCATCGCACTTGACCTGACCTATGAGCTCCATGGAAATATAACCATCCGCATCGACGAAATACTGCTTCTGCGAAGAGTTTGCAGAGCCAACCGCTGTTACCGAAATGCCTAACGCCACTCCAGGGCGCACCTTCGGACCATCGAAATACGTGGCAAGCGGAATGGGATCGACTTCCTCCTTCTTGCCTTCGCCAAACAACTTGTCAAGAGCGTCGGAGATAATACACCCCGACAGCACCACGGACAACGTCCCATAGGCTGCCAGAAGCATAAAACCTTTTAAAACCTTCATCATTACATCATTCCACTAGTCCAACGAAAAACCTATTTCGCCGAAGAACGACAATATGTTACACTTTTTTTTCATAGGATTCAACAAGAAAAATCGGAATCGGCAAGAAAAATTGCCGACCCGATTTCTCCATCCTCAGCGTTACGCCTGGGCTTCCGCCTCCACGATCTTAACCGTGAACGGCGCGGTGACGCCCTCGCCGAGGGACAGCGTCGCCTTGTATTCGCCGACTTCCCTCAACTGATCAGGGAGGTCAAGCTGCGAACGCTCCAGCTTCACGCCGCGATCCGATTCGATTGCGGCGAGGAGGTCCGTCGCGCTCACGCTGCCGTAGAGCTTCTTGCCGTCCACCGTGCGGGCGTTGACCGTCACGTTGAGGCCGACGAGTTTCTCCGCGATCGCCTGCGCCGCCTTCTTGGCCTCGGCGCGAGCCTTCGCACGGGCTTCCTCAAGCTTTGCAAACCTGCGCTTCGCCGCCTCCGTCACAGGAGCGGCAAGCCCCTGCGGGATGAGCATGTTGCGAGCGTAGCCCGGTGCGACCTTGACAATCGCGCCGGCCTTGCCGAGTTTCTTCACATTGGACATCAGCATCACTTCTACCATGACACGTCTTCCTTTCTCAAGCCATCAGGCCCATGTTGCGAGCGCGGCGGACGCCCTTCTTGATCTGGCGCTGCTGCATCGTCGTTACTCCCGTCACGCGGGCGGGAATGATCTTGCCGTATTCCGTCACGTAGTGCTTGAGGACCTCGATGTCGTTGAGGTCGATCTTGTCGCCTGCGGGAATTGAGGGACGACGGCGGGCAACGAAATCTCCGCGATCCTCGCGGTCGCCGCGTTCAGTTTTTTTCTGGTAAGCCATTTTTTGTTCCTTAGATTGTTTGTGTTAAGAGGTGGATGTCAGTAGGGCATCGAATCGTCGTCGTCGTAACCGTCCATGTCACCCGACTGCGGGACTACCGGCGGTTGCGCCGAAGAGTTACCGCCGGAGACGATCGGTTCACCGGTGAGACGGCTCTGGTTGGGAGCCGGCAGCGGCATGAACTTCACGGTCATCGCACGGATCTTGAGCTTCTGGTGCTTAACTCCGTCCCTCTCCCAGCTGTCCATCTGGAGACGCCCCTCCACCAGGACCGTACGGCCCTTGCGGAGATACTGCCCGCACAGCTCGGCGAGCTTTTCCCAGGCGTCCACTTCAACGAACGTGGGAATGTCCACCGTGTTGCCGTTGCGGTCCCGGCGGCGCTCGTTGAGGGCCAGTGCGAAGCGGCACACCTTTACGGCGTTCACGCCGATCTGGCGGACCTCAGGGTCGCGCGTCAGATTCCCCATCACGATAACTTTGTTGAAAGACGGCATAGCTCCACCTCGTCTTCTTTACTCCGCCGGCGCGGCCTCGGCCGCTTCGGCCTCCTTCTGTGCATTGGCGGCGGCGCGCTGCGCAGCCGCTTCGCGCTGGGCGGCGAGAACCGCCTCGCGGCGCTCGTCAACGGCGAGGATCTGCACGCGGAACACCTCTTCCACGATGCGGTAGCGGTTCACGAGCTCGCGGACCTTCTCGGGGTCGAGCTCAAAGCGCACCTGAACGTAAACGCCGCTCTCGCGCTTGCCCATCGGCCGCGCGAACGCGCGCTTGCCAAGAACTTCCTGCGCGAGGATGTTGCCGCCAAGCCTCGTCACTTCGGCAACGGCCTTCGTGATCTGGCTTTCGAGCACGTCGTCCTTCGCCTGGCCGGCAAAGATGTAAAGTCCATCGTACTTTTTCATTTGTCAGTTCCCTTCCCCTATTACTTCTTCTCTTCCTTCTTCTCGCCGGCGGCCTCTTCCTTGCCCTTCTTGATGACCTCCGGGTTCGCCTCGGCCGCCGCCGCACCCGGCTTCGCCGCGTCAACGCCCTCAGGCGCCTTCACTACGGCCACGGCGTACTCGCCGCGCGTCACCAGCGTGAACTTGTCGCCCAGCTGCAGGTCCTTGACGAAAAGCGTCTGGTCGAGCCCGAGGCCCGAAACGTCAACCACGAACTTCTCCGCGATGTCCTCCGGCAGGCACTCCACTTCAACCGTACGCAGCACCTGCTCGAGCACGCCGCCGCCGATCTTCACGCCCACGGCTTCGCCAGTGAGGTAAATCGGCACGACAACGCGCACCTTCTGGGTGAGCGACACTTCGCTGAAGTCCACGTGGATGGGCGTGCCCTTGACCACGTCGTTCTGCATTTCACGCATGAGGGCGGGCATCTCCTTGCCGCCCATGTCCAGGGTGACGAGCAGCTGCTTGCTCGTGTGTCCCCTGAGTCCCATCATGAACTCGTGCGCGTCGAGCTTGACCAGCATCGTGCCGCCCTTGTTCATCCTCATCACCGCAGCGGGGATCTTGCCCGCCCGGCGAAGGCGGCGAACCGCCGCGGAACCCTGCTCCGCGCGCTCCTCCGCCTTGATCTTGATCTTGTCCATCGTCTTTCCTTAGTCGTCCCCGCCTGCTCTCGCATCTCAACGGAAAACGGGTCACTGCGACCCGCCCGCGACGCTACCCTCGGCGGTTGGATTGAGTAGTTTATCAAAAAATCCGGTGAGAAGTCAATGCGGAATTACTGTAACATTAAGATTTCTTACCCCCCACTGGCGAGCCACCCCATGAGACGGGAACCAGACGTCGATGTGCCTGCCCGTAATCGCCCCGCCAACATCCTCCACAATCCCCGTCCCGTAGCCCGGTATCGCAAGCTTCGTGCCGAACGGATATACCTTTGGATCCGCCGCCACCGTCCCGTGCCGCGCCACCGTGCCACGTGCGGTGACGCCAACCTTCTTGCGTTTTCCCTTCATTGGACCATAGTCGTAAACCGGAGTCCCAAGCCCAAACCAGCTACGACGCCATCCGCAGCATATCCCGCAGTTGCAGTACCCCGTGACTAGGACATCCCCCTTCTCGGACTCCAACGGCGGCGGAAACCGTACGCCCGAACCGCCATCACCGGATTTCCCACTACACCCCCTAATCCAAAGCCACGTCAACAGCAGCGCAACTCCGCCCGCCGCAAGATACCGCCAGTTGAACCGCCGCCGTTTCACCGTTCATCCGAATAGCGACTGCTGCGTGAAACCGCCGGACGTCGGCGAAAGGCCAAGGCGCTTCCAAGCAAGCGGCGTCGCGACGCGCCCCTTTGGCGTGCGGTCGAGATACCCTTCCATGATGAGGAACGGCTCGTATGCCTCCTCTATCGTGTCCGGCTCCTCGCCAACCGAAACGGCGATCGTGGAAAGCCCCACCGGACCGCCGCCGAACTTCGCGCAGATGGTTTCAAGTATCTTGACGTCCATCTCGTCAAGCCCGTTGGGGTCGATTTCAAGAAGCCCAAGGGATTCCACCGCCACGGGACGCGTGATAAGATTGTCTGCCTTGACCTGCGCGTAGTCGCGCACGCGGCGGAGCAAGTTGTTCGCGATGCGCGGCGTGCCGCGTGCGCGAGCTGCGATTTCAAGCGCACCATCCGGCTCGATGCCCACGCCCAACTTCGCCGCAGAACGAGTGACAATCTCGGCTAGTTCCGCCGGTTCGTAGAAGCTGAGGCGGTTGACAAGCCCGAAACGCGCGCGGAGCGGAGCGGCTATGAGGCCGATGCGCGTGGTTGCGCCCACAAGCGTGAAACGCGGAAGTTCGAGGCGTACGCTGCGCGCGTTCGGCCCCTGGTCGATCATGATGTCGATCGCGAAGTCCTCCATCGCGGAATAGAGGTATTCCTCCACGGTCTTCGCCATGCGGTGGATTTCGTCGATGAAGACAATATCGCCCGCCTCCAGCGAGGTAAGCAGTCCGGCAAGATCGCCGGGCTTCGTGAGGACGGGGCCGGACGTGGTCTTCACATGCACGCCCATCGCATCACCCAATATATAGGATAGAGTGGTTTTGCCAAGACCGGGCGGCCCGGAGAAGAGGACATGGTCCAGCGTCTCGTTGCGGTCTTTGGCGGCCTTGACGGCGAGTTCCAGCCGGTCGCGGATCTTCTTCTGCCCCACGAACTCGCCAAACTGCCCCGGACGCAACCGGTTGTCAAACGCCGTATTGCGCCTATTCAGTTCATCTGAAGCCCGTTCGCCCTTCATGGATCAATCCGCACCTGATTGGAAATGAAAACACAGGAAAGGGGCAAGCAGAAAGCCTGTCCCTCTCCTTTCACGACTTCTCGCTATTATTACTGTGCGGGAGCCGAGCCGTCATCGCCATACCCCTTGCTCTTGAGGTAGTCGATGATCTTGCCGACGGTTGTGAGCTTTTCGGCGTCCTCTTCAGGGATTGCAGCACCGAATTCCTCTTCAAAAGCCATGATGAGCTCAACCGAGTCGAGCGAATCCGCGCCCAGATCGTCGATGAACGACGCCTCAAGCGTCACCTGTTCGGCGTTGACGCCGAGCTGGTCAACGATAATCTCTCTTACGCGGTCTTCAAGTTTTCCTGCCATTTGTTTTTTCTCCTTGTGGTTGGAACGGGAAATAGTATATCATATCCAGAAACGAAATGCTAGTGTAAAAAACAAAAAGATGATATAATACATTTCCGATGACCGTTCTGCACGTAGATATGGACGCTTTTTTCGCGTCGGTTGAGCAGCGGGACCACCACGAATGGCGCGGAAAGCCCGTAATCGTGGGTGCCGGACCGCACGAACGCGGCGTTGTATCCACCTGCTCCTACGAGGCGCGGCGCTTCGGCGTACATTCCGCGATGCCGAGCCGCACCGCGTACGCGCTGTGCCCGAACGGCATATTCGTGCCACCAAGAATGCATGTGTACCAAGAGGTATCCGACATCGCGTTCGAGGTGTTCTCGCACTACTCGCCCTTCGTGGAGGGCGTGTCGGTAGATGAGGCGTTCCTCGACGTGACTGGCACCGTACATCTCTTCGGCGACATACGTACGCTCGCGGAACGCCTCCGCGCCGAGATAAAGTCAAAGTGCGGCGTGACGTGCTCCGTCGGACTCGCCCCCAACCGCCTGCTCGCGAAGATCGCATCGGAGCAGAACAAACCGGACGGACTCTTCATCATGCCGTTCGAGACGGACGCCATACGTGCCTTCCTCGCACCGAAACCAGTGAAGATACTCTGGGGCGTCGGCAAGAAGACGGCGGATATCCTCTCCCGTTACGGCTACCTCACGTGCGCCGACATCCAGAACGCCGACCCCCGCTTCCTTGTGCGCATTCTCGGCGACGCGGCTGCAGAATCCATCCGCAACCACTCCCTCGGCATTGACAATTCCCCCTTCCCCTCCGAGGATGCAGAGGAGAAATCCGTCTCTCGCGAACACACCTTTGCCGAGGATGAAACCGACCGCGAGACCGTACGACAGACGCTTCTGCGCCTTGTGGAGGAAGTCGGTTTCCGCTTCCGCAAGGAACAACGCTGGGCGCGTACCGGCAAACTCAAGCTGCGCGACGCCGCCTTCAACACTATCACCCGACAGGCCCGCTTCGAGCTGCCAGCCCGCGACGACATCACCTTCCGACACCTTATGTTGGATCTTTTCGACAAGGAGTGGCCGCCCAACCGCCGACGCGCCGTGCGGCTTGTTGGGTTCGGTGTTACGGACATCACGGACTCCCCCGAAGACCCGCAGCCATCTCTCTTCGGCCCGTCCCCCCTCGCGGAACAGATGAAAAAGCGCGAACGCCTCGCCGCCGCTCTGGACACCTTGCAAAGCATCCACTCATCATCATTTGGCCGCAAGCCTAAAAAATCCCCGCCCTAAGTCTATCTTTTCCTAGAAGCTTTGTGATCTTTGTGTTCTTTGTGGCTAAATCAAGTACGTGCAAGCGTTTCAACTGCGTTTTTTAGGTTTACTATCTCTCGGGCAATGCCCTCATGCGGGCGCGCATCAGGATCTTCTCCCACGGGTCGTCGCTGTTCCAGAAAAGCTCGGCCTCGCAGAACGGCGCGAGCCCGAACGGCGGGTTGTTGTAGGGCACGGCGTTGAACTCCTTCGGCGGACGCTTCGCGGCGCGCAGGCGGCGTATCGACTCCCACGCGAACTTGCCGTTCTGGAACCAGTCGTTGTCGAACGAGCACTGCATCGGCTGCATGATCGACTGGTGGTACTCCCGCATCCTCCGCCCGGCGCATCCGAGCATGAACGGCCCGGCCGGCTCGATCCAGTTCTTCCAGTCGAGGTACAGCTGCGCCTTCCAGACAAAGCCGACGGACGGCGTGAGCGCGAGTATCTTCTCGCAGAACTCGTTGTCCGGCCCGCCGGTCCGGCCATTTCCTTCCCAGAACGGGAAGCCGCCGCAGTTCTCCCACAGGATCTCGAGCGAGGGGTCGGTCTTCGCAATGAAGTCCGTCGCACCGGGTTTCCGGATCGAGTTCGAGTGGAGGCCGAACACGATGTCCAGCTCCGGCGACTCCGCGTGGATGCGCTTCGCAGTCATGTTGACGAGCTCGACGACGGCCTCCGCGATGGAGCGTCCGGCGAGCTCCTGGCGGTCCGTCTCGGTGAAGCTCTGGAAGTAGATGCCGTCGCCACCCATCGGCTTCCAGATGCGGTGCCATTCGTCGATGATGTTATCGGACAACTTCTCGAGGTTGTGGATGTCCGCCTTGTCGCAATGGAGCGACCACCCCCACGCGAAGCCCCAGAACACCTTGATGCCCCACGAATGCGCCTCCTCCACCACGTCGCGCGCGTTGATGACGCGCTGGTTGTTCCAGATGATGATGCGGTTGAAGCGCGCGCGCGCCATTTCGCGGAACGTGGCGCGGTAGTCGTCCATCTCGTGCCCCCACGAGAACACGCTGCGCACGGGCGTCTGCGGCGCGCAGACGATGTTGCGCACGGGGATGCGCTTCTCCTTCTCCTTGTCGAACTTCGCGAGGTTGCGCTTGTTGGCGCGGAAGAACGTGCCGGGGTAGCGTCCGCGCGGCGGGGCGAGCGAGCCCTCCATCAGCGGAACCTGCACGTCGAGGAAGTCGAACGCGGCCCAGAGGACAGCCTCCGGCGTGTCGCCCGCGAGAAGAACCACGTCGTGCTCGCCGTCATGCAGCGTGCGGATGAGGTAGCCGTCCTTCGGCACGAGCTTCTCGGCGTCCTTGCCGAGGTACTTGCGGAGCGTGGCGTTCTCCTGCACACGCCCGACCACGATCATGTCGCGCTTGCCCTTCACCGGCTCGCCGCCGTCCTGCTCGATCGGCAACACAAGCGGAATCGCCAGATGCCGTTCGCGCAACAGATGGAACCCGATGCGCTCGGTCAGCACCTCAAGGGCACGTCCCTGCGGTCCTTCAGCGGATGAATAGACGATCTTCCACGTCCCGCCCGGCGTCGGCGCCTCCGCCGCCACGGAAATACCGCTCATAACAATCCCAACGGCAACCGCCGCGGCTTTGAATATCTTATTCGTCTTTTTGACCTCTCAATCACTTAACGAAGATCACGAGGCCGGCTCTCGGCATGTAGGTGATGATGGATGTCCACGTCGTGTTGCCTGCCGTCAGCACGACCGTGTAGTCGCCATTGCCGTTCGAGGGCACGAACGGCACGGCACCCGTACCCGTGAGGTTCTGCGTATCCACCGTACCGCGCGGCGGCGTCACCGAAAGCGTGGATGCCGCCGTCGCGCTGCGCGCCCAGTTATCGCCAGAGTACGCCGCGAAGTACCCGCGTTTTTGCGTGATCGTGCGATCTGGGCCGCCCTGCATCGAATCAAGGAACCACACGGTCTGGGGAGTCACGAACGTGTCCTCCGCCGTGTCGCCGCCCTCGACGAGGCGCAACAGGTTTCCACCGGCGGATTCCTTGCCGTAGTCAGGCGGCAGCAGGGGCGACAGCCCTTCAACGCCGACGAGTTCATAGACGTAGCCATTCCCCGCCGTTCCCGCCAGGTAGAGGTCGAAGAGCTCAAGAGCGTCGACGATCTTTGCGGGCGATGCGGACGTCCCTTCACCGAGCGTGCCGAAGATCGAGTGCCGTACCGTGAACGTCGCCGAACCCTGCGCGGAGTTCGCAAGCGTCCACACGCCGCCCGCGTTGAAGTCCGGCGCGACCGAGCCGTTGGCGGCGGCGGCGGAGACGAGCGTCGATGCCGCGCCGCCGGACAAAGTCGCCGTCACCGTCTCGCCCGCGAAGTACGTCGCCTCCATCAGTCCGGCAAGTTCTTCCTGCGTCTTGATCGCACGCGGCGAAGGCGTCGTGTCGATGCGGTACTCGTATGTATTAGACTCCGCCGCGAGGACGGCCTCGCGCGCCGCGAGAGGGAGGGCCGCTCCTGCCGCGACCGTCGCAACAACAAACAAACGACATGCATTCTTCATAGTATCACCTCACTCTTCTGTTGCATTCGGAACGATGTACGCCACGCGGACGGCACCCTGGCTGGTGACGCTCGCCACTGCGGAACCAACATTTGTCTTACCCGCGTTGTCGTTGCCTCTGACAACCCAACTGGTAGGCGTACCAGATGCAAGCGTCGCGGGGACAAAGATGTCGTCATTTCCTTCGGGATAGGTGCCGCCATTGGCATCTAGGCACAACTGCCATTCGTTGCCAACCATGTCGTACAACCCCCAGTTGTTCGGAAGTCGAGAGCCGGACGGCTGCGTATTTTGGGCGTTGTATCTACGGTATTCGCAAACAGCATATTGATTGCAAGTGGCTTGTGTTGCGCTGTCCGCCCCCCAGTAATACTTTGTTGTCGTACCGGCACGACAGGCGATCTCGTGCATGTAACTTGTTGGAAGGTCGAACGTCATTCCAGTCTTTTGGTTCAACCACGCGATGATGGGGTATTTGCCGGATATCAGCTGCGGTGTAGCGGACGGGTCTGCCGTTCCGCGCACATCATTGACGTATGGCAGAACGTGAGGGCGTAATCCGGCACTGTTCAGCGGGGTGTTATGCTCATCAGGATCCATGTTGACGAAACGCCAATACTGGCGGTTGGTAACAGGGAACACGGCGATGTAGTAGTCCTTCGTCGTCACCCACGTCGTCGTACCGCCGTCGCCCGTCTTGTATGTGCCAGCCGGAACTTTGCGTAGGGCAAGGTGCGTGTCCTTATACCGGTTCTGATTGTAGCGAGCATTTGAAAGGCTCTGTCCTTTTACGCCACCCATGGAATCACTTGCAGAAAAGAGCCCCTCGTATGTTACGGCATTGCTCACGAGATCGACGATCATGTAGTCGTTGCCCGCAGGCACCGAAATGGTGTAGAACTTGGCGGACATCTTGCAGTCCGACTGCTTCACTCCGGCTGGCGCGCCCGACCACGTAACCGTATAGGTACCCGGCAGCACATTCACGTTGGGCGCACCGTCGTAGGCGGTGTACGTCGTCCCATCGACAATCGTCGTGATGACGACGCGGCAGACGTTGCCCACTGTCGCATCGTCTCCGGCGACGGTATAGGTGATATCGACATTGTTGTTCCACGGCCAGCGCTGACGGACGCTGTCTATGGCGATTGTCGTGGCCGCGTCCGCAGCCGATGTAAACAATGCCAATGCGGCCGCAAAACCAAGGCATGTCGAGTTCATCGTTTCTCTTCCTATTTCGCACCTCACTCTTCTGCATTTGGAACAATGTACGCCACGCGGACGGCACCAGAACCGTAGATACTCTCCTTTGCCGAACCGACATCGGTTTTGCCCGCAGTGTCGTTGCCTCTGACGACATAACCGGCGGGAGTGCCGGAGGCGAGCGTCGCCGGGACAAAGATGTCGTCGTTCCCCTCCGGATAGGTTCCGTCTTTGGCGTCGATGCACAGCTGCCAATCGTTGCCGACCATGTCGTAAAGCCCCCAGTTGTTCGGAAGTCTGGAGCCGACCGGCAGCATATTGTTGGCGTTATGCCTTGAATACTCGCATACTGCGTATCGGCTGCAATCGGCCTGCGATGCACTGTCCGCTCCCCAGTAATATTTCGTCGTCGTCCCCGCGCGCGTCGCAATCTCGTGCATATACCGGGTGGGGATGTCGAACGCCATTCCCGTCTTTTCGTTCAGCCATGCGATGATCGGGAATTTCCCGGGCATCATCTGCGGCGCGACGGAAGGATCCGCCGTTCCGCGCACGTCAATAATGTAGTTCAGAGGGCGCGAACGCAAATTGGAACTGTTCAGCGGGATATTATGCTCATCAGGATCCATGTTGACGAAACGCAAATACTGGCGGTGGGTAACAGGGAACACGGCGATGTAGTAGTCCTTTGTCGTCGTCCAAGTCGTCGTGCCGCCGTCGCCCGTCTTGTACGTGCCTTTTGGAACTTTGCGGAGCGCGAGGTGGGTGTCCTTGTACTTGTTCTGGTTGTAGCGGGCATTCGAAAGTTCCTGTCCGCTGACGCCTTCAAGGACGTCTTCGCTCGTGAACAGTCCCTCGTAGGTGACTGCGCCCGTGGCGAGGTCGATGATCATGTAGTCGTCGCCCGACCTGACGGGACGAGACGTCTGGATCGTCGCGAACATCTTGCAGTCTTCGCTTTTGACGCCGGGGGGAGGATCGTTCCACGTCACCGTGAACGTGCCCGGTTTCGCCGCGCCGATGGGGTCGTCGTACGCAATGTACGTCAGACCGTTCACCACGGCGATGATCCGCACCTTGCCCACCTTGCTGGCGAGATCGTCGCCGGTGACGGTGTAGGTGATATCGACCTTGTTGTTCCACGGCCAGCGCTGTTGCACGCTGTCGATGGCGACGCTTGCCGCATTCGCCTTCTGCGACGGCAGAAGCGCCACGGCGGCGCAGATTGCCACCGCGAGTCTTTTCAGTTTATTAGCGTTCATTTCGTCTTTCCTTTTTACTTACACAGTCAAAGATTTACACTTTACATTTTACACTTTACACTTTCTCGATGATCGGCATGTCGATGTTGCGCTTCTTCGGGTTGAAGTTGATGCCGACGAGCGTCACGGGGCGCTCGCCGCCGATCCACTTGTCCGCGTAGCCGCGCTCGCGGATTTGCCTGATCGCCGCCTTCGCGCTCTTTCGGTACTTGAACTCGAACACGCACACCTCATTCGGCGTCTCGATCACCGCGTCGGCGTAGCCGAGCATCGTCGCGACCTCGGGTTGTGGATTCGCCCCCGTCATGGACGCAAAAAGCTGAAAGTAGCGTTTCGCCTCCGCCTCGTCCTTGATCTGCCAGTCTGGCGGGACGGACGCGTAGAGCCCGAACAACGACTCGCCTAGGTACCCCATCCAATCGCCAGAGGCTATCTGGCGTTTTGCCTTATCGACAAGCGTGTTGAACGGATCCTCGTCAAGTCCCATCGCCTGCGAGAGATAG
>CACZDG010000021.1 GCA_902779865.1 uncultured bacterium
TTCTCTTGTTGCAGTTTTCATGTTCTTTAGTATACTAAAGAATACGCGCAAAGTCAAGGGGCCAGATGAATTTTTTACAGAAAAAACTCGTTGCACCCGGATGACGACGCCTTCCACGGTGTTTGTTTGTGTCACTATACAGTACCCTTTACGGCCCGAAACAGGATTCTCATACGGTACATACTTCTTTTCGATGCTGACAACCAGTTCGCGTGAGCGAATCAGCCACCACTTCAAGCCTTCGCCCCCATATCGCCTATACAGCATAACAACGATGACCACCGACATTCCCGCCAGAAGAAGTGTGGTCAGCCCCATTGTCAATTGCCGGGACAGGTTTCGACTCTTAATGGCCTTGACGAGGGCGGCAACGGACTGATAACGGCGATTGGTGATGGATGACGTCGCGCGTTCAATGATGCGTGCCCATACCTGCGGCGGCTTGCCACTGAAGCAACGATCTGCCAATACGCCGAGAGCGTGGATGTCGGACGCGACGGACACTTCGCCGCGCTCCATCTGCTCAGGTGCGCCGTAACCTGGGGTGCCGACGCAGCCAAGAGTAATGTCCGATGTCGGATTTCCGTTTTTCGATGTCGCGATGTCCTTGACGAGGCCAAGGTCGGCGAGAACGGGAACCGGCGGTCGCGGGGCGACCGCCCTACCGGTGCGGCGCGCTCGGTGATCGCGCCCTACCGCCGTTCGCCACAGGATGTTGGAAGGTTTTATATCGCGGTGGACGATTCCACGGGCATGAAGTTCGGCTACGGCGTCGCAAACCTGTCGAAGAAAGCGCGCGATTTCCCTGTCGCCAGACGGCAGTTCGCCCGGCTCAAGTAGTTCCATCACAAGGTATAAGAATCCATTAGCTTCCCCGTATTCCAGAAATTGAGGGAAAGATGCCGACTTCAACTCCGAAAGCAGCCTTGCCTCGCGCACGAAGCGTTCCCTTGCGCGCGGTTCATCGCGGACAAGCACCTTTACGGCGGCGGAGGTTCCAAGAGAAACATGCACCGCACGGTACACTTCGCCACTCCCACCCTTGCCGATAAACGCCGTAACGCACCAGTTGCCGAACATCACGCCGTCCTGAAACGACGCGCCCGTCGGCATACGCTCGTGGGCGGAAAGGATTCCTTCTATCTCGTCCACACCGAGACTCATATATTTCCCGCCTTTTCAAGAGCAGCCACAATCTTCTGAAGGCGCGGCATCATTCGTTTTTTGATCTGGTCAACGGCGTTGCGCTCGATTCCGAACGCGGCGGCGACGTCGTCCGGCTTCTCGCCGTTCACCGCCACGCGCAGGAACACCTGCCGCGTGCGGGATTGGATCGACTCGTCGTTCATCAGTTGCTGGAGCGCGATTTCAACGAGCGTTTCGCGCCAGGATTGTTCGTCGTCACTTTGGATTACGCTTTGCAGCGCGCTCGGTGATCGCACCCTACCGTCGTTCGTCATGCATTGCGGCGCATCGTCCAGCGAGCGCCGCATTTCTTCGGCGATTTCCGCCCGCCGACGATCCTTGTGGAGTTGCCGGAGCGCCTTGTTGCGGAGGATGCCAGTCAGGTAGTTGTGAAAATATCCTTTCTCTTCCGGCTCATAGCGGTAGGACGGCAACGCCGCACAGACGGCGATCAGCGTTTCTTGTATTACGTCATCGGCATCAAGCGACGGGAACCGCTCTCGCATGTACGCCTCCATCATGGGACGATATCGCGCAACGAACTCGCCCCAGCGCACGTGCTGTGAATCACTTGCGATGTCGCGCAAAAGGGTCGTTGATGTCGCCGGGAGGTCCGCCATTCCGTCTTAGCCCATCTTCACAGTGATATTTTCGCCTCTGCCTCCCATGCAAGCAATTGCTTGCGATGGATGCTTAGCTTTTCAGCATCCTCGACTGTAACAAGTCCATACCGATCTACGGCGGCCTCATAGACTTTCTCAAAATTGCTCATGTCAATATGATATCATTTCCTGGGGCATTTTGTCAAGCGTGGAGGAGGGGACGTCTTGACGCAAGGGAGTATCTCACAACTACCCATGGAGTATAACAGAATAATGTGGCATATTAATAAATATAATGTGGCACATTATTCATAATATTATGGCACAATATATATCTTAATATGGCACATTAAAGTATATATTGTGCCACAATATATAATATAATGTCCTACATTAATATGAATAATGTGCTACATTAACTTGTCTCCCTCCCACTGGCGCATTGACTCCTTCCCTTACCAGGAAACGCCATCACACGCCACGTGACATTGGGGATGTTGTGCCACTGTATGATCTGTCTTAGGCTGCGGCGGTTGTGAGCCGCCGTATCGGTCGCCACTTGGCGAGAGTTTCATGTGCCCTTACTACCGTACACCCAGATACCGCAAGATGAAGGCAGACGTCTTTTCGCGTTAACATGTCTCTGCTGCGGCGCGGACGGCGTTGCGGACGCAGTTCTCGCAGCTGCAGATGACTTTGCCTGTATCGATTCCCTTAAGCTCGCGGCAGATGGTCGCGCCGCCGCAGAGTTCCTTGAAGCGTGGCATGATCGCGCGAGAGTTCTTCATAGCTGCGCCGTCGGGCGAGACGATGGACGAGACCATGATCGCGCCCACGAGTGCGCCGCACGTTCCCTCCATCGTCCCCATGCCCGCACCGAAGCCGGAGCCGAGGCGCAACAGTTCGGCCTCGTCCCTCCCAAGCCTGTCGGCAAACGCCACAAGCACCGCCTGGCAGCAGTTCATCTCGCTCTTGCGCCTCGCGGCGTAGTCCATGCGCTCTTCCAATGTCATTTCTTTCATGTTGTTCTTTTCCGACCTTTCGGCGTATTTCGTTACGCCTTGTCAACAATGGCACTGCACTTCCGCAATGGAGGATGCACCACAGGCAAGCATCACAAGCCGGTCCACGCCTAATGCAACGCCACCAGAAGGTGGCATCTGCACGAGCGCGTTGAGGAACTCCTCGTCAAGGGGATAGTCAGCTTCGCCGAGCGCACGACGTTCCTCGCGAGCGAGCTCAAAGCGCCGACGCTGCTCAACGGGATCGATCAGCTCCGTGAAGGCGTTCGCAAGTTCAATGCCGTCCACATAAAGCTCCCACCGCTCCGCCACGCGAGGGTCGTCCGACTTGAGCCGCGCAAGCGACGCGGCGGGAGCGGGGTAGTCCGTCAGGAACAACGGCTCCTTCGGCAGGTTCGGCTCGATCTTCGTAGCCATGTCGAAATCGAAGCGGTCCTGATCCCACGTCTCCACGGGGTCCCATCCGGCCCAACGCACATACGCCTCCCGCACGGTGAGGCGCTGGACATCTGCATGATCGCGCTTCAACACCTCCGCCAGCAACTCCTCCGCATCGCGCGCGATGTCCGAATAGTCCGCGTTGGCGCGATACCATTCAAGCATCGTGAACTCCGGGCTGTGCCGACTCCCCTTCTCGCCTGCGCGAAAGCACGGACCAATCTGGTAGATGCGTTCCATTCCCGCCGCGAGAAGTTTCTTCATCTGCAGCTCAGGCGAAGCGCGCAGGAACCAGTCGTCGCTTGGCGGACAGTCGATGTGCGGCTCCGGCGCGGGCGCGGGGATGCGTACGGGCGTCTCCACCTCCGTGAAGCCTCGCACGTCGAAGAATGCGCGGATTTCGCGCAACACGCGCGCACGCTCGGAGAGGCAGTCGAGGTTCATCTCACTCCCACTCGATGGTGGCGGGCGGTTTCGAGGAGATGTCGTACACGACGCGGTTGATGCCGCGCACCTCGTTGATGATGCGGTTCGACATCCGCGCGAGGACATCGTACGGGATGCGCGTCCAGTCCGCCGTCATTGCGTCGATGGAATTGACGCTGCGGATCGCGCACGTGTACTCGTAGGTGCGTTGGTCGCCCATCACGCCCACCGAACGACACGGCAGCAGCACCGCGAACGTCTGCCAGATCGTCTTGTAGTCGGGCAGCTTGCGGATTTCCTCCTGCACGCGCACGTCGGCCTGCTGGAGCAGTTCCACTTTCTCGCGCGTCACCTCGCCAAGAATGCGCACGCCGAGTCCGGGGCCGGGGAACGGCTGGCGGTCGAGCAGCTCGTCCGCCATGCCCATCACGCGCCCGACGGCGCGCACCTCGTCCTTGAAGAGCTCGCGCAGTGGTTCGACGAGCTCGAACTTGAGGTCGTCGGGGAGCCCTCCCACGTTGTGGTGGCTCTTGATCGTCTGGCTCGGACCCTTCCGCGGACTACGGCTCTCGATCACGTCTGGGTAGATCGTGCCCTGTCCGAGGTAGCGGCAGTGTCGGAAACGCCGCGCCTCCTCGGCGAACACGTCGATGAAGTTTTTGCCAATCGCCTTGCGTTTCGCCTCGGGTTCGTCGAGTCCCTTCAGCGCATCGTAGAAACGCTGTTCGGCGTGAACCACCGTGAGGTCGAGGCCGAGGTTCTTCTTGAACATCTCCTCCACCTGTTCCGCCTCGCGGTAGCGCAGGAGGCCGTTATCGACGAAGATGCAGTGGAGACGCCGCCCGATCGCCTTGTTGAGGAGCACGGCCACGACGGAGGAATCGACGCCGCCGGAGAGGCCGAGCACCACCTCGTCCTCGCCGATCTGCTCGCGCAGGCGCGCCACCGTGTCCTCCACCCACGTCGTGAGCTTCCAGCTCCGCGTGCAGCCGCATACCTTGAAGACGAAGTTCGCGAGGATGTCCGTACCGTACTGCGTGTGCACGACCTCGGGATGGAACTGGAGGGCGTAGAGGCGCTTCGCGTTGTCGAACATCGCGGCGAACGGGCACGTGGCGGAAACGGCGCCACGCTCGAAGTTCCCTGGAATGGCCTCCACGCGGTCGCCGTGGCTCATCCACGCCGTGATCGTGGAGGGGACGCCGTCAAAGAGAGGGTTACCAGGCATCACCTCAATCGGCATCTTGCCGTACTCGCGCTCCGCTCCTGGCACGACCTTACCGCCGAGCGTCTGGCTCATGAGCTGCATGCCGTAGCAGATGCCGAGCACGGGCACGCCCATCTCGAAGATCGCGGGATCGACCGTGGGCGCGCCATCCTCGAACACGCTGTTGGGTCCGCCGGAGAGAATCACGCCCGCAGGAGGATGCGAGGCGAGGTCGGCGGCGGTCGTGTCGCACCGGATGATCTCGGAATACACCTCCCGCTCGCGGATGCGGCGGGCGATGAGCTGGGTATATTGCGATCCGTAGTCTAGGATCGCAATCCACTGTTTCTGTACTGGTAGCGTTTGGTCTTCCATGCGGTATTATACCTCAATCAAATTCACGGCAGCACGTAAACGGTCATCATGCTGCGGTCGGGAGCGGCGTAGCTCCACACGATTTTCTTGTCGCGCGTGATTTCGAAAGCCGTTGTGCGCGAACGGTCGGGACGTCCGTTTGCGTAAGTTCCGATTACGAGGTTGCCGTTCGGGAACTCCTGCAAGCCGCAGAGATTGGAAAGCTTCAACTCCGGGAAATCGGAGCACTTGATCGACCACACGGCCTTTTTGTCAGGCGTGAACTCCGTCACTCCGTCGAGGTGCGACACGAGCGTGTTCCCGTTCTCGCGGCGCAGCACGTCGAACGTGAAATTCGGCGCGACAAGCTCCCACACGAGCTTCCCCTTTGCGTCGTACTCGCGCACGATTCCCGCCTTTGCGCAGCACACGAGGTAAGTGCCCGCAGCAGTCTTGCGGATCATGCGGTAGCGCACGTGCAGACCGGGCATCTTCCCGTTCACGTCGCGAGCATCTCCTTTGAAGCGGACGATTGCGTTCGTCGTGCCTGCGGCAAGTTCCGTGATGTATCCCGTGCCGTTTTCAGCAACGACGATGTTTCCGTTCTTCAGAATCTCGAAACCGTAGAGGCCGTCCTTCGCACACGGCTTGTACACAAGTTCCCTCTTGCCCGTCGCGATCTCCGTGCGCCACAAGTCGCCGTTGGAATAATAGACCCATCCATCCTTCGGCCAGATGCGCGTGATGTTGCCGCATCCCTTTTTCTGCCATGTGACGTTCGCGTCCGGGCCGATTATCGCGGCTCGGCCGCTTCCAGCCACAAGGGTACGCTGCGGCATCGCCGCGAACGCGGAAATCCCCGCAGACACAACCGCTGCAAAAAACAACCTCTTCATTTTAATTTCCTTTCTCCACAAGGAGCGCTACACAGTGAACGACGATGCCTTTGCCCGCGCCGACGTCGTCCATTTTTTCGTTTGTCTTGCCCTTTACCGAAACGGACGCCACGGGTACGTCCATAAGCTCCGCGAGGCGCGTGCGGATAGATTCCACATGCGGACGCAACTTGGGCCGTTCGCAAATCACGGTGGCGTCCACGTTCCCGACGGCAAACCCCGCCGCATGGACGTCCGCCACCGCCGCACGCAGGAGTTCCGCAGAGTCCGCGCCCTTCCACTTGGGATCGGTGTCGGGAAAGTGCGAACCGATGTCCCCCAGCGCCGCCGCGCCGTAGATTGCATCGATTACTGCATGTATGAGGGCATCCGCGTCGGAATGCCCCTTGAGCCCTGGCGCGTCGGGAATGAGGACGCCGCCCAGTTTGAGCGGACGTGCCTCGTCGAACACGTGCGAATCGTATCCGAACCCTATGCGCATCGAGTGATCCTCAGCCGATGGAAATGCTTATCCCGCCGGCGGCGTTTTCCTGCGGCGGTGATTCCTGCGGTTGCTCGGGCTTTTTCTGCTCGGCACTGGCACCGACAGAAATCTGCGGCTTGCCGCCACCGCCGCCCTTCTTCGCGCGGGGCGGGCCGATGAGGCAACCGTGGACGCGTCCGAGCGTCTTAGGCGCCTGCTCCACGAAGCACTCGTCCTTCAGCATGTCTAGAACGCGGGCGATCATGTCCTCGCCAAGTTCGCGGTGCTGGTTCTCGCGGCCGCGGAACTGCAGAGTGAGCTTGACCTTGTTGCCCTCCGAGATGAACTGGCGTATCTGCCGGAGCTTGTGCTCCAAGTCGCCGGTGTCCGTTCCCGGATGGAACTTGATTTCCTTGACCTGCGTGGTCTTCTGAGCCTTGCGCTGCTGCTTGGCCTTGATGGACTCCTCGTATCGGAACTTTCCGTAGTCCATGATTTTGCAGACCGGCGGGTTTGCCGTCGGCGTGATCTCGACGAGATCAAGGCCTCGCTGGTCCGCCATGCGCTGTGCCTGCGGTGTCGGCATGATGCCGATCATCTGGCCGTTGGAGTCGATCACGCGCACCTGCGGAACGCGGATCTTGTAGTTTACGCGGGTAAAGGAAGCGATAAGTCACCTCACCTTTTTAGTTGTTTTTGTTTG
Source organism: uncultured bacterium (assembly GCA_902779865.1). Classification (GTDB taxonomy): domain Bacteria; phylum Verrucomicrobiota; class Kiritimatiellia; order RFP12; family UBA1067; genus RUG572. Next base: position 7,297 of record CACZDG010000021.1, read on the forward strand.
TTGTTTACTGTTTGTTTCTCAGGTCTTCATCGAGCTTCGCGATGAATTCCTCAAGCTTCATTGCGCCAAGGTCGCCTTCTCCGCGCTTGCGCACTGATACGACACCGGCTGCCTCGTCGCGGCCGCCTGCTACAAGCAGGTACGGTACCTTCTCGACCGTACCCGCGCGGATCTTCGCGCCGAGCTTGTCGGCGGAGGCGTCGATTCCCACGCGGCAGCCCTTCGCCGCGAGCGCGTCGCGGATGGACTCCGCATACGGAATCTGCTTGTCAGTTATTGGCAGCACGCGCACCTGCTCGGGCGCAAGCCAAAGCGGGAATGCGCCCGCGTAGTGCTCGATCAGGATGCCGATGAAACGTTCAAGCGAACCGAGCACCGCGCGGTGGAGCATCACGGGATGGTGCTTCTGGCTGTCGGGGCCGATGTACTCGGCGTTCAGACGCTCCGCGCTCGGCAGCTGGTAGTCGAGCTGGATCGTGCCGCACTGCCACGGACGCCCCAGCGCGTCGATGAGCGTGAACTCCAGCTTCGGGCCGTAGAACGCGCCCTCGCCGGGCTGGATTTCGTAGTCCATGCCGGACGCCTTGCACGCGGCAGCGAGTGCGCTTTCGGCGTGCTGCCACGTGGCCTCGTCGCCGACGTGGTCTTCGGGCATAGTGGAGAGCTTCACGAGCAGGTTCTTGTCGAAGCCGAAGTCCTTGTAAACGTCCTTCAGCAGACGGCAGAACTTCGCGACCTCCTCCTCGATCTGCTCCTCGGTGCAGATGATGTGCGCATCGTCCTGAACGAACCCGCGCACACGCATGATGCCGTGCAACGTTCCGCTAGGCTCGTTGCGCGCGCAGTGTCCGAACTCGGCGAGGCGCAGCGGCAGATCCTTATAGGAGCGCATGCGGCTCTTGAAGATTTCAAGCGCACCGGGACAGTTCATCGGCTTCACCGCGAAGACGCGCTTCTCGCTCTCCGTTACGAACATGTTCGCCTTGTAGTGGTCCCAGTGTCCGCTACGCTCCCACAGGCTGCGCGGCATAATGGCCGGCGTGTTGACTTCCTGATAGCCGTCCTTAACGAGCTTCTCGCGCATGTAGTCCTGAAGCGCCACGTAAATCGCCCAGCCCTTCGGGTGCCAGAATATCTGGCCTGGGTCCTCGGGGTCGAGGTGGAAGAGATCGAGCTCCACGCCAAGACGGCGGTGGTCGCGCTTCTTCGCCTCCTCAAGGCGCGCAATGTACGCATCGAGATCAGCCTGGTCCTTGCCGACGATTCCGTAGATGCGCTGGAGCATCTTGTTGTTCTCGTCGCCGCGGTAGTAGCTACCCGCCACCTTCATCAGCTTGACGGCGCCGATCTGCGCGGAGTGTTCCACGTGCGGTCCACGGCACATCTCAAAATAGTCGCCCACAGTGTAGGTGCTAATTGTCTCGCCTTCGGGGATGTCCGCGAGGCGCTCGATTTTGTACTTCTGCCCGGCAAGACGCGCAGCCACGTCGGCGCGCGACATCTCGGAGCGCACGAACGGCTCGTCGAGCGCAATCAGGCGCGCGATTTCCTTCTCAATCGCCGGGAAGTCCTCTGGCGCGATGCGATGCTCAAGGTCGAAATCGTAGTAGAATCCGTCGTCCGTCGCGGGGCCGATATCCGTCTGCGTTCCAGGGAAAAGATTGCAGACCGCCCTCGCGGTCAGGTGCGCGGCAGAATGCCGCCGCATTTCTTCAGTTATGTCCATTTCTTCTATTTTGCTCCTTGCAATCCGCTTATGATAGCGCATTTTTTCGGTTAATACAAGCAGAATGTGGATAAAAAACAAAAAAACTGCACAGACCCTATCCTTATGGCTTGCGATAAAGTCGGTGATCTAACGACGGTCAGTTTTCAAAGCGATGATGGCCGACGGGTACATCGTGTATCTTGCCCTTCCACTCAACACGCGCTGGCGCGGGGACGTCCAGCGTGAGGACACCACCCTCAATACTTACTTTGACAGGCCCCTTGGCCGTCGGCACCGTGCCATCTACGCGCTTGAGCGAGCCTGGCTGCGGACGCACTCTGATCTTCTCGAATCCAGGCTCCATCGGCGTGACGCCAAGTACAAAGCGCGAGATGACGTTGATCGGTGCCGTGCCCCATGCATGGCACAGGTCGAGGTTTGGCTTGTACTTCACCGCCCACGCCTCCATGGTGGTGGTCGAGCCATACTCCATCATCCCAAGCCAGCTGCGGTCTCCGGACGACGTCATCAGAGCGATGGCGGCGTCCGCCTCGCCCGACCTGAAAAGTCCCTCAAGCAGATACTGGGCGAAATAGACGCTGCACGCCATTCCCTTTGAAATGCAGTACTTGGCAACGCGCTTCTCATCCCCCCTATGCACAAGCCCAAACGCGAGAGCAGCCGCGTTCGCGTGCAGCGAGGCGTGGTCCGTGCCTATGCCGTCGCGGTAAACTCCGCGCTTCGAGTCGAAGAATGCGTCGTTGAACGCCTTGCGCACGTCGCGTGCGCGATGTCCGTAGAACCCAGCGTCATCTGGTTTGTGAAGCGCCAACGCGAACTCAGAGATTTGCAGGAGGTTCCGGTAGTAGAATGCGTTGACGACGGAGTTCACCTCCGTGAAGACGAATCCGTCTCGCTCGCCTACCGGCCAATCAACGATGTCAGCCGCACCATTCGCGCGCACGGCCTTGCCACGCGGACGCTCCCCGCCTGTCACGAGAAGGCCATCGGACGCACGGCGATACTTCTCCAACAACTTGATGTTACGCAGAGGGTCGTAGAACTCGGCAAGGGCGTCCGTCTTGCCGGACCACATCCAATCAGCCCACGCCATGAAGATCGAGTGCTGCTTCCACTCCGTCGGCCACGTGGGATGCTTCATAAGGTAGGCGTGGCTCGCACGGGCTAGGGAATAGTCGGAATGTACCGAGTAATCGCTCAGCTGGTTGATGTAGGCGTCGGCCTCATAGGGAATGCGTTCGCGGTCGCCATCAACGTAGAGCCCCGCGAAGGACGACACGATAATCGTATGCTTGCAGAGGTCGTAGATGCGGTTGAGGCGCTCGTCGCTGCATGAGAACGAGGATTCGGACGCGTCGATCGGGTAGTTGACGGCGACCATGCGGATCGTTTCTTTAGTGACTACGAACGGCGCATGGAACACCTCGGCATAGCGAAACGGCATAATCACGCCGTGCTCCGGCGCAATCAGGATCGCGCTGCCCTCGCGTCCGCCATTCGTGTTGCGCCTGTCAGCGACGAGTGGTACGCGCACCACGCCGTCCGCCTCAATCCTGCCCCTCACCTTGGCTGCACGGATCGTCGCCCCCGGCTTCATGTTCACGCTACCATCCGGCTTTACGAGCTCGCCGAGGCGCACCTCGTACTCGCCCCGTGCTCTGGGCGGCGGCAAGAACTCCAGAAAGCCGAACGCCATCTTCCCGAAATCGACAAGCGTGCGCCCCTCTATGGGATGCGTCACCGCAACGGGAGCAACGTGCCGCTGGACGGTCTTCAGTGGAATGGAATCAATGCCCGACGCCAGACAACAGACCGACGCGAGCGACATAACAACGCAGACATTCTTTCGCATGGGTGAATTGTACCATATTGTACCCACCCACGCAACAGTAAACAAATTATCTCACGGGATTCGACACGGCTGTTCGCTTTTGCTTTCACCGCAACAACGGAAATGATATAATGTGCGCATGGCAATAAGTCAAAATATTCAGGCGAAATGGAAAATCGGACTTGCAGTGTCCGGCGGGGCCGACTCCACCGCGCTCCTCGTGGCGCTTGCTGAACTCCGCGCCGCGCTTGGCTTCGAGGCCGTGGTGCTGCACGTGGACCACGGCCTGCGCCCCGATTCGCTTGACGACGCCCGCTTCGTCGAATCAATTGCGGCGCGGTTCGGAATGCCATGTAGAATCCTCCGCGCCCGCATACGGAAACGCCCACGCGAATCCATTGAAATGGCCGCACGTCGCACGCGCCTCGCCTTCTTTGCGCGAATGACGCGTGAGCTGCACCTAGACGCCATCGCAACAGGGCACCACGCGGACGACGTAGCCGAAACCTTCATCATGCGCATGGCGCGCGGCGCAGGGCCGGAGGGACTCGCCGGGCTAAAACCCATATCACACGTGGACGGAATAACTTTCATACGTCCCCTTCTCGACCTGCGCGACTCCGACTTGCGCGAATTCCTCCGCCGACGCGGTATCGCATGGCACGAGGATTCCACAAATGCCGATACTTCCATTCTGCGCAACAAAGTGCGCCACGTCATCCTTCCCTTCCTGCGCGATAATCTCGATACCCACATCACCGAGCACCTTTGCAAAAGCGCCGCCATCTTGCGCGGCGAACTCGTTGGCCACGTTCGCCCTGGGACAACGGACGCCTCGCCCGCTGCAACACGCATACCCAACTACTGCCTCACCATCGCTCCAGCCACCGGCTACGAGCCACGTCCAGAAGCCATCGGCACGCTCCCCGCCACATGCGAAATGAGCCGCGCCGCACTTGCGGGGCGTACGCTCGAGGTACGCCCGTGGCACCCAGGCGACCGCATCGCTCCAACGGGCCTCAACGGACACAACCGCAAGTTGCAAGACGTTTTCGTAACGGCAAAGGTCCCACCATCAGTGCGTACCTCGCTTCCACTAGTATGCGATGCATCAACAGGAGAGGTCTTGTGGGTGCCTGGCTACCGCATCGCACAGTCTATCGCCGTTGAATCGCGATCCGCCCCCAGCTGGCGTTTCACGTTTACCGTAAAAAAATAGCATTGCCCGCCACCGTTTCATTCATGGCGTTTTACACGGTGCATTATTACCCCCATCGCCACGATGATGGCTATGCCTAGCCAACTGAAGGCATCGGGGACCTGCCCGAACACAAGAAAGCCAAACATGGCGGCGAACGCGACGTTCGAGTAGTCGTAAACCGCAAGCTCGCGCGGACGCGCCAGTCTGTACGCCGCAGTAATGCCAAACTGCCCCACAGTGGCCGCAACGCCAGCCCCCAGCAGAATCAGCAACTGCGCGGACGTCATCGGCTGGTAGTTGAACAACATGAAAGGCAGAGAGGCGAAGGTGGAGAACGCCGAGAAGAAAAGCACTATGAAGCTTGGCTCCACCTTGAGTATGCCGAGCCTCCGCACACACGTGTAGGCGAGTCCGGCGGAGACCCCGCCGACGAATCCCGCAAACGCAGCGACGGCCTCGCCCGCAAGCGCGAATCCAGGCTTCACCACGAACATCGCGCCGACGAATGCCCCAACCACCGCCATGCCCTGCCACGCCGTGACGCGTTCGCCAAGCAGCGCCCAGCTCGCGAGCACGGCCGCGAACGGCGAAAGCTTGTTCAACATGCAGGCGTCGCCGAGCGGTATGTGGCTGAGCGCGTAGAAGTTGCCGAAGATGCCAATCGTGCCGAAAATGGAACGCCACACGAGCGGCCCCCACCCCCCTTTGCACTTTACACTTTCCCCTTTGCACTTTCGGCAGAAAAGCGCTCCGGCCACGAACACTGCGACGAGATTTCGGAAGAAACTCTTCTGGAAAGGCGACACCGCCCCGCCGAAATCGTCGGCGAGGCGGACGAACATCCCCATCGTAGCGAAGGCAAGCGCCGACGCCAGCAGACAGAGAATGCCTTTGGATTTGGCTGTCGTAGGCCCTTACTTCGCAGCAGCTGCGGCGGCGATGATCGCCGCGAAGCTATCCGCCTTGAGCGCGGCACCGCCGATGAGACCGCCGTCGATGTCCTTCTGCGCAAGCAGCTCGGCCGCGTTGTTCGGCTTCATCGAGCCGCCGTACTGGATGCGCACCGCATCAGCGGCATCAACGCCCACGAGTTCGCCAAGCGTCTTGCGGATGAGGGCATGTACTTCCTGCGCCTGCTCCGGCGTGGCCGTACGGCCGGTGCCGATCGCCCACACGGGCTCGTACGCGATCACGAGGTTCGCGGCGTCAGCGGCAGAAAGGCCCTTGAGCCCCTCCTTCATCTGGCGCACGATCACTTCCTCGACCTTGCCAGCGTCACGCTCGGCGAGCGTCTCGCCAACGCACACTATCGCCGTGAGGCCTGCCTTGATGACTGCGGTCGCGCGTTTGTTGACTGTCTCGTCCGTCTCCGCGAAGTACTGACGGCGCTCGGAGTGGCCGATGATGACGTACTTCACGCCCGCGTCAACGAGCATTCCCGTGGAGATTTCGCCCGTGTAGGCTCCCGACGGTTCCCAGTGGGCGTTCTCGGCGCCCGGCTGGACCGCAGTGCCCGCGCACGCGGCGACGGTGGCGGGAATGTCGATAGCCGGCGTGCAGCACACGATGTCCACGTTCGCGAAGTCCTTCGTCGCCTCGGCGATGCCCTTGACGAGGGCAGCCGTCTCGGACGGCGTGACGTTCATCTTCCAGTTGCCCGCAATGATTTTCTTGCGCATTTCTTTTTGTCCTTTCAATTGAATCCTTTGGGAAAAAACGGCGAATAGTTTATCATTTTCCGCCTCGGCATACAATTGGAATTTCCAGCAATCAGATTTTTGCCGTTTTACCTGATAACGAATGAGAATCGCTTATTCCCATTCAATCGTAGCCGGGGGCTTCGGCGTGATGTCCCACACCACGCGGTTGGCACCCTTGACCTTAGTGGCGATCTTCTCTGCCACCTTGGTGACGAACGCGAACGGCAGCGGGACGACGCCGGCCTTCACGAACTGGCTCGTGGAGATCGCGCGGATGGCGATAACGTAGCCAAACGTGCGTGCGCCGTTCTTCACGCCGACGCTCTTCACGTTCGTGTTGATCGCAAAGAACTGCTGGGCCTTCTTGTCGAGGCCGGCCTTGTGCATCTCGTCGCGGAAGATGAAGTCCGCCTGGCGCAGGATGTCGAGCTTCTCCTTCGTGAGTTCGCCAAGGCAGCGCACCGCGAGGCCCGGGCCCGGGAACGGCTGGCGCTGGACCATAAAGTCTGGAATGCCCAGAGCCGTGCCCACTTTGCGCACTTCGTCCTTGTAGAGGTACTTGACTGGCTCCACGAGACCCTCAAAACCGATGTCCTTGGGCAGACCACCCACGTTGTGGTGCGCCTTCACGGCCTTGTGTCCACCAACGCCGGACTCGATGATGTCGGGGTAGATCGTACCCTGGCCGAGGAACTCGATGCGACCGAGCTTCTTCGCCTCCTCCTCGAACACGCGGATGAACTCGCCGCCGATGCACTTGCGCTTCAGTTCCGGGTCGGTGATGCCCTTCGCCTTGTCGAGGAAGCGCTTCTCGGCGTCGATCTGGATGAGGTTGATGCCGAACTTGCCCTTGAAGACCTTCTTGACCTCCTTCGCCTCGTTGAGGCGCATGCAGCCGTGATCCACGAACACGCACGTGAGGTTCTTGCCGATGGCCTTGTGGAGCAGCACCGCGCACACGGAGCTGTCAACGCCGCCGGACATCGCCAACAGCACCTTCTTGTCGCCCACCTGGGCGCGTATGGCCTCAATCTCGGCCTTGATGTAGGCCTTGACGTTCAGCTTCTTGCCGACTTTCGCGGCGCGTTCCTTTTCTGCCTGGTTCATCTGTTTTTCCTTTTTGGATTTTTAGGTTTGGTTGAAATCACCTGTCAAAGTTCATGGTCTTCATTTTCCTCTTGAGCGCCACGCCGTCTCGCACGCGACCGCATCCGATGTAAACCTCCGCGAGCCCCAGCACGTATGCACGAGTGCGCCACCCCGTGATGTTCACCGCCTCTTCGGCGAGTTTCACGGCCCTCTCCGGGTCGTATGCCTTGTTCTTCTTCATGCACAGGAGTTTCGCGGCTCGCAGGCGTAGGTCTGGGTCTTCCGGCTTGCGCTTCATCAGCACGTCGAGCTGGCGGCAGGCGATGTCCTCGTGTCCGCTTGCGGCGCAGGTTTCAATCAGCTCGTAGCGATGGTCGTCCGTGAGCGGATCAAGCTCCAATGCGCGCGCAAACACCTTCGCTGCGAGTTCCGGATGTCCGCCCCGCTTCAGGCATATCCCGTAGTTGTGTATGAGAGCTGCATCCTTGGGACATATCAGCACGAGGTTCTCGTAGCACTTGACGGCGTCTCCGACGTTGCCGATCCGCAGGAACTGGCGTCCCTTTAGGTCAATTACGTCAACTAGCCCCCGCAGAATGGGATCGCGCGGACTCACCTTCGCCGCGACCGACCACCGTTCAATCGCGTTGGTCGAAATCCCCTTTCCGATGTCGTCAAACCCTACAAGGAACTCTCGCCGCGCCGCCTGTTTCGACATTATTGCGTTCGTAGTGCTTGCATACACGCAAGGTTCAGCCACACCGCGCATGAACCACGGCATAGGCGGAATGTAGTACGGCATAAGCGAGGCGGCGCGCACGGCGGCGATGCCACCGGAGACAGGATCTGCGAGCGAACGCTTCGCTTCCTGCCACGTCATCTCGGCACGGCCGGACGCCGTATCGCCCTGAAAGCCCGGCTCAATTTCCACGTCACGACCCACGTAGCACGAAAACACCTCCGCAGGCGTGTAGATGCCCGTCGCCGCAAACGCCTCCGCCGCCTTCGCGTCCGCGAACAGGGCAAACACCTCGTCCGCCAGCACGTTGCCGTTCGCCGTCACAACGTAGTCCGTCGGCCCGATGCACCAGAGCATGTATTGTCCGAAGACGGAGCGGAAGTCGGCTAGTACGCTCTTCATGCGTCCACGCGTAAGTTGGCGCGCGTCAACGTGCAGCGCCGCCACGCCGCCCTTCGCGAGACGGTCGCGGAAACGCGAGAGCGCGTCCACGTCCGGAAAGTCAGTTCCCTTGAGCCAGTCCGGTTTCGGTGCTAGAAGCACGATGTCCACCGGCGCACCGTCAACTCCATCCAAAACCTTGATACCCGCCGTCTCGAACGGCTTGCGGTAGAAAACGGATTCGTCGCCCGCCACGAACGCGCTCTTCGCCGTCGGCATGAGGAACAACGCAATGCACGCGGGGAACTGCCGGATGTACCGAAAGCGGTAGCCGGTATCTACCGGACGCCCGTCCATCGTCGTCACGCCACCTTCCGGGAAATCCGCGTCGTCCCTGTGCGCCAACCCCTTCTCCTCCTTCTCCGCGCCGGACGGCACGGACTGCGTGCGGACGCACCACCACGCCATAAGGGCTACGGCCGCAACCACAAGAGCGAATATGCCGATTTTGCCCTTCATCCAAGCGCCTCCAGCAATTCGTCAGCACACCTTCCCACAACGCCGCACCTGCGCGCCACCGCCGCCCGAGCACGTTCGCCATACGCGGCGCAACGCACTGGATCGTCGAAAAATCCCTGCAACTCCGCAACCACGCTCGCCTTTCGGACTTCCGCCGTCGGCGCGTCGGGCGTCTGCATGAGCGCATCCGCTGCAAGCAAGTCGCTCATCACCGGACGGAAGTTTTCCGTATAAGGCCCAACCACAGTCGCCACTCCGCATAGACACGGCTCGATCATGTTCTGCGAACCGTGCTCGCAAAGGCTCTTGCCGACGAACGCGACGGAGGCTATGCCGAAAAGCCCCATCAACTCACCTGTCGTATCCGCAAGGTAAACGGCGTTACGGGAGGGACGCGCTTCAGCGCGTCCACCGCGCGACCGCCGCACGCATTCGAAGCCTGCCGCCTTGATATTGGCCTCCACGGCATCCGCCTTCTCGAAATGGCGCGGCGCGATTACCAGCTTCACGCCCGGATGCTTTTCCAGAATCTTGCCGTAAGCCTCAAGCATCACCACGTCCTCGCCAGGCCACGTACTGCCACCGAGCAGAATCTCGCCCTCGCCAATCCAGTCACGCAGCTCCCGCTCCTTCGCCTCGTTGCGGTGCGCCACGTCAAACTTGAAGCTGCCAGTCACGCTCACCGACGCCGGATCAGCTCCGGCATCCGTCAGCCGCCGTGCATCCAGATCGCTCTGCGCGTAGATTTTCGTGAAACAGCGGAACACCTCGCCGAAGAACCAACGTAGCGCCTTGTAACGAGGTGCGCTACGGTCGGAAATGCGGGCGTTCACGAGATATATTGGCACTCCGCGCTTTTTGAGCGCACGGATGAAGTTTGGCCATATCTCCGTTTCCGTGAGGATTACGGCACACGGGTTCACCGCATCGAGCGCGCGCTTCACGCACCCGCCGAAGTCGAGCGGGTTGTAGATCAAGACGTCCGCCGGCGTCACCTCGCGCTCAGCCGTCTTCCACCCTGTCGAGGACGTAGTGGAGAACACGAAGCGCAGATTCGGGTTCTTCTCGCGCATCGCCCGCATCAGCTGCCCAGCCACCTGCACCTCGCCCACGCTCACGGCGTGGATCCAGATTCGTGGTTCGCGGTTCGTGGTTTGCGGTTCGTGCGAGAGGACGTCGATGATTTCCTTCGGATAGCGGCCGAAACGGTCTGCGAAACGCGCGCGGTAGCCGCCGCGCCGCTTCATGCGAAGCAGAAAGGACGGCAGCATCACCGTGTATGCCACGGCGAACAGCGCGTTATACAGAAGCCATTTCATCTATTTGCGACACCACTCTTTCGCGCCATTCTGCGAGGCAAGTCACACGGCTTGACGGAACTCGCAGAAACAACCATGCGCGTCTGAAAGGTTCAAGGCGATTAGTATGCCAAATCCATGCCCATAGCGCAAGGGAAAATCGTTATCTACATCGCGCCTAATTTGCCACTAGTCCCAATTGTCTTGGTGCGGCGAAATCTGCCGCATCTTGACGGCAAATGTCTTTGGGGTTCAGCGCAAGCGCCTTGATCGGCGGTATTGCCTCGACGTAATTCAACACGCGGCACTGGTCAACAGCAATCAGAATATCTTGCCACAGATGTCAAGCGTTTCGCCCTCTTCAACCGTCACGGTTTCTTGTGAAAGGCACCCTTCAGCACCGTCAACTGGTCGAGCTGCGCCTTGACGAGACGGTCGCCCGTGGGCGCGGCGAAGCGCGAGGAAAGCGCCTCGTAGCCGCCCTCGGCGTGGGCCTTGGTCGAAGCGATGTAGCCTTCGCTTCCGTTAGTGAGGCACGTGAAGACCGTCATGCGGAACGGCGAACGCTCCTTCACCGCGCGGCCAATATCAACAAAGGGCTCGCACGGCAGGCCCGCAAAGGCCAAGTCGTCGCCAATGGCGAGGGAAGTGACAAGGATGTCAAAGTGGTCCGGCCCGTTCTTCATCCGACGAACACGCGACCAGGGGCTTGTGAGTGTCTTGATCTCCATGTTGCCAAGCGGAATCTCGTCTTTGCGGCCGGCGTCGAACATCTCCACCCACTTGATCTCGTCGGCGGTCGGCCTGTTCACGGGCATGGGATACTTGGCGACGATGCCGCGGACGGGGCCGGACGGAATCTCCTCGCACACGTCCCACACCGCCAGCGCCGCGCCGGCCACCGCCCTTCCCATGTGGAGGGCGAACGCCTTGGGACGCGTCTTGCGCTCGGCATAGAGCGCGGCGTAGCCCGGCGGCGGGAAGCGGCAGTTGTGGTTCACGTCGCCTTGCGCGCCATTGAGGAAGAGGCACTTCACGCCATCGCCGACGGCCGCCTCGAACGTACAGCGGACGACGCCCGGCCAGTCGGCGGAGTATTTCGTCCCGCCGATGGTGTCGGGATGGACGCCGAAGTTGACGATGGCGATGTCGGGCGCGCCCGTGCGGCGGAAGCGGACGAGCTGCAGCGTCTCGTCGGGCGTGCCAAGGGGTTCCTTGACGGCGTGATTCGTGATTCCGGGGTTGGTGCGCACGGAACCATCCTTCATGCGGAAGCGGCGAATGAAGGAGACACCGCGGCAGTCGGTCTTGGCGATGCCGATCCGCGCGGGCGCCAAATCGGCGAGCGCAAGTCGGCCGACTTCCGCCATCTTGGCGATCCGCACGTCCGCGTGGAGCTTCACAAGACGCTTTTCTTCTTCAGAGAAACTTCCCCACGGCCAGCTGGCGGGTCCAGTATGAATGTGCGTTGAGTGTACGTAGATGCGTTCGCGCGGAACGCCTGTCGCCTTGATGATTTCCGGAACGGCTTTCGCAAGGAAGGCGTTGCTCAGCTGCAGGTCGTCAACGCAGTAGATGAGCGCACTGTTCGTGCTGTCCGAGATGGCCACGCAGTCGATGTAGAGCGGATCCAGCACTCCATCGGCGATGCGTTTGGTGAAGTACCCGACGAGCGGCAGGCCAGGAGGCGGGGTGGCGTCAACACGGGCAAACCCGGCCCGGAAGCTTGAGGTCTCGTCTCCGTTTTCAACCACGCACTGGACATGGTTCACCGACTCGCCGTCAACCGTCGCGTGCACCTTCTCGGCCACCGCTGGCAGTGCCGCAGCAAGCAAGATGGCGAGCGTCCCCGCGAGCCGAGTAACAACACGGGCGAAACGAGAAGTTTTCGCACCTTCCTTACGGGAGCTGCAGATAAGTTTTTCCATCGTTTGTATCTCCGTTGAAACTTGAAAGGTTACTCTTCTTCCAAATGAGTGGTGCGAATGTTATCATAATAATCCGCCGCCCGCAAGCCGAAAATCTCGGCTCGGCGGGATGCCACTACCATTTCGCCGCAAAGATGGCGGCTGAATAAATTTCTGTAGGGGCTTGCTCTGTGGACGCAGATTTGGCATACTAACCGCGTTGAACCTTTCAGACGCGCAGTGTCGTTTCAGCGAGTTCCTTCAGGCCGTGTGACTTGTCTCGCGAATGGCGCGAAAGATTGGTGTTGCAAGTGCCGCAATAGATGAAAGTCGCATTCGTCACATTTGGCTGCCGCCTCAACCGTGCCGAGTCCCTCGACCTTGAAGCCCGCTACCGTGCCGCCGGACACGAAATCGTCGATCTGGATATGGCTTCACCCGCCACGGGATCGCCACGCCCCGTCGCAGACAACATCCCCGACCTCATCCTCGTTCGCGGGTGCAGCGTGACGGCTAAGGCCCAACGCGACTGCGAAAAAGCCATAGCCCACATCCGCGCCCGTTTTCCCACTACCGAAATACGCCCCATCGGCTGCCTCCCCAATGCCCAACCGTTGCCAACTACCATCTGCCAATCACCAACTACCATCTACCAATCGCCAACTACCTCACGCGCCTACCTGAAGATCCAAGATGGCTGTAGCAGAAAATGCACGTTCTGCATCGTCCCGCATTTTCGCGGGTCGCCGGTGAGCGTACACATCGGCGATATTACGGCGCGGACCAAAGCATTCATTGCGACTGGATATCGCGAGATTGTCCTCACTGGATGCAACCTCTCCCTCTACAAGTCAGATGGGCACAACCTCGCCTCGCTGCTTAACATCCTTTCAGAACAGGGAGCCGCCCACGCACGAATACGGATTGGGTCATTGGAGCCTGGGAGGGTGTGTGAGAACGTGCTGGACGTGATGGAGAAGAATCCAAACATTTGCAGATTTCTGCACTTATCGCTCCAAAGTGGTAGCAACCGGATATTGAAGCGTATGAACCGCCCGTACGATATTACGTGGGCGGAACGGTTTTGTACGGCTGCACGGGAACGCTTGGGCCCCGACCTCACGTTGGGAGCGGACATCATCACCGGCTTTCCGGGTGAGACAGATGAGGATTTTGAAGCCACGCGCGCGTTTCTCGTGCGCCATGCTTTCTCGAACCTCCATGTGTTCCCCTACTCGGAACGTCCCGGCACACCCGCCGCCACTATGAACGGTACCCTTCCCCGCGCCGTACGTCTGTTCCGCGCCCGTAATCTCACCGCCCTCGGACGCGCCCAACGCACCGCCTTCGCCCAGACCTTTCTCGGACGCGAGGTCGAGGTGTGCGTGGAGCGCGGCGGCGAACATGGTTGGACCGACACCTACCTTCCTTGCAAATGGAAAGGCCCCGCCGAACGGCGGAGCCTCGTGCGCAAGCGCATCATCGCCATCAATGGCGACACGCTTCTCGCCTGACAAACCACTAGCCACTAAGACTAAGTCGTTGCTCAAAAAGTCGCAGGATCAGTCGCTTTTGGCCGTCAAGCCTTTTTGGAGAAGTCGCCGCAGCAGTGCTTGAACTTCTTGCCAGACCCGCATGGGCACGGATCGTTACGTCCAATTTTGGGTACACTCGGCTGCTGGACCGCTTGGGCGCGAAGTTCACTCACCGTGTTGCCGTTGAGAAGCGGCATCCTGATGACTTCACTCCAACTTTCCATAGCGGACAGCAATTCGCTCTTCGACTTATCAGAAAGCTTCGGCAGAATTTCGTTTTTCAGCAACAAGTCGTATGCCATGTCAGGACGTAGCGATTGCTTCAGCATGTGGTAGATTCCCAGCAGCGCATCGCCGTAATCGTAATCCGGCTTATTCTTGCAGATTGCCTTCAGCAGGTGTTCTACCGTGTCTGATTCGGGGGCACTGTCGAAACCGTTCAGGTCTTCATATTCGAAAAGCTCAGCACGCGTCTGCGGATACCAGCGGGGGAATTCGGACTGTTCATCGTGGTACTTATCGACTTTCGCATCAATGTCCTCGATGTCCGACGGGAAGAGGTCCTCGGACACTATGAGTTCATTGACGATGCGATATGGCATGTTGCGACAATGAATGGCGCGCGCCTCCAGGACTCTCGAAACTTCAGTCACGCCAAAAGTGCATCCTGGATCGTAACGCAAGATTATGTCGTGCAGCTCGGCAAGCGAAACCGCTCCGTACAGACGCACGGCGGAAGAAGCGTACGATTCCAGGATGTCAAACTGGTCGTGCAGCTGGCGCCACGCCTTACCATGTTTCTTGTACATCTCGACCCACTGGGGCAACACGGTCAACTGGCTTGGTTCCGTGCTGAACAACGAACTTCGCCCATCCTTGACCTTCAGTCCCTCAAACATGGTGAGGAAGAACGCGCCGATGTCCTTGTTCGGATCATCAAATTCGCACGTCCCGCCGTTGCTCATGGCCTCGTCAAGTATCTGCCATAACTGCGCGTTCACGAGCCTTGCGAATATCATGCCAAGCACATTCGCCTTTTCCTCTTCCGTCATCGGCTTCTCCTGCGTTGCCGCGACCTGTACGGGAGGCTTGACGTGCGACAACGCATCGCGCAGCTTCTCGGTTTTTTGGCCGAGAGACTCCCCGTCAAGATACTTCTTAAGGTCTTCATCCGTATCCAGACCGGCCCATTCGCGCATTTCGGCGTATTCCTCGTTTTCCGGATCGGACTGCATCGCCTCAATGAAGGCAGCCAAGCGCCACGGTCCGCCGAAATCCTCGATTCCGTCCGGGCCATTCGACTTCACGCATGCGATCTCGGGCGTCTTGGGATCGGTCTGACGCGTGATGACGTGTTGCCAGCCGTCGCCGAAATCGTATTTGTAGTAGAGCTTCGCACCACGATTAGGCAACACCTTGCGGAGCGTCATCTCCGATGCGTCGATGGTCAACCTCTTCGAGAAAGACGGGTATCCGTCATCCTCGTGCGGCAGCTCGTAGATGATGCCGTCGCGCCGCTTGTCCGAGAATTGCCACATGTGCGCATTGTCCCATCCCATCACCGCCTGTATGGCGTCATGCAGGTCCTCGAGCGTCATGTACTCCGGGACGACGATGGTCCGCATGATCTTCGCCGCCGTGAGCTCCACTTTTAGCGTCATGTATCCGCTATGAACAATCTTTGCCATAATTCTCCTTGTCATTTAACTAGTTGTTTATAAACCTCTGGCCATAACCAAAAAGCAGCTTGAAAAACAGGCCGGCGCAGGCGAGCGTATCGTCAAGGGCGTCGTGGCTGTTGGTGCCGTCGATGTTGAGCGCTTCAATCAGGTTTGCGAGCGAGTAGCTGCCCAATCCAGGGCGCAGGTGACGGGCGAGCGCGATTGTATCGCACGTCTCGATGCCTTCTGGCGCGAAGCTGATGTCGAACTTTCTGCACTCTTGGTTGAGCATCCGCATATCGAACTTGTTGTTGTGCGCGACGAGGAGCGCATCGTTTCCCATAAACTCGAAGAACTGACGCATCGCCTCTTCCGGCGCAAGGCCATGCTCCGCGAGGAAATCCAGCGACAACCCATGCACTCCCTCCGCCCACGGGTTCATTTCGCACGTGGGGCGCACGTACACGCTGAACGTGCGCGCACGCACGCCGTCCACATACTCGACGGCGGCGATCTGACAGATTTCGTCCCAACGCGAGCAGCCGGTCGTCTCCGTGTCGAAAACGACAACACGTCCGCTCCGGGCGTATTCCGCAATCTGCGGCAATGTGTTGGCGCTTATTCGCATTGGGTTCGATCCTGATGTTTTATACCGCCGGGTCCCCGCAGAAGTCGCGGCGACCGCAGTCGCGGCAGAAATCGCCGCGCCAGACGGAATCGAACTGTTCGATGAGCGGCACGACGAGCGCGGGATCGTCAGTGAGCACGCCGTTCTCGAAGTTGCGTTTTCTCTCGCTCTTCGCGCCCATCCCCGCACCGGTGAGGTTGGCCGAACCGAAATACGCCCTCGCGCCATCGACGATTACGCACTTGAAATGGACGCGCGGACACAACATCCGCTCCATCCCCTCCCACAAGCCGGGATAGCGATCGAAGTCCTCGCGCCAGTTCGGCCCCGGCTCCTTCGCGTGGATGAGCCGCACCCCGATCCCGCGTTTCACCATTCCCGCCAACACCTCCAAGAACGGCACCATCTCCCGCCCGCTCGGCACTCGGCTTGCGCCTCGGCTATCCCCTCGCTTCGCTCGGCCCTCACTACGTTCGGCGGCTATCGCATCGACATACATGTCCTTGATGTCCGCGGTCGCGACCCACAATCTCTCCCTCGCATGCGGCACAATCCCGCAGACGACGGAGGTGTAGATCTCGCGGTTGAAGAGAAAGTGCGTCATGTGTCACACAGAACAAAGCGTCCTGATTTTCTTGAACTCGTTTATCAAAGTCGAACTAGACTTGCGGCAATTTGGATGGTTGAATGCAACAAAATATATCTTTCGATCCGAGTATGGCTTAATGTACAATGTTGAATCAACTCTGTTGAAATCAAGGTTATCATAATCCGAAAACAGCGGCAGCACGCTGTTCTTCAGCATCGAAAGCAACCATGTTCCACAGCAAACAAACACAACAGGAGTATGCTCAATATAAATTCCAAGTTGCCGTTTTAGGAATTCTTTATCTCTTTCTACCCGCTCACGCAACGCATTCATATCTGTTTTATTGCGACCATCCTCTTTTTTCAAGTTAACGACAGCTATTGACTTGAGAATATCTTTTCTCTCTGCTTGAGAAAAGACCTTGTCTGTCCCAGTCAGCCACTTGCAAACCGGATTCCAGGTATGCCCACCATTGCCTGGCGCCCCGTCTTTCACAAATCTCGCCAATGAACCATCATACGCATTGCCAAACTGATTGGCTTCTTTAAGCACAAAAACAAACCGACATGGAAGACTCGCAAATGCCTGTTCGTCAACAACACCATCGCGGACAAACGCATTTTTAGATGGTCTAGCATCTTCCCATTCTGCAAAAAGGTCGCTTTCTTGGTTTCGAATGTTATCCATTACATTGTCCTTTCTGTTAGATTAGAGCATTAACTGTCTGTACACCTTTGCATCTCGCTCAGAGAAGCAGCAGAAAACGACTTCCATCTCAGGCGGTCGCGGAGCGACCGCCCCCCTGTCTTGCGGCGCGGCCGGAGTCCGCGCCCTACCATTCGGCGCGTGAGGACACGCGCCCTCCCACTCTGCGTCGCTTGCGTTCTTTGCGGCTAAAAACTCCCCCACCTCCCGCACTGCGATCTTCGCCGCCTCTTCAATCGGGTAGCCGTAGATGCCTGTCGAAATGCAGGGGAAGGCAATCGACTTGCAGCCGTTCTCCGCCGCGAGGGCGAGCGAGTTGCGGTAGCAGGCCGCGAGCTTCTCCGGCTCTCCGTGTTGTCCGTCGCGATAGACCGGGCCGACGGTGTGGATCACGTACTTCGCGGGCAGTTTGAACCCCGGCGTGATGCGCGCCTCGCCCGTTGGACAGCGAACGCCCGGCCTCACCTCCGGCACCTTGAGACACGCCTCGTATAGTTCGCGCCCCGCCACGCGATGAATCGCGCCATCAACGCCGCCACCACCCAACATCACCTGGTTCGCCGCGTTGACGATGGCATCCACAGCCAGCGTCGTAATATCGCCTTGGATAATCTTAATCATATCATCATTATGTGGAAGGTTTACGTAGAGAGCACGACCAATGACTTATCGCTGGAGCTTGAAGCCGGTTCCGACGAACTGTGCTACGTCACGCCCAACGTCATCGGTCACATCGACATTCACCACGCACGAGCTACGTCCGTTCTTGCGGTAAGACGCCCTAGCGACAAGCCTCGTGCCTTTTGACGCCGACAGGTAGTTTATGCTCACCTGCTGGGCAACAGTCACGTTCTCTATGTCGTTGGAAAGAGCGGCAAAGGCGAAATCCGCAAGGGTGAATATCGCGCCGCCCATAACACCGCCGTAGGCGTTGCGGTGCCTGTCGGACAGCTCCAGGCTGCAAACGGCGTGGTTTTCGTCCAGTTCCTCAAGAACCATTCCGTTCTCTGTGGCAAACCGGTCTTTGGAGAAATACTCCCTTGCTTCTTCGATTGTCTTGAACTTTCCCATTTTTCTGCCTTTCTCGTTACTTTAAACCTTTGACTTCTTGTTGCGCAATGTCTTTATCTGGTCGCGGATGTATGCTGCGCGTTCGAACTCCAGCGCCTCCGCCGCCTGTAGCATCTCCTCCTGGAGCGCCGCTATCGTCTCTTCAACGTCGAACTTCTCCGGCGTAGCGTTTACGACCGCACGCTCCGTCTTCTTCGCCTCGGAGTAAACATACACCGCCTCGTTGATCGCGCGCTTCACGCTCTTCGGCGTTATGTGATGCGCCTTGTTGTAGGCAATCTGCTTTTTGCGGTGGTTCCCCGTGATACGCAGGAGGTCGCGGATGGCGTCAGTCTGATGGTCGGCGTAGAGGATCACGCGTCCGTTGACGTGGCGCGCGCAACGGCCAGCGGTCTGTACGAGCGACGTGGTGGAGCGGAGGAAACCCTCCTTGTCCGCGTCGAGAATCGCAACGAGCGCCACCTCTGGAAAGTCGAGTCCCTCGCGGAGAAGGTTGATGCCGATGAGACAGTCGAACTCGCCCTTGCGCAAGCGTCCGAGAATCTCCACGCGCTCAAGCGCGTCAATGCCGCTGTGCAGATATTCGACACGTAGCCCAGTTTCGTGCAGGTAGGCGGTGAGGTCTTCGGCGGAGCGCTTCGTGAGCGTCGTCACAAGCACGCGGTCGCCCTTTTCAGCCACCTTACGGATTTCGGCCATGAGGTCGTCGATCTGGCCCTTGAGCGGACGTATCTCGATCTCAGGGTCGAGAAGTCCCGTGGGGCGTATCACCTGCTCGGCAACAACGGAAGATACATCATACTCGTAGTCGCCCGGCGTCGCGCTAGTGAAGACGATCTGGTGGATCTTGCGCTCGAACTCCTCGAAGCGGAGCGGACGGTTGTCCTTTGCACTCGGTAGGCGGAAACCGTAATCGACTAGTTTCTGCTTGCGGGCCTGGTCGCCGTTGAACATCGCGCGGAGCTGCGGCACGGCCACGTGGGACTCGTCGATGATCGTGAGGAAATCGTCGGGGAAGTAGTCGAGCAGACATTCGGGAGGTTCGCCTGGGGCGCGTCCGGTGAGCGGACGCGAGTAGTTTTCGATGCCGTTGCAGTAACCGAGCTGACGCATCATCTCGATGTCGTACTCCGTGCGCTCGCGGATACGCTGCGCCTCGATGTACTTCTTGCGCTCCTCGAAGAAAAGTAGCCGTTCCTTCAGTTCTTCCGTGATCCGCTGGTATGCAGCCTCCATCTTCTCCTTCGGCATCACGAACTGCTTGGCGGGCGTGACGACGGCAGCGGGCATGGAGACGCCAGGCTTGAAGTCGGGCACGGAGAGCTGGCGGATGGAGTCGATCTCGTCGCCGAAGAACTCCACGCGGATGCCATCCGTCGCGTAGGCGGGGAAGATGTCCACCACGTCTCCGCGCACGCGGAACGTGCCAGGAGAGTAGTCGAAGTCGTTGCGAACGTACTGCGCCGCGATGAGTCGGTCAACGAGGCTGCCGCGTCCACAGTTCTCGCCCTGCTTGAAGCCAACGGCGAGGTTGCGGTACTCGGTCGATTCGCCGAGGCCGTAAATGCAGCTCACGGAGGCGACCACTATCACGTCGCGGCGGGCGATGAGCGCGTTCGTGGCGGCGAGGCGGTAGCGTTCGATCTCCTCGTTGATCGAGGCGTCCTTTTCGATATAGGTGTCGGTCTGCGGGATGTACGCCTCGGGTTGGTAGTAGTCGTAGTAGGAGATGAAGTACTCGACGGCGTTCTCGGGGAAAAACTGGCGCAGTTCGGCGAAGAGCTGGGCGGCGAGCGTCTTGTTGTGTGAGAGAATGAGCGTGGGACGGTTCCAGCGTGCAATGACGTTTGCCATCGTGAAGGTCTTGCCACTACCGGTCACGCCCTGGAGCACAAGTCGGTCAGTGCCCTTCTCAAGCCCCTTCACGATCGCGTCGATAGCCTCCGGCTGGTCGCCGGTGGGCTTGAAGTCCGAAACGAGTTTGAAAAGTCGCTCCACAGTATCCATTCCCTCACTCACGTGCCTCTTTATTAATTGTCCATGTAGAACATGCAGAACATATAAATCATCTGGATGTTTTGCATGTTCTACCTGTTCTACATGGATAATTTTCTCATCAGATAGTGTCGAAAGCAATCATCTATATCAAATGGCCCATTTTTTCACGCTTGGTATCGAGGTAGCGCTTGTCGAAGGCGGTTGGACTGATTACGATCGGCACGCGCTCCGTGATCTCGATGCCGTAACCAGCGAGACCCTTGATTTTGCAGGGGTTGTTAGTCATAAGACGCACCTGACTTACGCCAAGGTCAGCGAGAATCTGCGCTCCCTCGCCGTACTCACGCAAGTCAGGTGCAAAACCAAGTTTCACGTTGGCCTCAACGGTGTCGAGTCCGTTTTCCTGGAGGTGGTAGGCGTGCAGCTTGTTCGCGAGTCCGATACCGCGCCCTTCCTGGCGCATGTAGAGCACGGCGCCACGTCCTTCGCGGTCGATCATTCGCATGGCCTCGTGGAGCTGGTGTCCGCAGTCGCAACGCTCGCTGCCGAACACGTCGCCGGTGAAGCATTCAGAGTGCACGCGAACGAGCGCGGGGCCGCCGTGCACGAGGTCGCCCTTGAAGAGCGCGAGATGCTCGAGACCCGTCACGCGCGAACGGTACATGCGCAGGCGGAAGCGTCCGAAGTCCGTGGGCAGATCGACCTCCTCCACCATCTCCACGAGTTTTTCGCGCGTGCGGCGATACTCGATGAGCGAGGCAATCGTCATGAAACGGAGGTTGTGCGCGCGCACGAACTCGGTGAGGTCGGGGAGACGCGCCATCGTGCCGTCGTCCTTCATGATCTCGCAGCAAAGCCCCACCTCGCGCAGTCCAGCAAGGCGACAGAGGTCCACCGTCGCCTCCGTGTGGCCAGCGCGCTTCAGCACGCCGCCAGCACGCGCCTCAAGCGGGAACATGTGGCCTGGGCGGCGGAAGTCAGACGGCTTCGCGCCGTCACGCACGCACGCAAGGGCGGTCATGGATCGCTCGGCAGCGGAGATGCCGGTCGTCGTCTCCGCCGCGTCGATGGACACGGTGAACGCGGTCTGGTGGTTGTCCGTGTTCGCGGCGACCATCTGCGGCAGGTCGAGCTTCTCGCAGTACGCGCGGCTCATCGGCATGCAGATGAGACCCTTCGCGTGCGAGGCCATGAAGTTCACGTTCGCGGTGGTGGCGAACTCGGCGGCGCAGATGCAGTCACCTTCGTTTTCGCGGTCCTCGTCGTCCGTGACCACGATGATCTCGCCGCGACGCAGCGCAGCAAGGCAATCCTCTACCGTATCGAAGTTCATCTTTTCATTTCGCTTTCGTACGGGACCTTCACGCCGTATGTGGCGGCGAAGCTCTTGATGTCCGCAAGCAACTTCTTGTCTGGCTTGTTGGTATATGCGGCCACCATTGCGTAGAGGCGTCGCGTGGCCCACTCGGTGCGCAAGCTGGCGTCGAGCTTCTTGGCAGACGCGAACGGCAGCGTGAACATGCTTTCGCAGGCCGTGACTGCGTTCAGGCCACGCATCTGGAACACGATTTCCTTCTGGTCTGCGGGGCACTGCCCGTAAATCTCTATCGGCTCGTCCTCGCAGAGGTTCGTCACGAGCTTCGGATAAGTCTCGCTGCGCGACGAGCTGCTGAAGATAACGCTGACGTCGGAGAGCACCGGCTTCTCGAACTTCTTTGAGAGTTCAGGCACTCCTGCGGCGGCGAGCCAGCGGAAACCCTTGTGGCACGACCACCCGCCGCGGTTGCAGCGCGTGAGCATGTCCATAAGGTAGGCATTCGCCTCTGGCTTCACGCCGTACATGAATATCGAGACGAGTCCGCCGTTAAGCTCTGA
Organism: uncultured bacterium; assembly: GCA_902779865.1. Taxonomy (GTDB): domain Bacteria; phylum Verrucomicrobiota; class Kiritimatiellia; order RFP12; family UBA1067; genus RUG572. Next base: position 29,753 of record CACZDG010000021.1, read on the forward strand.
GAAGCGAGAGATGATCTCGGCGGAACGCGTCATGCCGCTCGTCGCATCACCATCCGTGGCGATGAAGGCGACGATTGGACGCGCTGGGTCGCGCGGCATCGTAAGAACGCTGCGGAGCGTGCGGAACACGTCTGTGTTGCCGTGCGCCTTGAGTACTGAAAGCCACTTGCGCGCCTGCTCGACGGAATTGACGTCAACGTCCTTCCACGCCGTATCCGGGAAGGCGTACGAGAACTTGTCGCGGAACGCAACCACGTTGAAACGGTCGCCAGTGTTTAGGCGGTCAAGTGCCTCAAGAACGGCATTGCGGCAGGATTTAAGCCGGTCGTTTCCAATTGAGCCTGAGGCGTCGAGCATGAATACAATGTCCTTTGATACGATCGGGAGCGGTGCGGACGGATTAGACGCCACCCTAACGCGGAAGTACTTATCCTTTGGACGGACAGGGTCGATCCAGTATCCGAGATCTACGTTCACATTGCCATCGAACGGACGCCCAACGGGCGTCTTCTCGTCGCGGAGCTTGCGCACTGCCGCCTTTTCCTGCGCGACGATCGCCTCGTCCACGTGCGCCATCGCCGGAGGAGGAGCCGGTGGCTTAGCGGCCTTAGCAGCCTCCTCGGCTAACTTGTCCGCACGGAGCTGCGCAACCGTCTTGCCCTTGGCCTTCGCCTCGGCCGCCTCCGCTTCGTCGCGGCGCTTCTGCGCCTCCTCCGCCTCGGAAAGGATCGCAGGTGCCACGATAGGGACTCCGCCGCCGGACGCGAACGCGCCAAGTCCGCCGCCTGGCGCTCGTGGCGCGAGTCGCGGCGGAATCGGGCCTGCGGATTGCGCTGCGGCACCTCCGTCCGCCGCAGATGGCAGAGCGAGCGACGGCGCGGATGCGCCGTTCTTGACGGCGGCGGCAGCGACGGAATCGACGCTTTCAATCAGGTCAAACGCCGGCACGATATCCGCAGCGTTGCTTACGCGCGGCACCTTGGGGATCGTCACTCGCGGAAGAGCCTCGCGTACGTCTGGCACTTCCGGCTCGGGGACGGTGAAGATTTCCTGCCGCGGCTGCCACGTGGCCGCGTCAACGGCGCGAGGCGCGAGGTCGGCTTCGACGGTCGGGCGAGCCGAATCGGGCGACTGCGGCATATCCGGCGCAAGCGTGCTTTCAAGGTCGCCCGCAAGGCGCTCCACGCGCTCCGTCTGTTTTTCCTGGTCGGGCGCTGGCGCGGGACGAGGCATCTCGCGGATCACCTCCGCAAGCGGGTCGCCCTCGTAGGTCTGGACGTTCATCTTCTTCGGCGGCTGCTGCTTGAGGCTCTTCGCGGCGAACGTCTCCGCACTCGTGTTGCCCAGAAGCGGCGCCACGGCGAGGTCGGAGACTGAGAGCATGAACGCGATGTGTACCGCCACTGACACCACGAAAAGCACGGAAATCAGCATCAAGCTGCGTTCACGCGTATCTTCGGAGGTCTTTTCTTCGAAATCGGTTTCCATGGCCTCTCCGTCAGTTTTTGCTTTCATGCGCCTCAGGCGCGTTCGGGAAACGCCTACGGAGTTCGGCCCTGATCTTTGCCGCCTCTTTCTTACGTCCCATTTCCGTCAGGATTTCCGCCGCGCGAGAGAGCGCGTGTGGCACGAGTTTGCCATCGTTGAAAAGAGAACCCACGAGCATGTGGTAGCCGAGAGCCTTTTCCATTTTCCCGCGCGCTTCCTCGTTCTCGGCGAGCGCGGCGTAGGCCCTGACGCGCAACGGTAGCTGGTCCTGCGACTGCGCACGCGCAACGGCGTCCTCAAGATGCGCGCAAGCCTCGTCGAACTGTCCGCCGTCCGTCTCAAGGCGCCCCAGCGCAAGCGCTGCCTGTGCGCCGGATTCAGTCTCCGCGCCCGTCGCGAGCGCACGTGCGTAGGCATCCTTCGCCGCGTCGCGCTCGCCAAGGTGCTCGTGTGCCTGCCCCACGAGCGTTGCCGCTGTCTGGGTCCACGCCTTCGTCACGTTCCTGCGTTCTAGCACGGCGGCGGCAACACACGCCTCGGACCACTTCTGCGCGTCCATGAGCGTCTTAGCCGTCCACTCCAATATCTCCGGGGTCAGTCTGCCGACGGCCTTGGTGTCGAGAAGCGACGCAAAGAGCATTGCCGACTCCTTGTCCGAACCACGCTTCTTCAGCACGGACGCCAGCTCCAGCTTGATCTCGCGCTCAAACACGGCCGGCGGCTTCTCCGCAAGTGCGGCGCGCAGGTGCTTTTCCGCCTCAGGCTCGTCGCCTGCACCGTACGCCGCTACGCCCCACCAGTAGTAGTTCTCCATGCGGCGGTCGGAATTGGGAAAGCGCGTCAAGCGCTCGCCTAGCAACTGCTCTGCGGCGCGGTAGTCCTGGGCGGTCTTGTCCGAACGGCGCAATATCGTCACGGCGCGGGCGTAGAGCGCGTCGGGCGCGTAGGGAGCGTCGGGATACCGCACGAGAAGCGTCTTCCAGTCGTTGCACGCCTGTTCGAGGCGCCCGTGTTTCACTTCGCAGGCGCCGGCCATGTACAGGGCCTGCGCGGCAACGGGGTTCTTCGGCCAGGACTCTGCCAGCTCGCGGTACGTGGCGGCCGCATGCGCCCAGTCGCCAGTGCGTTCGTAAAGCCACGCCAAGCGATGTACTGCGTTCGGGGCGAGGGGGCTATCCTTGTGCTTTGAAATCAGGAGGGCGTACTCCATGGCGGCATTGTAGTTGGTGACGGCTATCGCGCTCTCGCAGGCGAGAGACCATGCGCGATCGGCATACTTCGCCGGAGGCTCGGGGCTCGCCTTGACCTGGGCTAGGACGCCAGAGTTGTCGCCCTGCGCCGCAGTGACGGAGAGACGGTCGAACCACGCCTCGCCTGCGTAGTGCCCCGACGGAAACGCCTTGAGCTGCGCCGCGTATGCGTCGAGTGCGTCCGCCCTCCGCTCCAGCATCCGCAGCGACGAGGCGGTGATATAGTAGGCGTCCTCGTTCGTAGGGGACCTTAGCGGCGAGGCTAGTTCAAGCGCCTCGGTGTAGCGTCCGCACAGATAGCACGCCCACGCGAAGTATATGCGCGACTCCTTCGCCCGCACCCCGTTGGGGAACTCTGCGGAAAGGCGACGGAAAAGCGGCATCGCCTTCTCGTACTGCGCGTCCTGGTAGGCAAGCATTGCGACAGCAAAGAGCGACTCCTCCACAAGATGCACATCGTCGGAATACGTCAGGTCGAGGTAGATCACCATCGCGTTGCGCCTGTCGGCGGGATCGCTTGACGACGCTAGAAGCGAGGCCTCCTTTACGCGCGCGAGGCGCGATATCTCGTTAGTGGGCGAGACCGCAGCAGCTCGCCTGTAGTAGGCCACGGCACCCTTCGCGTCCTTGGCTTCCCCCGCGAGATCGCCAAGGTAGCAGAGCGCTGTAGCACGGATTGTCTCCGGCGCGTTCGGGTGGTCGAGTTCCTTCAGCTCCTTCACGCGCTCGCCTCCCTCGCGCAGCATCGCCCGGTTCAGGCGGGCAACGTCTGCATACCGCGATTCTGGTGTGGAGCGGATGAGCTCGCCATAGCAGTCAAGAGCCTCCTGCGGACGCTTTAGCAACCTGTACGTATCGCCGAGGCGGAAAAGCACCTCGTCGTGCGGAACGGATTTAGCGCTCCGTATGGCTTCGTATTCACGCAGCGCCTCCACGTGCATCCCTCGCTTGGAAAGCTGGATTGCAAGCTGAAGGCGGTCCTGCGGCGGCACCGACACGAACTGCGCGGCAAGCGGCAGAACCACGAAAGTACAGAAAAAAATGCTAAAACGCCTGAACATCATCCGTGATTATTCCATAGTTCCACACTAAGCCCTGACGATTGCCTCGTACTCGTCGGCCTGTTCCTCCATCGACTGCACCATCTTGAACTGAGTGCGTGCGCGCACGAGGTTGTGGTCGTCGCACGTCGTGTGGAAATAGACGTCGCCCGCGAGGTAGTCCGTTAGGAAGCGGATGCCGATCGTGAGGGTGATTAGGCGTCCGGAGAACGCGAGGTTCGCGAGCTCCGCCTCGTTGAGGAACTTCGCCTTGCCGAGGTAGCCCCTGACGAGCTGCTCGAAGTACTCCTTGCGCGAGAACACCTTCGTGAGGTCGCGCTCGTCCTCGGCGGCGTTCGCCGTGGAGGTGCGCACCATGTCGCCGAAATCGTAGAGGGCGCAGCCGGGCATCGTGGTGTCGAGGTCGATTACGTGCGTGCCGAGTCCGGTCACGTCGTCGAGCATCACGTTGTTGATCTTCGTGTCGTTGTGCGTGATGCGCTCCGGGATGTCGCCGCGCGCCATGAGGTCAACGATCCGTGAAGCCTCGGCGCGGCGGGCGTCCACGAAACCGAGCTCCGCAGCGCACGACGCGGCGCGGCCCTTCACGTCCGCCGCGCGCGCGGCGTCGAGCTGCGCGATGCGCGAGACGGTGTTGTGGAAGTTGGGGATGATGTCGATCCCGCCTCGGTGATCACGTCCACCGTGTGCGCGCCCTTGATGAAGGCGTAGAGACGCCACGGGCGCGCGTAGGCGACGACTTCCAGCGTGCCACCGCCCTTCGCGCGGATGTGCTCCGTCACGCGGCGGATGTTCGACATCACGGCGTCGGGGTCGAAGATGTCCGTGTTGATGCGCTGGAGAATGTACGACGTCCCGGACGCGCAATCAACCTTGAACGTGTCGTTGATATGCCCGCTGCCGTAACGCGCCGCCGAGACAACGTCCTTGACGCCCATCCCGGACAGCACCTCGCGCAGCTCGTCGGCAGAGTATTCGCGGCTTGACATCTCCTAACCCCTCGCTGTGTTACTTTGCGACGATCTGGCCCGACTTCGCGAGCATCTTCGCCTCGACGGACTGGATTTCCGCGAAGCCCTGCGAGCTGTGCGGGTTGAGTCCGTTGGAGGCCTCCATCGAGCTGTCGGCCTCGTTGTAGATCGTGGCCTTGAGCCGTCGCCTTGTCCGCCCACACCTGGATCGCGGCGCGAGCTGCCTGGGTGGCGGGGTCGAACCAGCGTCCGTCGTAGATCTGGTCGGCGACGAGCTTGGAGAGCTGCTGGAAGAGGAGCGTCGAGCGACGGTCCATCACGCCCTCGTAGATGTACTTGAGACCCCAGCTCAGCACCTCCATGCCGGGTGCCTCATAGACACCACGGCTCTTCGTGCCGATGATGCGGTTC
>CACZDG010000022.1 GCA_902779865.1 uncultured bacterium
CCCATCCCGAACACGGAAGTCAAGGGCCTCTTCGCCGAGGGTACTGCGGGACTCGCCCGCGGGAGAGTAGGGCGCCGCCGGCTCTTTTTTTTTGTTTCCGACTCTTAACCGTGCTTGATTTGTGCGCGGAAAAAGAGTATAATACGTTCAGTTTTTGACGGCAAACTAGAAATGGCCAAGATTAAATTGACGAAGACGGAGCTGAAGGCTCAAACGGACGCACTCAAGCGGTTCCTGCGCTTTCTCCCCATGTTGCAGTTGAAGAAACAGCAACTACAGGGCGAAATCGCAGGAATTGTTGCGAAGGCGGATGCCGTTGTCGCTCGCGAAAAGGAAGCACGCACACGGCTTGACCATTGGGTTTCGCTGTTCGCAACTGGCGGTGATCTGCTTGATGGGCTCGTGAACGTCAAGGCCGTACGTACGTCGAAGGCGAACATCGCCGGCGTCGAAATCCCCGTTTTCGACGGAATCGACGCGGATGTGAGGCCGATTGACCTTTGGAAAACTCCGGCGTGGCTGGACGATGCCGTAACCGCCTTGACCAACATACTTTCCCTTCAAGGGGAACGCGCCGTCCTTGAAGAACAGCGCCGTCGCATTACCGAGGAACTGCGAACCACTTCGCAGCGTGTAAACCTTTTTGAGAAGGTGAAGATTCCCGCTTGCAGGGAAAACATCCGTGTAATAAAGATCGCCATCGGCGACGAGCAGACGGCTGCCGTCACTCGCGGCAAGATTGCAAAGAGTCGGTCGCCGGGTGAGGGGGAGGTCGCATGATCGTCGAGATGAAGCATCTTACGCTCTTGTGCATGGCGAAGGATGGCGTGAAGGCGCTTGAATCGCTGCGCGAGATTGGATGCGTCCATGTTGACCTTTCATCCGCCGACTCTTCGGACTTTTCGTCCGCCAAGGATGAGCTTGCCGACGCCGAACGCGCAGAGCGCATTCTCGCGAAGGCCGTGCGCACCGCCGCAAATGGAACAGTTTCTGTAGATGGCGATAATCCCGAAACTCAGATTCTCTCAAACGCCAAGAGCGCGACGCTTGTCGACGCGGTGTTGAAGGTGGATTCCGATAGGCAATCCGCTGAGGAAGAGGCGGAGTCGCTGCGTAGCGTCATTCGCACATACGAGCCGTTTGGTGACTTCGACCCCGCGCTTGCGGAGTCGCTTCGCGCCGCAGGCGTACCAGTGCGCATAGCCATTGATGGCGGGCGTCCACCGCAGGGCAAGGCATTCTTCAATGGTGAAGTGCCGGAAGGGTGGACGGAGATTCCGCTGCCTTCCGAACGCCTTTCCGCAACAAAGGCGAAACTCGCCGTGGCGGAGTCTCGTGCAGCCGCTTGCACGGCGGCGCTTGCCGAGGCCGGCGGGCGTATTTCGACGATAAGGGACAGGTATCCTGGCCTAAAGGACCAGGTCGCTTTCGCTGCGGCATGTGACGTGTTGTCCACACAGGGCGAGATTTCGTGGATAGAGGGATGGGTGCCAGTTGACGCCGTCCCGAAAGTGCGTGCGAAGGCTGTGTCTTGCGGATGGGGCATACTAATGCGCGAAGCGCGTGAGGGCGAAACACCACCCACATTGATACGTCCGCCGAAGCTTTTCCGTCCAGTTGCCGCGCTTTTTTCCGGACTTGGCATCGCGCCCGCATACGACGAGGCGGATGTCTCAGTGCCGTTCCTGTGTTATTTCTCGCTTTTCTTCGCAATGCTCGTGGGCGATGGTGGATATGGTGCGATAATCCTTGCGCTCACCATTTGGGGATGGATCAAGACGCGTCCTAGCGCTGAGGTTCGGCATCGTCCTGTTGTGGTGCGCAGCTGGCTCACGCTGCTTACCGTTTTTTCGTCGGCTACGGTTATATGGGGATTCCTCTCCAACACCTGGTTCGGGGCTGGGCTGCCGTTCGCGAAGGACTGGCCAACTGTCACATGGCTTGCGGATGCGACCTACAACAATATGATGTTGCTGTGCTTCACGATCGGCGCATCGCACCTGATCCTTGCGCGCGTGTGGAGCGGCATATCGATGATAAACGACCGCGTTTGCCTCAGTCAGTTCGGATGGGCGGGCATAGTGTTCTTCATGTACTGGGTCACATGTTCCATCGTGGGCATCTTCTCTTCGTTCCCGAAGTGGCTTTACTGGGAGTTCGGCGTGTCGCTTGCGCTCGTGTTCGGGTTTACGTTGAAGGGGAGTGAACTGAAGAGCCGTGGCATCGAGCTTGGAATGCTGCCTTTGAACATCATGAGCTGCCTTGGCGACATTATTTCCTACGTACGCCTGTTCGCGGTTGGTCTCGCTTCCGTCAAGGTGGCGCAGAACTTCAACGACATGGCGATAGGTCTTGATCTGCCATTGTACATCAAGTGGATTCCGCTCGTGCTGATTCTGCTCGTGGGCCACGGACTCAACTTTGCCATGGCGGGGTTGTCGATTCTCGTCCACGCCGTGCGTCTCAACACGCTCGAGTTTTCCAACCACAAAGGCATATCCTGGGCGGGATATGCGTTCTCACCGTTTAAAAAGCATTAAAAAGGAGTAATGAAATGGATCCAATGATTGTTGCGGGCGCGATTGCCTGCTTGGGTTTGAGCGCGGCGGGTTCCGCGTTCGGTACGGGCTTCGCGGCGTCCGCCGCCGTGGGCGCGTGGAAGAAGTGCTACGCCGCGAACAAGCCGGCGCCGTTCATCCTTCTCGGACTCGTCGGCGCGCCGATCACGCAGACGCTCTACGGCATGATCCTGATGTTCATCATGCTTGGCAAGACGGGCGTCTCGGGTGCTGGCCTTGCCTGTGTGCTTCTGGGCATCTTCGCCGGTCTCGGTATCGGCCTTTCCGCGCTCTTCCAGGGGCGTGCGGCGGCTGCGGCGTGCGACGCGCAGGCCGAGACGGGACAGGGCCTCACCAACTACTTCGGCGCGCTCGGCATCGTCGAGACGGTGGCCATCTTCACGATGGTGTTCACCATCATCGCGCTTGGCGCTGTCAAGTAACGGCCTTGCGCCGCCATGGCAGCCGACGTAAATGGCGGCGCGGCAACGGGCCGCACGTGGTACGTGCTGCACGTCAAGCCGCGCACCGAGAAGAAGGTGATGGGCTACCTCACCCTCTCTCACGGGTTCCGTCATCTTCCGCTGTACGTCAAGATCACCAAGGTTCAGCGGCGCAAGGTACGCAGGGAACTGCCGCTTTTCCCGGGCTACGTATTCGCGCATCTCTCTCCGGAAGAACGTCTTTCGGTGCTGAAATCCAACTTGCTGGTACGCACAATCATCGTGCCGAATCCGCGCGAGATGATCCACCAGCTCCGACAGGTGGCGCGTGCGGCTCGAGTGGCGGAGGGAAAGCTACGTCCCGCGAACCCGTTTAAGGTTGGTGACTACGTGCGCGTGAAGTACGGACCGATGCGCGGCACTGAGGGCTACGTGAAGCGCGAAGGCGCACACGCCTCGATCTGCTTGAATGTGGATATCCTCGGTACCGCCGTGGAGGTGTCCATTTCCCCGGAGGACGTCGAGAAGGCGGAAAAAGATTGATTTTTGAAAACCAAAAAGAAAGGAAAAACATGCAAAACAGAAGAAGCTTCATCAAGAACGCGACGGCATTGTCGCTGTTCTCCATCGCGCCCTCGCGGGTGCTTTTCGGCGCTAATACGCCGTCCAACCAGCTCACCCGCGCATTGATCGGTTTCGGCGGCATCGCCCATTCCGAGAACCACCTCCCGTACAAGGGGTCGCGTCTGATCGGACTCTGCGATCCCGACCAGCTGCGCGTGAAGGGCGGACTCGCCGCCGCCGCGAAGTGCGGCTGGGGTCAGATCAAGGCGTACAAGGACTTCATCGAGCTGCTCGCAGACAAGGACGTGGACATCGTCCACATCTGCACGCCGCCGCACTGGCACGGCTGCATGAGCGTGATGGCCGCGAACGCAGGCAAGGATATCTGGTGCGAGAAGCCAATGACGCGCACCGTTGGTGAGGGCAAGCGTGTGATGGAGGTCGTCAAGGCAAAGGGACGTATCTTCCGTCTCAACACGTGGTTCCGCTTCCATGGTAATTTCTACGGCTTTGGCACCACGGTCAAGCCCATCCGCCAGGTCGTCGAGAGCGGTCTCCTCGGCAAGGGCCCGATCAAGTGTACATTCGGTGGCGGACAGGGCTTCAGCTGGAAGTTCTTCTGGTCCGGCCGCGTGAACCTACCCGTGCAGGAAGTTCCGAAGACGTTCGATTGGAATATGTGGCTCGGCCCTGCACCGTGGAAGCCCTACAACCGCCACCGCACTCACGGCACGTTCCGCGGCTACTGGGACTACGACGGCGGCGGTCTCGGCGACATGGCGCAGCACTACCTCGATCCGCTCCAGTATCTCCTCTGCAAGGACGATACGAGCCCGGTCAAGGTTGACTACATCGGTCCGAAACAGCATCCCGACGTGGTCGGCCGCTTCGACCGCTTCGTACTCACCTACGCCGACGGCACTGAGGTGATTCTCGACGGCGACAACTCCCTCAAGAACGAACCGCTCCTGCGCGGTTCCAACGGCGTGTGCGTGTACAAGAAGTCGAAGGAGTCCACGACGCTCCGCATCAAGGACAAGAACGGCTGGTGGCCGGACGCGAAGGTCGTGAATTTTCTCAAGGATCTTCCCGAGCCCGCACCGCAGATCACGGACTTCATGGAGAGCGTCCGTATGCGCAAGCCGTTCGCGCTCAACGAAACGAACGGTTTCCGTTCTTGCACTATGTTCAACCTCGCAATCGTCGCCGAACGCCTCGGCCGCGGGTTCCGGTTCGACCCCGTGACGCTCCGCGCCGTCAACGACGAAGCCGCCGATCGCTTCCTCTACCAGTCCATGCGTCAGCCGTGGGCGAAGGAGATGTGGGGCTGAGGGAGAGTGTTAAGTGTAAAGAGAAAAGTGTAAAGTTGAGGATAAGATCATGAAGAAGATTTTTATTGTTGCGGTGCTTGCAGCGATGACGTGTTTCGCGGCGGGCAAGAAAAAGGATGCCTACGACATCAAGCCCGGGGCGGCGAAAGCCTCTGATGCACCGGCTGCTGAGAAGTGGCAGGCACAGAACCGCGCCAAGCTCGCGGAAGCAACGAAGGACGAGGTCCTCGCGGCGTTCGTGAAAGACGCTGCGTCCGCCTCCGCGCTCCTCGCCGAGGTGAAGACCGGATTCCAGACGAATCCCGTTAAGGCGTTCCAGATCGCCGCCGTCACGCAGTACGTGATGCTGCCGGGCAAGGAGGGACGCGCTCTCTGGACCGACCAGCTCCTTATGTTCGCGGAGAAGGCGGAGCAGCCTGACGTCAAGATGTTCTACATCGACCAGCTCCGCTGGTGTGGACTCAAGGCCCAGGCGGGGAAGGTCGTCGAGATCGGTAAGGCGTCTGGCAAGAAGTGCGTGCAGGAGTTTGCCGAACAGGTCGCTACCGAACTCAGCGGCGAGGCAATGTCCAAGATGCTTGGAAAGTAACGGAACGGACGTGGCGCGAAGATAAAGGCGTTAAAGACACGCTTCAATTCGCACGAGGTTCTTTGGGGTGAGTCCGGCGCCGGAAGGCAGACACAACCCCCGGTTAAACAGGTCTTCCGCAACGTCGCCGCCGTAAACGCGGCACTTGCGGAAGACTGGCTGTAGATGGAGCGGCTTCCATACGGGGCGCGACTCGATGTTCGCCGCCGAGAGACGTGCGGCAAGGGCGTCTCGCATGGTCGCCGTCGGGAAGGTGAACACGCTGAGCCAGTGCGATGAATCCTTTGGCGATGCGCACGGGAAGGGCTTTGCACCAAGTTTGGGACGTGCTGCAAATGCGTTTTTGTAGAACTCGAAGATGCGCCGTTTGCGCCGGAGAATCTTAGGCAGCCTATCCAGCTGCGCACATCCTATTGCGCCGAGGAGATTGCTCATACGGTAGTTGAACCCGACTTCGCGGTGCTCGTACCACGGCACGGGTTCGCGGGACTGTTGGGCGCGCCAGCGCGCCCGCTCGACGATTCCCGGATCGCGAGAAAGAACCGCTCCGCCGCCAGACGTGGTGATGATCTTGTTGCCGTTGAAGGAGTATAACGCTGCTGCGCCGGCGAGTCCTGCGGGACGGCCCTTGTACACGGCACCCACGGACTCCGCCGCATCCACAATGAGTGGAACGTCGTATTCGGCGCAAAGGGCTTCAATTGCGTCGTAGTCGCAGCACTGTCCGTAGAGATCGACGGCGATTACGCATTTGACCCGGCGGGTATTGCGCAGGGCCTTGCGCAGGAGCGGGATGGAGATCAACCCCGTCGCGGGGTCGGAGTCCACGAACACCGGCGTCGCGCCCCGGTGCAAGGCGGGGCCGACCGTGGCCACGAACGTGAGTGACGAGGCGATTACCCTGTCGCCCGGGCCCACGTTGAATTCCTGCATGAGCAAATCCAAGGCTGCGGTGCCGGAGGCGACGGCGGCGGCATGCTGTCCGGAAAGGTCGGCAAGGCGCTTGTCGAAGGCATCAACCATTGGCCCGCATGGTGCCACGTAACCGCTATCCATCGCGCGGCGTAGTGCCGCGCGCTCTTGTTCTCCCGTCCATGGCGGGGAAAGATATATGCGGGACGTCCCGCGCTGCGCTTGTATGGACATGACGCGAACAGTATATCACATTTCACGGTCATTGGGACAGATGGCAGCGGCAAAAGACGAATGATCGTTTTCGTGCCTTCATGCAGTCTGGTATTAGAGTCTGAAATATGATAAACTAACGCCTCAAAAGACAACCATGAGTTGAGTAAACCGAGAATGGATGTGGCAGAGGTGATCGAGTCGCACAGAAAAGACGAGAAAAAGATGGCTAAGGTTTTGCTACATGTATGCTGTGGGCCGTGCGCGAGCGCGTGCGAGCCAGCGCTGCGCGACCTCGGAAACGAGGTCGTCATGTTCTTCTCTAACTCCAACATCGACACTGAAGATGAATACGAGAAGCGCCTTGCCAACGCACGCGCATTGGGCGCGGCGGACGGCGTGGAGGTGGTCGCTGACGCCTACGACCACGCCGACTGGCTTGAGAAGGTTGCGAAGGGACTGGAGGACGAGCCGGAGAAGGGAAGCCGCTGCGCGAGGTGTTTTCGCTACAACCTTTCCCGTGCGGCGGCATACGCCGCCGAACACGGCTACGACGCGTTCACGACGTCGCTCACGGTCTCTCCGCACAAGGTAAGCCGCATGGTGTTCGATGCGGGCGCGGACGCTGCATGGGGCGTTTCCGCAAAAGAGTGCGGCGGCTCGGCGGCACCGTCGCCGAAGTTCCTCGAAATCGACTTCAAGAAGCGCGACGGATTCCTGAAATCGCTGCGCCGTTCCGCTGAACTAGGGCTTTACCGGCAACCATATTGCGGCTGCGAATTCTCGCGGCGTGGCGCGGATGAGGAAAATGTGGTAAAATAATGACGTTTTGCATCAACAAGGAATGAGCAACATGGAAATAGTATCTACAGAGAAGGCGCCCAAGGCGCTTGGACCGTACAGCCAGGCAATCAAGTCCGGCGGCTTCATCTTCTGCTCCGGGCAGATTCCAATCGATCCGGCCGCCAACGCCGTGGTCGCAACGACGATCGAGGACCAGACGCGCCAGGCGATCACCAACCTCGGAAACGTGCTGAAGGCAGCCGGGTCCAGTCTTGCCAAGGTCGTGAAGACCACGGTGTTCATCAGCGACATGAACGACTTCTCCGTGCTCAACGGCGTCTATGCTGAGCTGTTCGGCGATACTAAGCCTGCGCGCAGCTGCGTTCAGGTGGCGCGTCTCCCGAAGGATGTAAAGCTCGAAATCGAGGCGATAGCCGAAGCGTGAACAGTCGTCGCACAGCAGCTTTCATAGTCGCCCGCTGGCTGGCGACGCACGATTTCCCGAACGAGATGCTGCCGAAGGACGGCCCCGACCGCGCGTTCGTGCAGGATCTCGTCTATACGACGGTGCGCATGTTCCGTCCGCTCCGCTCCGTGCTGGGCGAGCTGTTGGAGAAATGGCCGAAGGGCGAACTGGAGGCGCTGCTCCTTGTGGGCGCGGCGCAGATACTCTACATGCCGGACGTGCCGGATTTCGCCGCCGTGAACGAAACCGTCGCCGCCTCGAAGGCGAACGCCCGAGGGCGGCGTCTCGACCGCGTTGTGAACGGCGTGCTGCGCAACCTCCTTCGGAGGCGTGAAGAGTTCGAGTCGAAGCTCGCCGCCGCGTCGCTTGCGGTGCGCGAGTCGTATCCCGACGCGCTCGTCGCGCGATGGACGGCGCGGTACGGCGCTGACGGCGCGGAGAAGCTCGCGCGTTGGCACAACATGCCGGCCGAGACGTGGCTGGCCCGTCCCGACGGCTCTTTCGAGAAACTGCCGCGCGGCGTGAAGGTTTCGGACCAGCCAGGGTTTGCGGAAGGGGCGTTCATCGTGCAGGATCCCGCCACGGCTTGCGCCGTTGACCTGCTCGACGTCGCGCCGGGGATGGCGGTGCTTGATTACTGCGCCGCGCCTGGCGGCAAAGCCGTGCAGATCGCATGGAGGCTGAACGGTTCTGGAAGCGTTGTGGCGCAGGAGGTGAACCCGAAGCGGCTACGTCGTCTGGAGGAGAACTTTGCGCGTATGAGGCTTGGAACGGTCTCCGCCGTCCAGAAGGTGGAGCCGGGCACGCTTTTCGACCGTGTGCTTGTTGACGCGCCATGTTCGAATACGGGCGTGATTCGCCGTCGCCCCGATGTCCGCTGGCGCTTGAACGCCAGCCACATAGCACAGCTTGCCGATCTCCAGCGGCAGATACTCGATGCGGCTGCGGCGCACGTGAAACCTGGCGGACGCCTTGTCTATTCAACATGCTCCAATGAGCCGGAGGAGAACGCGGAGCAGATAACTGCGTTTCTTGCAGCGCATCCTGATTTCACCGAGGCGGCACTACGCGAGTCCGTGCCGTTTGAGACCGAGCATGACGGCGCGTTTGCCTGTGCGCTCGTGCGGAGCGGGAAAGAAGTAAGTTAATTTTATGTTTGCGATAGTCCCTATTGCATGGTAGAATATAAACCGAAACGAAAGAGCACAACAAACAGATCAGAGGAATCAAAAGAGAAAATGAGAGGAGCGCATAGATGAACAAGCCACGTCCTGTCTATACAAAGAGTCGGCTTATCAAGGAGCTCGCCTTCCGCGCCGGCATTACGAAAGTGGCCTCTCGCCAGATACTCGAGACGCTTGCCGAGATCATCAAGCGCGAGACGCCGAACGGTCCGTTCATATTGCCCGGCCTATGCAAGTTCGAGGTCGTGCCGCGCAAGGCACGGCGTCTCCGAAACCCGCGCACTGGCGAGGCTCTTATCCTGCCGCCTCAGAATGCGCTCAAGCTCACTGCCGCGCGCTCGGCGAAGCTAGCCATCGCGCCGCGTATTCCAGCAGTGCCAGCGGCGGAGTATAAGCCGGAGCCCGAGCCGGCGCCGGAACCGGAGAAACCAGAAACTCCGGCAGCCTTGGCAACTCCGGCTACCCCTGAAACCCCGGCAACTCCGGCTACCCCGGAAACTCCTGAAAAAACGGAAGCCCCGGAAACCCCGGCAACCACGGAAGCTCCGGCTACTCCGGCAACCACGGAAGCCCCGGAAACTCCGGTAACCCCTGAACCCCTGCCAGAGGCTATTTCGTTCAAGTGCCCTGGCTGCGGACAGGAAATCGAGGCGCCGTCCGATGCAATCGGTCTTGATGCGGAATGTCCGATGTGCGGACGAATCGTCGTGGTTCCGGCGAAGTCCGAACCTGGTACGATGTATGGCCCTACTGTGGGCGATGCTCCAAAGTCAGTTGAACCGGTCGTTTCGTCGAAGGAGGCCGAGGCGATGGACCCCGCAAAGCTGAAGAACCGCACGATCCGCATCGATGCGGAGGCTCTTGGCTTCGGTGACGCGGCCCCGGAGAGGAAGCCGCAGGTGGAGGAGAGGCTGATTTCGTTCTTCTGTCCCAACTGCAAGCAGGAGATCGAGGCGACGAGCGACATGGCCGGCACGCCGGCGGAGTGCCCCAACTGCGGGCTCACCTTCGAGGTGCCGTTCTTCTCCGAGGCCGGCTCCATCCACGACGAGCACCGTCAGGAGACGGAAACGAAGGCACAGGCAGCTGCCCAGAAGGGCAAGACGATGCGCATTGACCTCCCTGACGACTTCTAATCCGGTTCACAACCTGTTCATAACTTTTAGACATCGTTTCACAACGCGGCCGCCAAATTTGGCGGCCGTTATGCTATACTTTTCACCCGTCATGTCAGAACAACTCAAAACGCTGCCGCACAGTGCGGAGGCAGAACGCGGGATAATCGGATCTATCCTGCTCGACGCCACGATGGGCGACGACTCCCGCGTGCTGGACTTGTGTCAGTCGCGTGGGCTAACGCCCGAATCCTTCTATGAGCCACGCAACCGTGTGCTGTTCGAGACGTTCCGCGAGATGAGCGGAACTTCCGTGCCGCTCGACGCAGTCACGCTCACGAACCATCTCCGCGCCACTGGACGCCTTGAGCAGGTTGGCGGCGTCGCCGCGATACAGGCCCTCGTGGACAACACGCC
Source organism: uncultured bacterium (assembly GCA_902779865.1). Classification (GTDB taxonomy): domain Bacteria; phylum Verrucomicrobiota; class Kiritimatiellia; order RFP12; family UBA1067; genus RUG572. Next base: position 10,576 of record CACZDG010000022.1, read on the forward strand.
CACATCCGCCCATGCCGAATACTACATCGACATCGTCCGCCAGAAGCACCTTCTTCGCAAGATAATACAGTGTTCCAGGGATGCTGAGAAACACTGCATTGACGATGCTGACTCCGTGAACGCCGACATCCTCCTCGGCGAAGTGGAGAAGAACTTCCTCGACATTGGCGGCTCGAACAGCGTGCGCATGGATTGGAAGGTCGCCGTCGAGAACACACTCAAGGCAATGGACCGCCTCTTCGACGGCGGCGCGGGGAAGTTCGACGGACTTTCCACCGGGTTCAAGTATCTCGACGAGAAGCTGATGGGCCTCAAGGGCGGCGACATGATCGTCGTCGCTGCGCGTCCTTCCGTCGGCAAGACCTCCCTCGCCATGAACATTGCGGAGTGCATCGCGATGGGGCAGGACATCAACGGAATGCCCACTCGCTGCGACAACGGCAAGAAACACCCCGTGCTCATCTTCTCGCTCGAAATGAGCACCGAGTCGCTCGCGAAGCGAATGCTCGCCGGACGCGCCGGAATAAACACGTGGCGCCTCCAGCGAGGATTGATGGCGCGCGAGGAGCGCATCGACGCGAGCCAGCGACTGATGTCTGCGGCGAATGCATTGCGCGACGCGCGGATATACATCGACGACACCGGCTCCCTCGACGTCTCGGACATGCGCGCCCGCGCACGTCGCATGAAGCGGACGCACGGCATAGAGCTGATCGTGATCGACTACCTCCAACTCTGCAACTGCCGCGAGTACGCCCGTCAGGGACGCCAGCTCGAAACTTCGCGAATCTCCGGACAGATCAAGGCGATGGCGAAGGAGCTGAACGTGCCGGTGATCGTCCTCTCGCAGCTCTCACGCGGCAACGAACAGCGCAACGACAAGGACGAGGTTCCAAAGCTTTCCGACCTGCGCGACTCCGGCGCAATCGAACAGGACGCCGACGTCGTGTTCCTGCTGAGGCGTCCGTGCCGGTCGAAGACCGCCCAGTGGCACGACGACGAACTGCTCGCGATTGTTGACGTTGCGAAGCACCGCAACGGCGAGACGGGCGAGGTGGACCTCAACTTCTTCAAGGAGGGAACTCGCTTCGGCGACCGCAAGCCCGGCACTCGCGGACAGGCCCAGACCGACGCGGACACCGCCGAGGCCGACGTCGCCACGTCCGAAGAGGTCGTTGAGCCGCCGACCGATGCGCCGTTCGTGGATTCCGCGCCGGTTTCACTCATTCAGGAATTGAATATCTAGCCATGAAAGAAACGGAGAAAAAGGAAATGAAGAAAACAGCGATTGCGCTCGCGTGCGCGGCGATGGTCGCGACGGCCGGAGCCAAGGCGAAGGGCGGCAAGCAGAACGAGCCGTTCGGCAACGAACTGCTCGTGCAGGTGAAGTCGTCGCTTGACGGAACGATGCAGCCATGCTGGTTCTGGGCACCGGAAAAGGCGAAGACCGAGGCGGTGCCGCTCATCGTGGGACTGCACACGTGGAGCCCCGACTACCGCACCAAGGCCAACTACGCGCCGGCGTTCAAATACGCGAAGGAGCACGGCTGGGCGATGGTGGGGCCGAACTTCCGCGGCCCGAACCAGACCCCGCCAGCGTGTGGCGGCGACCCCGCCGTGCAGGACATCGTCGATGCCGTCAACTACGCGAAGTCCCACACTAAGATTGACGCGAAGCGAGTCTATATCGCCGGCGGATCGGGCGGCGGACACATGACCCTCCTGATGGCCGGACGCCATCCCGAAATCTGGGCTGGATGCGTGGCGTTCTGTCCCATCACGGACCTCGCCCGCTGGCATGCCGACTCTATCCTCAACCATCCCGGAAGGGGAAAGCGCTACGCGACGATGATGGAAGGCGCGTGCGGTGGAAAGCCTTCTGAAAAGCCGGAGGAATACCGCCACCGCTCTCCGCTCACGTGGATAGACAACGCGGCGAAGGCCGGAGTGCCGATATACATCGCAACGGGAATCCACGACGGTTGGCGCGGGTCGGTCCCAGTAGGACATGCCATCCGTGCGTACAACGCCCTTGCGGAAGAGAAAGACCGCATCGCAGAATCCGATATCAAGGCAATCGAGGACACCCAGAAAGTGCCTGACGCCCTCAAGTACGACGGCCCCAAGGATCCGTTCTACGATTCGCGCAACAGAATACATCTGCGCCGCACGTCGAGGAACGTACGTTTCACGCTGTTCGAGGGAGGCCATGCCGGCAACTATCCCGCAGGGTTTGATTTCCTCTCGCGCCAGGTGAAGGGCAAGCCGGCCGATTTCACGCTTCCGACCAAAGGCAGGGGAGACCAATCCGCACTCACAAAGTGAAACGTCAATGCCGTTTTAAACCCCACTAATACCTAGGCAACTCCTACCCCAGTCCACAGGTGCGTTACACCCCAGTCTAATAGTGCTTTACACCCCAGTCTAAAAGCCTCGTACACCCCAGTCTAAAAGGGCTTTACACCCCAGTCTAAGAGCCTTGTACACCCCAGTCCACGAGGGCTCAACACTCCGGTCTATCGCGTTCGTGGTGTTTATGCTATACTACCCCTTCAGGGCGGACTCTACAATCGTGTCACGGACCGGATTCATCTGGAGCCGTTTTCGCTTGGCGAGTGCCGTGAATTGTGCCGTTCAATGAGGCTGTCGCTGCCAGACAGCGACATAGCCGAGCTATTCATGGTATTTGGAGGAGTGCCATACTACTGGAAGTTCCTTGAAAGGGGAAAAGCGTCGCGCAGGACATCGATGCATTGTGCTTTGCGAAGGATGGCCAGCTGCGGCATGAGTTCGAAGACATGTTTTATCCGGAGGACTGCTGACCACATATATTTATGAGGTCTATCACTCAAAGCCGCCAAGATGGCGGCATTCCCAGTCCCCGTGTACGTTCCGCACCATAATCGCAGTTACGTCGGTGGAAAAATATGATACACTAATGGCGCACGACAATGAATCGCCAAGAAAGAGCATAAGATGAAAACGAGAATACTTATTGCATCCGCAGGACTTGCGGTATCTACGTTCGCGTACGCGCCGGCGCCGATTGTGTTCGACACGCCTGCAGCAGACGAGAAGGGCATGATGGTTCTCGGCAACGGCGAGGTCGGCGCGATGGCGTGGCTGGACGCCGCCGGTACGCTGCACACCGTACTTCAGAACTCCGATTCGTGGAACGAGGGCGGACGCCACGTGAAGACTGGCGCGATTGACTACGAGACGAAGTCGCCCGTCGATGAGGGATCGTACCGGCAGGAACTCTCGATGGAACGCGGCGAGTTCGAGGCGTCGTGGAAGAGCGGCGGGCGGGCGGTGTCGCTGCGATACCGCATCCAGCAGGGGACGGATTCGATTGCGGTGTGCGATGTGAAGGGCGCGCCGGACGTCGAGGCGAAAGTCGTCAACTGGCGTCTCTACCCCGGCGGCGAGAAGGAGTGCGGCGGAAGAGAACTCGACAACCAGTTCGGCGGCGCGACCGAGAACGGCAAGCCGATCACGTTCACGATCAACGCCGACCGTCTCGTGCCGGGCGGGTGGTGCCATGTGAACCGGAACGAGACGGTCGCGAAGATGATGAAGTATTACGACTACTATCAGGCGACGGGCAATCTCGGAAAACCTGATCTGCTCTCGAACCGAGTCTTCGGTGGCGTGACGAGGAAGATCGTGGGGAAGACAGCAAGCGTACAACAACAAGGTGGCGACCTTGCTGTTGTACGCTTGTTGTCATTCGACGTACCTTCACGTACCCTCTTCCTCACCGCGATCACGTGCCTGCACCCGTGCAAGGACGAGGCCGAATGGCTGCGTCGCACGAACGACATGCTCGACCGCGACGGCTGGACCATCGACGACGAGGAGGCAAAGCGCGCCGCGCATATCGCCGCCTGGCGCGCGTTCTGGGGCCGCAGCCACATCGACGTGACGCCGTCCGACGCGGCGAAGAACGCGCCGCGCAAGCCGTATGCGCTGCCGACCAACGACAAGCTGCCGCTGAGCCTTGGCGTAGATTCCAAGGGCGGGAACCGCTTCCTCGGCACGTTCGTGTCCGCCGAGGTTGAGCTCGACGGGAATGTGCTGTATTCGGGCGTGCCCAAGGCAGGCGATACGGTAGGGCGGTCGCCCCGCGACCGCCGCGACGGCAACGCCTTCCGCTTTGCGTGCACGTTCTCGACGGATCGTTTCGAGAAGCCGCAGCGGCTTCTCGACAACGTGACGCCGGGGAGGGGCGACGGATTCCTCGTTGACGTACTCAACGGTCAGATACGCCTTGTCGCCGGGCATAACTGGTTCGTACATCCGACGAAACTCCGCGCGGGACGCAAGACCGCGATCGAGGTCGTCGTGTCGCGAAACGGCATCGCGAAGATCGTCGTCAATGGCGTGCCTCTGGAACGCTCCTTCGGCGCGGCGAGCGTCACGGACGAGTGTGCGGCCATCACGCTGCGCTACGCCGCGCAGCGCTACCTCAACGGGTGCACGGGACGCGGACGCCTCCCGATCCGCTTCAACGGGTCGCTCTTCACGATGACCCACAAGGGCGATCCCGACTACCGCCAATGGGGACATGGCTACTGGTGGCAGAACACGCGCCTGCCTTACTACACGATGTTTGCGTCCGGCGACCTCGACATGCTCCAGCCGCTGTTCAACATGTACTGCGGCCTCATCGACTTCAACATGAAGCGCACGCGCAAGTACCTCGGCCACGGCGGCGCGTACTTCCCGGAGTGCATGCAGCCGTGGGGCGACCACTTCCTGAGCGTGTACAGCGCCAATCGCTTTTTGCAGTACGAGAAGGGTGCGTGGAAGGACCGCACGGACAAGCTCCAGCTGAGCGGCTGGCACAAGTACGAATGGGTGGGGCAGCTGGAACTTTCGCTGATGCTTCTCCGCTACTACGCCTTCACGCAAGACGACGCATGGCTCAAGACGAAGGCCCTGCCGTCCGTCCGCGAGTACGTGCGCTACTTCGACGAGCACTACAAGCTTGACGCGAACGGACGCTACCTGATGCATCCCGCGCAGGCGACGGAGATGTGGTGGAACTGCACGAACCCGATGCCGGAGATCGCGGGCCTGACGTGCGTGACGGAGATGCTGCTCGCGCTGCCGAAGGGCGTCCTTTCCGAGGACGACCGCGCGCTCTTCGCGAAGATCCGCGCGCGCATCCCCGAGCTGCCCACGCGCAAGCTCGGCGACAAGGTCGCGTTCGCGCCGGCGGACAAATTCGCGAGCCGGCACAACTTGGAGACGCCGGAGCTCTACTGCGTGTTCCCGTTCCGGCTCTGCTCGTTCGAGAAGCCGAACGTGGAGATCGGACGGCACTCGTACCGCGAGGGACGCATGTACAAGCTCTACCACGGCTGGGCGCAGGACGAGGTGAACGCGGCGTATCTCGGCATGACGGAGGAGGCGCGGGTGCATATCGCGGGCCGCGCGCTCACGCACTCGAAGAACATCTACCGCTGGCCGGCGTACTGGGGCCCGAACTTCAACTGGTGTCCGGACCAGGACGAGGGCGGAATCTTCCTGAGCACGATCCAGTCGATGCTCATGCAGTACGAAGGCGACAAGATCTTCCTCCTGCCCGCGTGGCCGAAGGACTGGAACTGCGACTTCAAGCTCCACGCGCCGAAGAACACCACCATTGAGGGCCGCGTGGAGAACGGCGAGCTGAAGGACCTCGTCGTCACGCCCGCGTCGCGCAGGAAGGATGTGCTGATCATGCGGGACAATTATGACGGCGAGTCGCTTCTCGACCTCGTCGCCCCCGTGTCCTCGTGGGACGATGGCATTCCGCTGGGAAACGGCAGCGCTGGCGCGCTTATCTGGGGTGGCGGCAATACGCTCAATGTCACTCTCGACCGTGCGGACTTCTGGCATAACATCTGGCCTACATGCTGCGACTCTCCCAATTTCACATGGGATATGCTCGTTGACACGGTGATGAAGAAGGATGACGGTCGGCGCAAGGAGATTTTCGACAAGGGGGATTCAGCGACGAAGCTTCCTGGCGTGCGTTTCGTACTGAAGCTCGGCAAGGGACAGTCTCTACGGCGTTTCAGGCTCGACGGCTCGACCGCCTCCGCGACGGTGACCGTGGCGACGCCGTCCGGCGACCGGGACATTGTCGCATGGTTCGACGACGGCGATACGCTCCTTTCCATGCGTGTCCCTGACGGCGTCACGTTTGACTCCAAGGAGTTCGTGGAGAATCCGTCATTCGCCGAGCTCGGTGGCTATCCTGAGCCCGAAATCGCCATCGACGACGGCAAGGCGGTTTACAGGCGGTTGCGGCGCAAGGGCGCGGGCAACAGGTTCGACAGGGACTTCGAGTCCGGCGTGAGGTTCCGTCCCGCATGTGATGCTCCGCGTTCCGCTTTCTGGCCGAAGTTCAATGCGGAGAGCGAAGTGTCCATCCCCGACCCGAAATTGCAGCGCCTCTACGACTTCGCAATCTATCTCTACGGGGCCGGCGCGCGCGCCGGATGTGCCCCGCTCGCGCTTCAGGGCCTGTGGACTGCGGACGACGGGAAGCTTCCGCCGTGGCATGGCGACTACCACAACGACCTCAACACCGAAATGACGTACTGGGCGGCGGGGCCGGCCGGATGTGTCGAAGCGCTTGAGGCGTTTGCGGACTTCTACATCGAGCGGCTTCCCGAGTGCCGTGAGTTCTGCCGCAAGATATTCAAGGGAGGCGACGGCGCCGTCATACCACCGACGATGGGATACGCGGCGCAGCCTATTCTCGGCTGGACCGCCTATACGCTGCCGCCGATTCACGGCATCTGGGCGTTCAACACCTTTTGCGATGCATGGGACTACGACCCGACGCCCGAGAAGGCCGCGAAGTACCTCGCGTTCGGACGCGAACTGGCAGCAGGACTCGAGCACTCGTGGAAGGTCGTCGATGGCGTGAGGAAGCTCACCCTGTCATGTTCGCCGGAGTTCGGAGGCAACGGCAACTCGTGCTTCCTCAACGCGAACTCCAGTTATGAAAGGGCGATACTCGACAGTTTCTACGTGTGGCTCTCGCGCCTCGCCGAGGCGTGCGGGAACGCGGACGAGACGGTGAAGTGGAGGTCATACGTCGGTACGTTCGGTCCGCCTAACGTCACGAAGGACGGTACGCTCGAAATCTCCGCGGGAAACCCGCTCAAGGACTCGCATCGGCATCCGTCGCACCTCATTCAGGTGTTTCCGCTGACGAACGTCCCGTGCGAGAACGGTGTGGACTTCGTGAAGTCGGTGGAATGGTGGGAGGGTCTCGGCACTGGATTGTGGGTCGGTTTCTCGTTTCCATGGGCGGGGTGTTTCGAGGCTCGGCTTGGACGCGGTGACAGGGCGTATCGCTACTTGAAGGATTTCGCCCGTGCGTTCACCGCGCGAAACGGGTTCAACGTGAACGGAGACCAGTTGAAGTGCGGCCTTTCCAGATTTACGTACCGCCCGTTTACATTGGAGGCGAACTTCGGCTATGCGCGCGGTATACAGGAAATGCTGCTGTCATACGATCCCCACTCGAACACTTATCGTCTCTTCCCTGCGCTCCCGAAGGAGTGGGATGGCAAGGAGGTCTCGTTCCGCAACCTACGCCTGCCCGGCGGACATCGCGTGAGCGCGAAACGTGCGGCCGACGGAACAATCACGCATGAAATCGTGCCGAATCCAAGGGCGAGGTCCGTCCCACGGCTCGACGCCGCAATATCGGCTGCGGCAATGTGCATGGCATCTTTAACGGCGCCCGGCGCAGGGTGGCGCGTGGCGGAACTGAACGGCGCACCGGGGCTGTACCACGACGGGAAACCCGTTGCGGCAATGATGTTCTGGCAATGGGAGCCGCAGGAGAAGGACACAAAGGACATGTCGGCCGCCGGCATGGAGCTGTTTGCGATGTTCGGCTCGTTTCCGCACTACCGGCATCCGTACTGGCGCAAGGACGGATCGTTCGGGATGACGTACCAGGACGCCCACATCGACAACCTTCTCTCGTGGGCGCCGAAGGCCGCGTTTCTCCCGCGTGTCTTCTACACCGCGCCGGACTGGTGGAGCGCCGCGAATCCGTCTGAACGGCACGTATATGCTCCGGGGCGGAAGGGAATGCAGGTGCGCGAGTCGTTTGCGTCGCTCACGTGCCGCGAGGAGCTTTCGCCGTACTACCGCAAGGCCGTGCGCCATCTTCTCGACCGCTACGGCGACCACCTGATGGGAATACACGTGGCGAGCGGTCCGTGCGGTGAGCATTTCAGCTGGGATGTGTGGGGGCACGAGCCCAGCAGCGCCTGGGGAGACCTCTCCGAGCCGATGCGGCAGGCGTTCGTACGCTATCTTCGCAGAAAATATGGCAACGACGTCGGTCGTCTCCGCGAGGCGTTCAAGGACCCGAAGGCCGATTTCGTGTCCGTCATGCTGCCCGGCAAAGAGGAACGGTGCAAAAACCAGGACGGGTGGCGCGATCCGGCGAAGGGACGCCGCGTGCTGGACTACCTCGAATGCTGCAACGAGGTGACGGTGGAGATGATCGACCACTACTGCGGCATCGTGAAAGACGAGGCGAAGGGCGCTCTTCCCACGCTTGCGTTCTACGGCTATGTGGCCGAGGATACGTGGGCTAACGAGAACGACCACCGCGGCACGGCCAAGATGTACCTCTCCAAGAACCTCGACATGCTCTCCGCGCCACACTCGTACAGGCGCCGCAGGCTAGGCGAGGACGGCATGCAGCGGCAGTACCTCGCGAGTGCGGCCCTGCACGGCAAGCTCTTCATCGACGAAGGCGACGACATGACGCACCTCGAAAAGCGGAAGAAGCGCCCCGACCGCCGTTGCACCGTGACCACGATGGAAGAGTCGCTTGCGCTCCTCTACCGCGAGTTCGGCATGACCGTCACGCACGGCACGGGACTCTGGTACATGGACCTTACGCGCGGCACGTTCCGCGACCCGCAGCTGGTGGATGCCGTGGGCCGTATGAGGAAGTGGGCCGAGGTGGCGCTCCGGCACGACCGCTCGCATCATTCGGAGGTCGCCGTCGTCTCCCAGCCACAGAGCGGATTCTACACCGGACATGGCGGCAAGTTCGCCGACACCGTGACTGAGAAGTTGTACGTCAAGCAGATGGGCGAGTTCTACCGCGCCGGCGCACCGTTCGACTGGTATCTGGCCGAAGACCTCGACGCCGTCGTGAAGGGCAAGGCGAAGGTCATCGCGTTTCTCGACTGCCAGTACCTCTCCGACGAACAGTACGCGCTTGCGCTCAAGCTGAAGGAGCAGGGGCGCACGCTCGTGTTCTTCCATGCGCCCGCATACGCGAGCCAGACTGCGCTTTCGTGGGAGCGCGTGAAGCGCCTCACCGGCGGCGAGACGTACGAGACGCTGAAGATGAAGAGCGCGGACGAGCTACGCGCCATCTACAAGACAGCGGGCGTCCATGTCTATACGGATTCCGACGTCGTCCTTTCGGCAAACTCCGCGTGGCTCATGCTCCACACGCGCGAGGCGGGCGACTACGAGATCGCGCTGCCGCGCAGGGCGCGGAAGATTACGGAGATCACGACGGAAAAGCCGGTGGCCGAAAACACCGACCGCTTCACCTGGAAGCTGCCGAAGCATTCCACGGCAGTGTTCCTCCTTGAACATTGACAGGGACAAAAGCCCAAGAGGCTCATGATGGTTGTTCGTGTTAGATTGAAAGGATAAACAATGAAAACGAGAATACTTATTGTATCCGCAGGACTTGCAGCATCTGCGTTCGCGTACGCGCCGGCGCCGATTGTGTTCGACACGCCTGCCGAAGTACTGGAACTGCGACTTCAAGCTCCACGCGCCGAAGAACACCACCATTGAAGGCTGCGTGGTGAACGGCGAGCTGAAGGACCTTGTCGTCACGCCCGACGCTCGCCGTGCCGACGTGCGAAAAATGACGAGGTGAGGAGCCATTGTGGCTTTTCACACGCTTTTTATGCACTGTTTGCGGAAATGTGATATACTATGCGTCGTTTCCGGGCGCGTGGTGGAATGGCAGACACGCTGGATTTAGGTTCCAGTTCCGAAAGGAGTGGGGGTTCAAGTCCCCCCGCGCCCACCAGTTATAGATCATGCAACAGGAAAACGACATATCTGAATCGCGTCCTGCGTGGCGCAGGTTCCTTTCGAACGACAGCGGGCCGTTCGCGCAGTTCGTCAAGTACGGCGCGATAGGCGTGGCTTCTACCCTTGTGCAGATGGCCGTGTTTTACGTTCTCGCCTCTACGTGCTGCCGGTGTCTCGGCGCGGATGACTGGGCGGTGAAGTGGTTCGGTCTTCCGTCCGTTGAGCTTTCGCGCTTTGCGCGCGGTTTCCGTTTCGCGGTGGACACGGCAATCGGCTTTTCCGTCGCGAACGTCTTCTGCTGGCTGATGAACCGTGCGTTCGTGTTCCGTCCCGGCAAGTTCGCGTGGTACAAGGAGTTCGGGATGTTCTTCGGCGCGGCGGCGGGGGCGATGGCGCTTGCGACTGGCATCTCCTGGATGCTCATCCACCTCGCGGGGCTTCAGACCACCATTGCGCTGTTTATCGAGGTGGCGGTGTCGTTCCTCGTGAACTTCATCGCGCGTAAATTCTTCATCTTCAAAGGTTAACCACAAAAACAAAGGAAAAAATCATGAAGAAACTTCTCATAGCAACAGCCTGCGCGATGTGCGCGGGTCTCGTTCCGGCGCAGGACGCTCCTGCCGCCGCAAAGGACGCTGCCAAACCGAACGCACCTGCGGTTGTAAAGGACGCCGCCAAACCGAACGCCCCTGCGGCAAGGCGTTTGGCTCGCCATGATCGCATGCAGGGCAGGTTCGCCCGCGCACGTTCCATCGAGGCAAAGCCGTTCGGCAAGCTAGCTGACGGCACGGAGACGAAGATATACCGTCTCCAGAGTCCGGACGGTCTCATTATCGACGTGTCCGACTACGGCGGGCGTCTCGTGCGCTGCTACGCCCCCGACAAGTTCGGCAACCTCGCCGACGTGACGCTTGGCTGGAACACGCCCGGCGAGTACGAAAAGAACGGCTTTTCAATGGGCACGCTCATCGGCCGCTACGGCAACCGCATCGCGGAGGGCAAGTTCACGCTCGACGGCAAGGAATACAAGCTGCCGATCAACGAGGACAAGAAGACCGAGGCCACGCAGCGCCACTGCACGCTCCATGGCGGTCCCGATGGCTGGGACAAGAAGGTGTGGAAGGCAACTCCCATGATGAGCCGCGGCCCCGTGCAGGGCATCGTGTTCACTTACGTCTCTGCGGACGGCGAGATGGGCTTCCCCGGAAAGGTGACCTGCCGCGTCACGTACAAGGTGCTCCCTGGCAACATCTGGTCGGTTGACTACTACGCCACCACCGACAAGCCCACGGTGATCAACCCCACGCACCACTCCTACTGGAACCTCGCGGGCGAGTCCAGCGGTAACGTCCTCGGCCAGGAGCTCCAGATCTTCGCCGACGAGTACACGAAGACCACTGTGGGCCTCATCCCCACGAAGAACGTTCCCGTGAAGGGCTCGGGCTTCGACTTCACGACCCTCCGCGCGATTGGTGCGAAGGCCGACCTCATGAAGGCGGACAAGTCGCTTGCCCCTATGGACAACTGGTACGACCACAATTTCGTGCTCCGTGGGAAAATTGGAGAACTCAAGCAAGCGGTCCTCATGCGTGATCCAGTATCGGGCCGCACGATGGAGATATGGACCACCGAGCCCTGCATGCAGATGTATGGTGCGCAGAACATGACAACTGAGCTGCCGGCGAAGGCGGCAGGCAAGCACCTCTGCCAGTTCGCCGGTGTTGCGCTTGAGACGCAGCACGCCCCTGACTCGCCAAACCGTCCGGACTTCCCGTCCACGGAGCTCCGCCCCGGCCAGGTGTTCCGTTCGCACACCGAGTACCGCTTTGGAGTGAGCAAGTAGCCATGCGTGTCGTCGTCTGCGTGAAGCAGGTGCCGGACACCACGAACGTCCGGATCAACCCCAAGACCAACACCCTGATGCGAGAGGGCGTGGAGTCGATCGTCAACCCGTTCGACGAATATGCCCTTGAGGAGGCGCTGCGGCTGAAGGATTCCAACGGTGCGCACGTCACGGTGATCTCCATGGGGCCGCCGCAGGCGACGGCCGTTCTCCGCGAGGCGCTCGCCCGCGGCGCGGACGACGCGTTTCTCGTGTCGTCTCGCGCCTTCGGCGGTGCGGACACCCTCGCGACAAGTTACACGCTGTCGCAGGCCATCAAGAAGGCCTGCGGCGGCGCAAAGCCCGACCTCGTCCTATTCGGCAAACAGGCGATCGACGGCGACACCGCCCAGGTCGGCCCTGGCGTGAGCGAGTTTCTCGACATGCCGTTGGTGACGTACGTGAAGAAACTGGATGTGGCTGACGGGCGTTTTACGGTTGAATCCCTCATGGATGACGGTACGGCAGTCATTGAGGGCGCTCTCCCCGCCGTGATGACTGTGGTGAAGGAGGCCTCTACGCCGCGCTTCGCATCGCTTGTCGGATGGATGGACGCAGCGAAGGCACAGGTCACGATACTGGATGAAAAGGCGATAGACGCGAATCCCCTCTGGATCGGTCTCACCGGTTCTCCTACGAAGGTCGTGACGATTTTCCCGCCGCCGACGAAGGGTGGTGGAAACAAGATCGATGCTCGCGGCGACGCATCCGCCGGCGCGCGTGAAATAGCCGGATTCCTCAAGCAGAAAGGCCTGGTGAAAAATGGCTGACGCTCCAATCTTCATCGACCCGGCCAAGTGCAAGGGCTGCGGCAAGTGCGTGAAGGGCTGCGGCTTCGGTGCCCTTTCGATGGTGGACAAACCTGGCGCGAACAAGGTCGGCAAGCTAGCTGTTGTGGACGCGAGTGCCTGCAAGGCGTGTTCCGCATGCGTGAAGTCGTGTCCGTTCAACGCCATCACGGAAGTGAAGCAGAGGGTTTACGGCACGGCGAACATCGAATCGTACAAGGACATCTGGGTGTTCGCGGAGCAGCACGGAGGCGTCGTTGCGGATGTCGCTTTCGAGCTTCTCGCGAAGGCGCAGGAGCTGAAGACCCAGCGCGGCAGCGGCGCGAAGGTTTGCGCAGTGCTGCTTGGAAGCGGACTTCCCGCCGAAGCGGAAAAGTCGCTCGTCGCCGCCGGCGCGGACGTCGTTTACAAGGTGGACAACCCCAACCTCGCCGACTACGAGGCAAACGTCTATGTGGACGCCGTCGCGCAGCTCGTCGAGAAGCACAAGCCGGAGGTCGTTCTTGCCGGTGCCACCGCCGTTGGACGCGCCTTCTTCGCGCGCGTTGCGGTGAAGGTTCGCACCGGCCTCACGGCTGATTGCACGATGCTCAAGATCGAGGAGACGAGGAACAAGGATACGGGCGCGATGCAGATGCTCCTGCACCAGACGCGTCCAGCGTTCGGCGGCAACATCATGGCCACCATCATGACGCCGAACCACCGTCCGCAGATGGCCACCGTGCGTCCCAAGGTTTTCAAGAAGGGCGAGATCGACCCAAAGCACAAGGGTACGGTGCTCGCGGAGGCGCTGAAGCTGATCGCGCCGCAGACGAAGCTCGTGAAGACCGTGCGCGATCCGGACGCGGTGGACATCGCCGCGTACGACGTGCTCGTATCGGGCGGACGCGGCCTCAAGAGCGCGGAGAACTTCAAGTTGCTCGCGCGCCTCGCCGAGTTGCTTGGCGGTGAAGTCTCCTGCTCGCGCGCGTGCGTCGATGCCGGATGGTGTCCCGCCACGCGCCAGGTGGGCCAGACCGGTAAGACCGTGGCCCCGAAGCTCTATCTCTGTTTCGGCATCTCAGGGGCCATCCAGCATCTGGAGGGAATCCGTGGCGCTGATACGATCATTGCCGTCAACACCGATCCTAACGCTCCGATATTCGGCGTGGCGGATCTAGGCATAGTCGGCGATGCGCTTGAAATCATCCCACGCTTGATAGAGCAGTTGGAAAAGTAGTATTTGGAGAATGGAATATGTTCATAAAGCTTACAAAGAGCGACGGTTTGCCCGTGTGGCTGAATCCCGAATTCATAATGCGCATCGAGGCATGGAAGACGGGATCCGCCGTGGCAGTGGCCGGAGACGGGGATTTCGAGGTGCGCGAAACGCCATCAGCCGTCATCGCCTTGTGTACGCCACCTCCGCCTCCAGCTCCCGCAGAAGAGCCGCCGAAGCCAAAGACGCGCGGACGCCGCAAGAAGACTGAGGCACCTCCGGCAGAAGTTCCGCCGGTGACGGAGTCGCCGGTGGCGACGCCTCCTGCCGAGGAGCCTGTTGCCGTCGTCGAGGAACAGAAGCCCGAGCCTGCGCCGAAGGAAGTTCCAGAGCCTGTGCCCGCCCAGCCGGCGGAAACACTGTTCCCGGATACGCCGGACGAGCTGTCCAGCGCGGCCGCTTTCCTGAAGAAGCAGCGTTGCCGTTCGCGGAAGCGGATAGTGAACACGCTCAAGAGCCGCGATCCGAAAATCTCGATGGAAGAGGCGCATAGGATGCTGGAACAGATGGAGGCGCTTGGATTCGTCTCGATCGACTCGCAGGGACACGCCGTGTTCAACTGACTGGGACTTTGCGGCAATGCAGGAATCTCGCCAGACGGGTGTTTCCTTCGCCCACGTTTGCAAGATCTACGCAAAGGGACAGAAACCAGCAGTTGAAGACTTCACTTTTGAGGTGCGTCCTGGCGAGTTTCTGGTGCTGGTGGGGCCGAGTGGATGCGGCAAGTCCACGACTCTGCGCATGGTCGCCGGGCTTGAGCTGTCCACGTCGGGGCGCATCGAGATCGGCGGGCGCGACGTGACGAACCTGCCGCCGAAAGACCGCGACATCGCGATGGTGTTCCAGAACTACGCTCTCTATCCGCACATGACCGTGCGCGAGAACATGAGTTTCGCGTTGCGTCTGCGGCACGTTCCGAAGGATGAAATCGCGCGGCGCGTGGATGCGGCGGCGGAGACGCTTGGCCTTGGCGCATACCTTGACCGCTTGCCCAAGGCGCTTTCCGGTGGACAGCGCCAGCGCGTGGCCGTAGGGCGCGCGATTGTGCGCGAGCCGGCGGTGTTCCTCTTCGATGAGCCTCTTTCCAACCTCGATGCGAAGATGCGCGTTGAGATGCGCGCGGAGATCGTGCGCCTTCACCACCGCCTCGGCGCAACGATGATATACGTTACGCACGACCAGACCGAGGCGATGACGATGGGCGACCGCATCGTTGTGATGGAGAGCGGGCGCATTCAGCAGGCAGCGCCGCCGCTTGAGGTTTACGACCGTCCCGCGAACAAGTTCGTGGCGTCGTTCATCGGCACGCCGCCGATGAACCTGTTCCCGCCGGGAGTGCTTGATCTAGGACGCACGGCAGGGGTGCGCCCAGAACATATCAGACTACTCCCTGCGGAAGGGGCTCCGAAGGATGCCCTGACGGCGACGGTGGACATCGTCGAGCCGCTTGGCGCGGAGACGCTTGTACATGTAATCCTCGACGGACGCCAGACGCACGTCGTCGTCCGCGCCCCGGGCGACTCGCGCCTGCGACACGGCGACCATATCGCGCTCGTACCAGATCCGGTGAAGACGATGTTTTTCGACTGACCATAAGGAAGGCAACACATGCAGACATCATTCAAGAATCTCGAACTTGACGGCAACGCGGTGGATATCGCGGTGGAGAACGGGCGCATCGCGTCAATCACGCCGTCAGAACCGTCGCAGTCGCGTCCGCGTCCCGTCGTGCCCGCGTTCTACAACTGCCACACGCACCTCGCTATGAGCCTTCTGCGTGGCTACGCGGACGACCTTGAGCTTATGCCATGGTTGCAGGAACACATCTGGCCGGCGGAGGCGCACCTTACGGACGAAATCGTTTACGCCGGTACGCGCCTCGCGATTCTGGAACTGATACGTTCCGGCACCGTGTTCGCGAATGATATGTACTGGTACGCTCCGGCCGTTGCGCGCGCCGCCGAGGAGATGGGAATCCGCTGTGCGGTGTCGATGCAGACGATTGAGATAGGTGGCCTCGGCCACAACGACCCAAAGAACGTGGCCGCCAACGCCGCGCTCGCCGGTTTGCCGCGCGACGCTTCCAGCCGCGTATTCGCGACGCTCGCTCCGCACGCGATCTACACCGTGTGCGAACAGTCCCTGCGCGACATCGCCGCGCGCGCGAAGGCGGAGGACACTTTCATCCACGTACATGTGGCGGAGACGCGCTTCGAGGTTGAGACTTGCATGAAGGAACATGGCGGGCGCACGCCCGTCGCCTACTTGAACGACATCGGGCTGCTAGGCCCCAAGACGGTGATGGCGCATTGCGTCCATTTGACAGACGACGACATTCGCATCATCGCGGACACGGGCGCGGTGATCTGCGAGAACCAGCAGTCGAACATGAAGCTTGTATCGGGGCTCTTCCCGTTCAAGCGCGCGGTCGAGATGGGCGGATGCCGCGCTTCAATCGGCACCGACGGAGCTTCTTCGAACAACTCCCTCTCGATGTTCGCGGAAATGAAGTGCGCGGCGCTTGCTGCGAAGATAGAGAGCGGCGACCCTACATGCGCTTCCGCCAAGACGATATACGACCTTGCAACTCGCGGCGGCGCTCAGGCGTTTGGCCTCGACGCGGGCGAAGTCCGCGTTGGCGCGGAGGCTGATTTCGTGATACTCGATCCTGGCCGCTTGCCGCTGGTGCCGGGATTCAACCGCACTAGCGACCTTGTTTACGCGGCAGACCCGTCGTGCGTTGACACGGTGGTGTGCGCTGGTCGAATGCTGATGGAAGGTGGCGTAATACCGGGCGAAGAGGAAATCATCGCCGCAGCCCGTTCCGCCGCCGAAATACTCACCAAATAGGAGATGCTGAAATGGGCGAAAGAATAGAGTTGGTAAAGAGGGCGTTCGCGGGAGAGATTGTCGAGCGCATTCCCGTGATGGCGCACAACTTCCTGATGGCAGTGCGCGAGGCGGGCTTCACGCAGAAGCAGTTCCGCGAGAGTCCCGACGTGATGGTGAAGGCCATGACCGAGGCGACGATGAAGTATGACCTCGACTGCGTGTTGCTGGACGTCGATACGGCGTTACTCGCCTCGGCGTGCGGGGCGGACGTGATGTACCCCGACGACCTTGCAGCCGTAGCGAAGGGAACACAGCCCGTTCCGCTTGAGGAGCTGCCGGACAAGGTGAATGAGGTTGACCTCCTCGCGTCGCCGCGTGTCCGCCACTATCTTGAAGCCGCCGAGCGCCTCGTGCAGTGGGGCAACGAGAACGACCGCTTCATCCGCATCAACGCGGACCAAGGCGCGTTCTCGCTCGCGTGCATCCTCACGGGCATGGACGAGTTCATGATGGACCTCCTCGACGAGGACTATGAGGAAGACATCAACCGACTCCTCGACGCCACGTACTCCGTCGCGCTCAAGATGCACGAGCTGTGCTTCGCCACGGGAGCGCACATGACGAGCTACGGTAACAGCTCCGAGGGATGCAGCGTCATATCCCCCGCATGTTTCCGTCAGTTCGCGAAGGAACGCGAAACGCGCCTCGCGGCAGATTTGAAGGCGCGCGGCATCCCGTACCTCTGCCACATCTGCGGCGACGTGAACCCGATTCTCCCAGATCTCGTGGAGACCGGGTGCCCCGCCTACGAGCTCGACTGGAAAACGGACGCCAACCGCGTGTTCGAGATTGCGCACGGGAAGTTCACGCTCTCCGGCAACGTCGATCCCGCGCTCTTCGTGACGGGCACGCCCGACGAGGTGTATGCGGCGGCGCGGAAGGTGTGCGATATTTTCCGCGGCAAGGGTGGACTTGTCCTCTGCTCCGGCTGCGCGCTTGGTCCGCAGACGAAGAGCGAGAACCTTGAGGCATTCGTCCGCGCCGCGCGAGACTGATGTGGGAAACAACAGAAAACACGTACCTTTGAAAGGATGATTCAATGAAAAATCTCCTCACTACCAGAGTTACGTTGGTCGCGACGGGCATTCTGTCGATGTCGCTTGTGGCGTTTGCCGCACCGCCGCCGACCGCCACCATCATACCCGCGCCGCAGGAAATGCGCGTGACGGGCGGCGAGTACTGGGCGACGAAGCCGCCGAAGATGGAGAAGGTCGATGGCATCCCACCGGAGGGGTACGAGCTTTCCATCAAGCCGGACGGCATGACGATCCGCTACTCCGACGATGCTGGCGCGTACTACGCGAAGATGACGCTCTTCCACATGGGGCGGACGGACGCGCAGAAGAAGTGCCATGTCTATCCGTGTGTGGAGATCAAGGACGCGCCGAAGTTCAAGTGGCGCGGCGTCCACTTCGACGACGCGCGCCACTTCTTCGGCAAGGAGGTTGTTAAGCGCACGCTTGAGCAGATGTCGTGGTTCAAGTTCAACGTGTTCCACTGGCACATCACGGACGACCAGTCGTGGACGCTGGAGATACCCGAGTTCCCCGAGCTCGTGAAGTACGGCGACGAGTGGGTGACGCGCAAGGGACAGAAACCGCGTTCATTTGGCGAGAAGGTGGGGCCGTTCTACTACACCGCGAACGACGTGAAGGAGATTCTCGCCTACGCGAAGGCGCGGCACATCACCGTGGTGCCGGAGATCGAGTTCCCCGGACACTTCCTCTGCGCGCTCTGCGCGTATCCCGAACTGAGCTGCGATCCCAACGACATCCTAAAACACGGACGCCAGCCGCTGTCGCGCGGAGTCCTCAACAGCGTGATGTGCGTGGGCAATCCCGACGCCATCCGCTTCGTCGAGAAGGTACTGGACTACGTGTGCGAGCTGTTCCCCTCAGAGGTCATCCACATCGGCGGCGACGAGTGTCCCCGCCGCGCGTGGACGAAGTGTGCGAAGTGCCAGGCGTTTATCAAGGAGAAGGGGCTGAAGGGTGTGGAGGACATCCAGCCGTGGCTCACGCGCCACTTCGTGGAATACCTCGCGAAGAAGGGGCGCCGCACGATCGGGTGGGACGAGATATTCGTCGATTCCAAGAACCAGAACGCCAAGGGCGATGCATTCACGTCCATGCTCCCGAAGACGACAATGGGCATGTGCTGGCGCAACCACGGCGCGGGCGCGCTCGCGGCGAACAAGGGCTACGAAATCGTGCGTTGTCCCACGTCGCACTGCTACTTCGACTACAGGCAGGGGCTCCCGGAGGACCCCTACATCTACATCGGCGGGATGCTCCCCCTCGCGCGCGTCTATCAGTTCGATCCGTTCGTGGGCGTCGAGCCGGAGGCGCGCAAGAACGTGGTGGGCGGACAGTGCTGCAACTGGACGTCGCACACGTGGAACCGCTACGACATGGAGTGGAAGCTCTGGCCACGCGGGTTTGCGATGGCGGAGGTGCTGTGGACGTATCCCGATCCGGCGAAACGCGATTTCAATGAATTCACGGAGCGCGCGGCGGAGTACCGTCGGCGTTTGATCCACTCTCACGTCAACTGCGCCCCGCTGAAGTAGGAGAACTGCCATGGCAACAGGAAAAACAGTGAATGTCTTCCTTGCGGCGACGGTCGCGGTGTGTGCGATCTTGCCGGCGGCGGAGTTCCCGGATCCGTCCGCCTTCAACCCGACGTGGGAGAGTGCGAAACCTGGTACTTCGTACAGCACCGACCTCCCGACGGCGGCTCTGCTCGGCAACGGCTCGCTCGGCGCGGTCAACGGCGGCGACGGCAACCACAAGAAGTTCGTGCTGACGCGCGGCGACCTCTGGAGCTGCGGCGACTTCACGTGTGGCGGCACCGACAACAACATCCGCCCGATCTCCTTCGCCGACTTCAGCATCGGTCCGGGAATGTACAGCGTCACGTCCACGGACACGCTCGACCTGCCCGCTGCGATGCTCCGCACCGAGGGCGGATTCGGCAAGGGGCGCGTGAAGATTGAGACCTACGTGGCGTCCACGGAGGACCTGCTTGTGATGGTCGGCGTCTCCGACGCGGACGACAGCTGGGCCGTTCACCTGGAGGTGCACAGAGAGAGGAAGTCATTCCCGGTCGAGGTGAAGGCGTCGAAGGAGGCGTTCTACGTGCGCCGCTCGACGATCAACCGGCTTCCGCCGGGCGATCCACGGGGCTGGACGACGAACGCCACCGCCGCTTTGAGCGTACTCGGCACGGAGCTTGAGAACTTCTCGGTAGCGGGCGAAGGGCACGTGATGACATGGGCGAAGATACGCGCCAACGTGCCCTTTGCGTTTGTCATCTCGTCCAACCCCTCTCGCCGCTTCACATGGGATGAGCTCGCAAATCTCAAGAGCGCCCACAACGCCTGGTGGAAGGAATGGTGGGGCCGCAGCCGCGTCACGACGGGTGATGCAGATCTCGACCGCTTCTATCACGGTCAGGTCTATCTGCTCGGCGCGGGCGTGCGTTCGGGCAAGTTTCCGCCCGGACTCTATGGCATTTGGGTGACGACCGACAACGCGAAGTGGCACAACGACTTCCACATGAACTACAACTATGTGGGCACGTACTACGGCTGCTTTGCCGCGAACCGCTGCGAGGTGGCGGACGCCCTGCCGGACCCGCTCATCGACTATCTGCCGCAGGCGATTCGCAACGCGAAGGAGGTGCTGCCGCATCTCGACAGGTGCAAGGGCCGGTTCTACAAGAACACGCGCGCCTATTTGAACAGCCGTCCTGATGTCGCAAACGGCATCGACGATGCGGCGTTCTACCCCGTGGCGCTCGGTCCGTGGGGCACGAGCGCGGAAGGACATGACAGCTACTGGAGCCAGATTTCCGACGGCGCGTTCCAGTGCGCCGTGATGTGTACGCACTGGGAATACACGCTCGACCGTGACTACCTGAAGAAGGTGTGGCCGGTTCTCGACAAGACGGCAAACTTCTTCCTCAAGTGGTGCGAGAAGGAGGCGACGCCGGATGGCGGATACCGCTACAACGTGTGGGATTCGCACTGGGAGGGGAGCGGCCTTGCGAAGAACAGCGCGCCCGCGCTCGGCTGCGTGAAGCATCTCTTCGAGACGCTTGTGGATGTCGCGCCGGTCCTGCGCGAGATGGGGATTGATGTGCCGGCGGCGAAACTTGCCGCGTGGAAGGACATGCACGAGCACCTCTCCCCGCTCGCCGTCGGCGTGTATTCGATCAACGGCAAGCCGGTGAAGATGCTCTCGGGCGTGGAGAACGCGGACGGCTCCGCGAACCCGTCTGGCGGCAACGCGCTCAACCTTGAAAGCGTGATTCCCGGCGAGCAGTTCGCGTTCGACGTGATGCCGGAATTCCGCGCGCTGGCCGTCGGTGCGGTGGACGGCAACATCGCCATCGGGAAGGGGCATGCGTGGTCCGGCATCAACCAGACGCCGAAGCTCTTCGCGACGGCGATCCGCGCGGGATATCCCGCACAGGCCGTCATCGACGCGTTCAAGAAGCACCAGCTCAGCATCATGCAGAAGAACTTCCACATCCACGACGGCGTGCATGGAGTCGAGAAGATCGGCGCGATGGAGTTCGTACAGTCGATGCTCATCCAGTGCGACCACGGGTTCGTGAAGGTGTTCCCCAACTGGACGGGCGCGGACGCGAAGTTCGAGAACCTGCGCGCGAAGGGCTGCTTCCTCGTCTCCGCCGAGATGAAGGACGGCAAGGTCGTGCGCGTGGAGGTGAAGAGCGAGAAGGGCGGACGGTTTAGGTTGGTGGATCCGAGACAGCAAGCGTACAACAGCAAGTTGCCGGCGGGCTGGACGCGCGGCAGGACGCGCAACAGCGGCGAGGCGACGCTCGAGCGCGACTTCAAGCCCGGCGATACCGTTGTGCTGAATCCTTAGGAGGTCGAGGGATGGAACTTTCGCTCATATCGGAGAAACTTCAGGCGGGTCGTGCCAAGGAAGTTGTTGCCCTCGTGCAGCAGGCGCTGGACGAGGGGATGAGCGCGCAATCCATCTTGCAGGACGGCCTCATGGCCGGAATGGCCGTGGTGGGCGTTCGTTTCAAAAACGGCGAGGCGTTCGTCCCGGAGGTGCTCGTGGCCGCGCGCGCGATGAACAAAGGTGCGGCGGTGCTTAAGCCGCACCTTGCGGCGGAAGGCGCGAAGGCGACGGGGCGGGTGTGTCTCGGAACGGTGCAGGGCGACTACCACGACGTCGGCAAGAATCTCGTCAAGATGATGCTCGAGTCGAAGGGGCTTGAAGTGATCGACCTCGGCACGGACGTTCCGCCGGACGCCTTCATCAAGACCGCGCAGGAACAGAACTGCGCCGTGATCTGCTGTTCCGCGCTTCTCACCACCACGATGGAGGTGATGCGTGACGTGGTGAAGGCGGCGGAGGTGGCTGGCATCCGCGACAAGGTGAAGATCATGATCGGCGGTGCGCCGATTACCGAGGCGTTCTGCAAGGAAGTGGGCGCTGACTACTACACGTCCGACGCCGCCCGCTGCGCCGACGTTGCAGCCGAGATCTGCCGTGCTGGAGTGAATATAAAAGACTAATCAGGGAAAAGGCTGGGTTGAAACTGTATTTAACGTGATTTGAATGGCGCATTGATTGGGACCTCCGCCATCTTGGCGGCACCCCAACTTGGTGTCCCGCCGAGCCGCCTCTGTCATTTCGCCGCCCCACATCCACCCATTTCGCCAACCTAAACCTCCGTTCCGCGCCGTAATATTAGAGTTCGGCCGGCAAAAGCAACCTGCTCAAACCCTAAAGGGAACGGGGGGATTACTCTCCAAGTGAGTCGCGAACGACCCTCCAAGTGACCCGCAAATTTGTCTTCAAGAGAAGCGAAACATACTCTTCAAGAGAAGCCCGGAATACCCTTGAGGACACAGTCATTTTCACAAAAAACCGCCGTGGGGATTGACAAGTCATGGAATGGTGTGCTATCATACAACCATCTTCCATTGGGAGCCCAACAACTTTGAACGGTAAAACGCAAATGACGTCATGGCGGAGGCATAGAACGGCATCGGAAACGACGCCGGGTACATCTTGTTGTCGTAAGCTTGTTGTTTTATCGCGCACGGTAGCAAATGTACAACAGCAGGAGTTTCACAAATCAAATCTTTAACAATGGATATAATGGGAATGGTATGGAGACAAATATGATTCGTACCGCGATTGCAACAGCCTTCGTGGCGGCGGCGTTGCCGTCGTTGGCGGGGGGCTATCCGTATTCGCCTGCGGCGCTGAATGACGTGAGGGTGACGGGTGGGTTCTGGCTGCCGCGCGTCGAGACGAACAGGCTCGTGACCGTCAAGACCGACTTCCGTAAGTGCGAGGAGACCGGGCGCATCGCGAACTTCGAGAAGGCCGCGCGGCGCGAGAAGGGCGGATTCAATGGCGTGCCGTGGGACGACTCCGATGTGTTCAAGGTGATCGAGGGCGCGGCCTACACGCTCGCCCAGCATCCCGACGAGGAACTCGACCGCTACCTAGACAACCTCATCGCACAGATTGCCGGCGCCCAGGAGCCGGACGGCTACCTTTACACCGCCCGCACGCTCGGACACAAGGAGAAGATGATGGGCCCGAAGCCGTTCAGCCAAAACCGCGACGCCTGCGAGCTCTACAATGTGGGCCACCTCTACGAGGCCGCCGTGGCGCACTACGAGGTGACGGGCAAGCGTACGCTCCTCGACGTCGCGATCAAGAACGCCGACCTCGTCGCAAAGACGTTCGGCCTCTGTGAGGGGCAGAACCGCGAAGTGCCCGGCCACGAGGAAATTGAGATCGGCCTCTGCCGTCTCTACCAGGCGACGGGCGACGCGAAGTACCTCAAGCTCGCGCAGTATTTCATCGACATGCGTGGACGCAAGGACCTCAGGCCCATCTGGGGTGCGGCCTACCAGGACCACAAGCCGGTGCTGGAGCAGAAGGAGGCGCTCGGACACGCCGTCCGCGCCGCGTACCTCTACGCCGGCATGGCCGATGTCGCGGCGCTCACGGGCAACACGGCGTATGTTGAAGCGATCGACGTGCTCTGGGAGAACGTCGTTGGACGAAAGCTCCACCTCAACGGTGGAATCGGCGCAAGGCGTCATGTCAAGTACCGCGACCCCGCGCTCGGCAGTGCGCACGAGGCGTTTGGCGACGAGTACGACCTGCAGAATCTCGACGCCTACCTCGAAACGTGCGCGGCGATCGGCAACGCGCTCTGGAACGAGCGCATGTTCCTCCTGCACGGCGACGCGAAGTACATCGACGTGATGGAGCGCACGCTCTACAACGGACTCATCAGCGGCGTCTCCATCGGCGGCGACGAGTTCTTCTATCCGAATCCGTTGGCGTCGAAGGGCGGATACAAGCGCTCGAAGTGGTTCGGGTGTAGTTGCTGTCCCGTGAACGTGGTGCGCTTCATTCCGCAGATCGGACGCTTCGCCTACGCGATGAAGGGGAACGCCGCGTATGTGAACCTGTTCGTGGAAAGCAAGGCGACGCTACGTCTCGCCAGTGGCGAGGTAAGGCTCGCACAGAAGACGGCGTACCCGTGGAAGGGCGGCGTGCGGATCGAGGTGGAGCCGGGTTGTGGCGCGGGAGAGACAGCAAGCGTACAACAACAAGTCGTGCGACCCGAGACACAAAACTTCACGCTTAACATCCGTGTGCCGGGATGGTGTGTGGGGCGGCCGGTGCCGAGCGATCTCTACGAACAGGTCGTGCCAGGCACGCTGGAAGACTTCCGCGTGACGGTGAACTGTGCGGCGGTGAAGGTCACGCCCGTGAAGGGCTACTGCGTGCTCGACCGCGCATGGAAGGCGGGCGACGTGGTGGAGGTCGCGATGAACATGCCGGTTCGCCGCGTCAAGGCGAATGACAAGGTCGCGGCGGATCGTGGACGGGCCGCAGTGGAGTGCGGTCCGATTGTCTTCTGTGCCGAGGGGATAGACAACGGCGGCAAGGTGCTGGATGCCTGCCTGCCGCTGAACACCACATTCACCGAAGGCGAGATCGAGATCGCTTCGACGCGGATGGTGTCGCTCACGGGCGGCGGGCTGACGCTCGTGCCGTACTTCGCGTGGTGCCATCGCGGCGCGGGCGAGATGCAGACGTGGTTTGCCGAAAGCGCGGAGGCGGTCATGGAGAAGGTGCGCGACGCGCGCGTCCAGGCGTCGTACTGCAACGCCACCGATTCCGTGTGTGCGGTGTGGGACGGCATTCTTCCGAAGTCGTCCGACGACCTCGAGCCGCCGCGTCTCACGTTTTGGAACCATCTCGGGACGGAGGAGTGGGTGCATGTCAAGTTCGACACGCCTCGGACGATACGGTGCGTCGAGGTGTACTGGTTCGACGACTATGCCACGCGTCGGGCCGGCTGTGCGTTGCCGGAGACATGGGCGGTGCAGTTTCGCGACGATGCGGCGTCCCCGTGGCGTGACAAGATCGACGCCGACTACACAACGGTGTTGAACGGCTTTTCTCAGGCGCTTTTCGCGAAGCCAGCCACCGCGACGGAATTTCGCATTCGTCTCAAGAGCCGTCCAAAGAAATCTGCCGGTATCATCGAGATCCGCGTGCGCCGAAAGGGTTCCTGTAGAACATTCAAACGGACAAATGAAAAGGAGATAGTAAAATGAAGTTCATACCAGTTCTTTCCTTCCCGGTTGCAAGGAAGCTCGGACATTCCGTTGGTGAGTTCGTGAAGTCCGCTGACCTCCAGGTAGAGACGATGGCGTGGATTGCGCGTAATACGCCTGTTGACGCGGTACTCGGGCCGATGGATTTGTCCGTTGAGGCCGAGGCGTTCGGCGCGAACGTGCGCTTCAGTGACAACGAGGTGCCGGTCGTGACGGGGCAGCTTGTCGGTGACGAGGACGCCGTTGCTGAACTCGCCGTGCCGCCGCCGGATGTCGGACGTTGCTCGATGACTGTTTCGGCGGTCGCGAAGGTGAAGGCGATGGACGTCGGCAAGCCCGTATTCGGCGGGATGATAGGTCCGTTCTCGCTTGCGGGCCGTCTCGCAGACGTGAACGAGATGATGTTCCTCATCATGGACGAGCCGGAGACTGTTCACGCGCTTCTCGAGAAGACGACGGAGTTCCTAATCTCCTACGCCAAGGCGTTCAAGGCGGCGGGAGCGGACGGCGTGTTCATGGCCGAGCCGCTTGCGGGCGTGATTTCGCCAGCTGCGCTCGAGGAGTTCTCGGCACCGTATGTGCGTCGCATCATCGAGGCGGTCCAGGATGAATCATTCCCTCTCGTGTACCACAACTGCGGCAACAGCGTGGTGAAGGCGGCGGACGCCATCTTCGCGCAAGGGGCGGCGGGGTGCCACTTCGGTAACGCCGTCGATTTGGCTGAGATGCTTGCAAAGGCACCGGCAAAGACTCTCGTGATGGGCAACGTCGATCCTGTTTCCGTTCTCGCGCAAGGCAACCCTGACGCCATCCGCGAGGCTGTGAGCGCACTCGTCGCAAAGTGCGGATCGTATCCGAACTTCGTCCTTTCGTCTGGCTGCGACATTCCGGCCTCTACGTCGTGGGAGAACCTTGAGGCGCTATTTGAGGCCGCGCGATGAGATGCGCTGTCTGCACAAGATGCGGAAGATGCGGGCTTTATCCGTCGGCGCCGATAAACGAATCGGGCGTCACGGAACTTCCTCGCCTTGTGCCGCGTGATGGATTGGGCGCGGCTGTTGACATCGGCAGTACCACGATCGTCGTGCGTGTTTACAACCTTGCAACAGGCGAGCTGGTACACAGGGCGTCCACCTTCAATCCGCAGAGAAAGATCGCCGCCGACGTGATGGGGCGCATATCCGCCGCGATGGAAGGGCGTCTCGACGAACTGCGCGATCTCGTGCGCGGGGCGGTGCGCGATTGCCTTGGCGGCGCGCTCGGTGATCGCGCCCTACCGGCGTGCGGCGGGTTACGAGTGCGTGAGGCGGTGGTCGTGGGGAACACTACAATGCTTCATCTGTTCGCGGGGGCGAGTCCAGCATCCTACGCCACGGCACCGTTCAAGGCGGAGCGGTTGTTCGGCGAGAAGATGGAAGTGGACGGCGTGGAGGTGCGCCTTCCGCGCTGTGCGCACGGGTTCTTCGGTGCGGACGCTGTCGCGGCGGTGCGCATGTCGGGAATGTGCGGACGTGGCGGCTGTGAGCTGCTGGCAGACATTGGCACGAACGGCGAGATCGCGCTGTGGCGTGGCGACAGGCGCGAGTTGACAATCGCGTCCGTCGCGGCCGGTCCTGCGTTCGAGCGACCAGGCATCACCGGCTCGCAGATAATCTCCGCGCTCGCCGATGCGCTTGACAGCGGGGCGGTTGACGTGACCGGCCGTGTAGAAGGGGAACTCCCCGGCGGACTCACGCAGGACGACGTCCGCGCCGTGCAGCTCGCCAAGGCCGCGGTCAAGGCTGGGCTCGACACGCTCCTCACGAAGGCCGGCGTAGAGTACGGCGACGTGACTCGCTTCTCGCTTGCCGGCGGGTTCGGTTCGGGGCTTGATGTAGCGAAGGCAGCGCGAATTGGGCTTTTCGCGGGCGAGCTTCAACCAGTCGCAACCGTATGCGGAAACCTGGCGATAGAGGGCGCGGCGGCGGCTCTTTTCGACCCGTCGTTCGGCGACGAGACAGACAAAATCGCGCACGAAGCGCGTCATGTGGAGCTAGGAGGCGACCCGGAATTCTCCGACGCCTTTATCGAGGCAATTGGATTTACATGAATTTCGTAGTTTACATGTTGGGAAAATTATCGTATTATATCGCTGCGGACCTAATAGGAGGAATGCTATGAACGAAAATGAAAACTTGGTAATAGACGATGATTTCTCTCCCGATGAGATGATCATCCGCAGGAAAAGAGAGCCCGAAGTGCGCACGGGCGTCACGGTTTCCGCCGTCTTGAAGACGGCGGCGGAGTCGTTTGAGTCGCTTCGCGCGAAGAACCCTTTGGTTGAATGCATAACTAGCCACGCTGGCGCGGCTCCTGCCGCGAACGCGCTGTTCGCCGCAGGTGCGTCGCCGATGGTGTTGGAGGATATGGGCGAGGCGACTGAGTTCGCGCACACCACCGACAGCCTTCTGGTGAACATGGGCACGGTGACCAAGGCGCAGACCGATGCGATGCGCGCGGCGGTGTCGCATGCGAACAACGCCGTGCGTCCGTGGGCGCTTGTGCCGTCTGGTATCGGTACCCTGCCGCTGCGCACATTCGCGACGAAGGAACTTATGCGCCGCTTCCCTGCGATCATTCGTGGCAATGGATCGGAGATCATGTTCCTTGCGGGCTCGCCGTCGGGCGGACGCGGAAGCGAGTCGCTTGTCTCCAGCGAGGAGGCAGTGCCTGGAGCACAGCGTCTTGCCGGCGTGACGCGCGCGGTGGTCGTGGTCGCCGGAGATTCCGATTTCGTCGCGGCGGAGGGTACGCCGACCGTTTGCGTGCAACACGGAGCTTTGCCGCGTTTCGCTGGATCGGGCAGCATCCACGGCGCGTTGTGCGCGGCGTTCCTTGGGACGCTCGGAACGCGCGGGCGTTGGGAGGCCGCAGTTTCGGCGACGGTCGTGATGTCCGTCGCGAGCGAGAAGGCGCTGAAGGCGTCGAAGGGACCAGGTTCGTTCCTGCCAGCGTTCATCGACGCACTTGCCGCGTTGACACCGGCAGAAATCCAGAAACTCGGTAAGGTCAAGGTGCTGAACGCCGCAGACTGAAACGACCTAGCGGAGGATCTGCACTTGGAAGGCCGTGCGTGAAAGACGCGCGGCCATTTCCTTTGTGGCGAGTATGGAAGGGCTTTCCGGCGTATCTGGAATCCACAGAACTTGCGCCGCGCCGTATGCTTCCGCGTGTTCGCGAAGGAATCGCATTCCTTCTTCGGGACCCATCACGAACAGCGTTGTGGAAAGCCCGTCCGCAAGCGTGGCGCCGAGTGCTGCGGGCGTGACCACCGTGACGCCCGCGATGCCTGTGACGGGTTCGCCGGTGCGTCCGTCAAGGATGTGAGAATAACGTATGCCGTCGCGCACTACGAAGCGTTCGTAGTTGCCGCTTGTCGCAACCGACTCTCCTTCGGCGAGGACGAGCGTTGCGGCGAGTCCGTCGCCGAACGGATTGCGTACGCCAGTGCGCCATTCTCCGCGAACTGCACGTAGGTTGCCGCCAAGATCGATGAGCAGACCATTGAATGGAAGGTCGTGCGGAATGGCGTTGCATGCGGTATCCACTGCGAAACCCTTGGCAATAGCCCCAAGGTCGAAGTCGCAGAAAGCCTTTCCTTGACTGAAGCCGAGTTCGCGCATTCGTGCGCCAATGCGCGGATTGAAGGCGTTGCCGGATGCTGCTGCGAGGTCGAGCGCTGCCTGATAGCAGGGCAGTACATCTGTCGAGGCGCGCGCAAATGCGTTTGTGTCGCTTTCGCGCGCGAGGCGGCATAGTTCCGATTCTGGATTCCATGCGGAGAGCAGTGCATTCAGGTGCGAGTATGTCTGCTGCACAGATTCGCGAATTGCGTCTTGTGCGGCGGCGTCTCCGCCACGGAAGGCTATGCCGGCGATTGTGCCCATTATCGGCCATTCAACGCGGCGCGGCGTTTTGCCCGTATTGCGCCGCACGACGAAGATCGCCGCGCCTGTTGCGAGGGCGGCAAGCGTCAGACATGTGGCTGTATGGCGAATCGACATGGAGAAATTATACCATATTCTGCGGCAAAGTTGAATTTCCCCATTTGCCGCGAAAGCAAATGTGGCTGAATACCCGTTGAGAATGAGACCTCGTTTTGATATACTATACGCCGTTTTTGCAGAAGAGACGGAGTTGCAGATGTTCAAACCGGTATCGAATAAAGTCAACTTTCCCCAAATGGAGGAAGGCGTTCTCGCGTATTGGGCCGAGGGCGATGTGTTCAAGAAGTCCCTCGCGCGTAACGCGGGCGGGCAGCGTTACACGTTCTACGACGGTCCTCCGTTCGCAACGGGACTTCCGCATTACGGCCACCTCCTCGCCGGCGTAATCAAGGATATCGTCCCCCGCTACCAGACCATGCGCGGCAAGTACGTGGCGCGCCGCTTTGGCTGGGATACGCACGGTCTCCCGATCGAGGCTCTCGCGCAAGACGCGTTGGGCATCGCCGGCGCGCACGAGATCAAGGCTTACGGCATCGACAAGTTCAACGAGCAGTGTCGCTCGATGGTGCTCAAGTACGTGGGCGAGTGGCGCAAGACAGTCACGCGCATGGGCCGCTGGGTCGATTTCGACAACGACTACAAGACCATGAACCCCGACTTCATGGAGACGATCTGGTGGGTGTTCAAGCAACTCTGGGACCAGGGCCGCGTTTACAGGAGCCACCGCATTATGCCGTACTCTTGGAAACTCTCCACCCCGCTTTCCAACTTCGAGGCAGGCAGCAACTACAAAGACGTGCAGGATCCGACCGTGACGGTGCGTGTGAGGACGATAGGCATTCCCGGAGATTCCGGATTGTCCGGAATCTCCGGAAGCGATGTTTACCTCCTGATCTGGACCACCACCCCTTGGACACTGCCGGAAAACCTCGCGATCTGTGCCGGTGCGAACATCGACTACGTGGCCGTGCGCGATCTCACGGACGACGCGCGCCCGATTTACGTTATGGCCAAGGCTCGCCTGACGCACATCTTCAAGAAGGAGGAGCAGTACGAGGTAGTTGCCGAGTTCAAGGGCAGTGCGCTGAAGGGCGTAGAGTACGAACCGATGTTCCCGTACTTCGCGGAGAAGCGCAAAGAGGGCGCGTTCCGTGTGTTGAACGACGACTACGTGACGACGGACGACGGCGTTGGCCTCGTACACATCGCCCCCGCGTACGGCGAAGACGACTTCCGCGTTTGCCAGGAAGCCGGCATAAAGGCATTTGCCGACCCGCTCGACTCTTCCTGCAACTTCACGGACGAGGTGCCGGAATACGCAGGGCGTTTCTGCAAGGACTGTGACAAGGACATCATCAAGCGACTGAAGGCCGAGGGCAAGCTCGTACACCAGGCCACGATCACCCACTCCTATCCGTTCTGCGACCGTACCGACACGCCTCTCATCTACCGCGCCATCGACGCATGGTATGTGAAGGTGGAGGATCTCCACGACAAGCTCGCCGCCAATAACGCGACGGTGCACTGGATGCCGGAGTACGTGGGCGACAAGCGTTTCGGCAACTGGATCAAGGACGCTCGCGACTGGAACATCAGCCGCAACCGCTTCTGGGGTAGCTGCATCCCGGTGTGGGTCAACGACGACGACCCGTCCGACATGATCTGCGTCGGATCCATCGCGGAGCTTGAGCAGCTGAGCGGCGAGCGCGTGAGCGACCTCCACAAGCATTTCGTTGACAAGGTCGTGATCCGCAAGGACGGCAAGACCTACCACCGCACGCCCGAAGTGCTCGACTGCTGGTTTGAAAGCGGTTCCATGCCGTATGCGCAGCAGCACTACATGGGAGATGGCGATCCGTCGGCGTTCTTCCCCGCCGACTTCATCGCCGAGGGCCTCGACCAGACGCGCGGCTGGTTCTATACGCTCATGTTGCTCGGCACGATGCTCTTCGGCAAGTCCCCGTACCGCAACGTGGTGGTGAACGGGCTCGTGCTTGCCGAGGACGGCAAGAAGATGTCCAAGCGCCTGAAGAACTACCCCGACCCCACGAAGATGCTCGACCTCTACGGCGCGGACGCCATCCGCCTGTACATGATCTACTCGCCCGTGGTGCGCGCCGAAAACCTCAAGTTCTCGGAGAACGGCGTGAAGCAGGTCCTGCGCGACCTCCTGATTCCGTGGTGGAACGCATACTCGTTCTTCGTCACCTACGCGAACGTGGATGGCTTCAACGACAGCGAAGTCCAGATGTCCGAACTGCGTTCGGACAACGTGCTCGACCGCTGGATCGTCTCGTCGCTCGAAACGCTCGTGAACGATGTTACGGAGGCGATGGACAACTACGACCTCCAGCGTTCCGTGCGCCCGTTCGTCGCATTCGTCGAAGACCTCACAAACTGGTACATCCGCCGCAGCCGCCGCCGTTTCTGGAAATCGCAGAACGATGGGGACAAGCTCAATGCCTACCGCACGCTCCGTTACGTGCTCGTGCAGCTCTGCAAGGTGGCCGCGCCGTTCACGCCGTTCATCGCCGAGGAAATCTACCGCAATCTCAAGGGCGCAGGAGATCCCGAATCGGTACACCTCTGCGACTTCCCCACTGCGAACGCCGGCGCGCGCGACCTCGCGCTCGAACGCGACATGGCCGCAGTCCAGACTATCGTCAAACTGGGACGTCAGCTGCGCGTGGACAACAACCTCAAGGTGCGCCAGCCGCTCGCTAAGATACGCGTGGCGGGTGCGAACACGCGTCTCGACGACCTCATCCTCGACGAGCTCAACATCAAGGAAGTCGAATACGTCGCTGACGAGACGACGCTCTGCGACGTTTCCTTCAAGGCGAACTTCAAGACGCTCGGACGCAAGTGCGGCCCGAAGATGAAGGCCGTCGCCGCGGCCATCGCGGCCATGAAGGGCTTCTCGGCTCCGCAGACCGTTGAAGGCGTGGAGCTGACAGACGAGGACGTGCTTGTGACGCGTACGCCGAAGGCCGGCATGGTCGTCGCATCCGAGGGCGCGATCGTCGTTGGCCTCGAAACCACCCTTACGCCCGAGCTCGTCGCAGAAGGCAACGCCCGCGAGTTCGTGAGCCACGTGCAGTCCATGCGCAAGGACGCTGACTTCGAGGTGACGCAGCGCATCTCCGTTACTGTCGAGGCCGACGACGAAATGAAGGCCGCGATCGAGGCGCACCGCGACTACGTGACTGCGGAGACGCTTGCGACATCGCTTGAATTCGCTACTTGCGGCGATGCGGCCGCCGTCGATCTCAACGGACACTCCACGAAAATCCGCGTGGAGAAAACCGTGGCGTAAAGCGTAAAGAAAGGCTTTTATGACGGCCATTGTCGATTACCGCGCTGGCAACCTAACGAGCGTCAAGCTCGCGTTCGCCGCCATCGGCGAGCCGGTGGAGGTGACGAGCGATCCGGCTAGGGTGCGTTCGGCGGAGCGAGTGGTGTTTCCCGGCGTTGGGGCGGCTCGTAGCGCGATGGAGAACCTGCTCGAACTCGGTCTTGTCGATGTGGTGAAGGAGGCGGCGACGGACGGGCGCCTGTTCCTTGGCATCTGCCTTGGAATGCAGATACTCTTTGAGCACAGCGACGAGGACGGCGGCGTTGATACGCTTGGCGTTTTGCCGGGGCGCGTGCGCCGGTTCCCGAACGTGCCCGGCTGCAAGGTGCCCGAGATCGGCTGGAACCAGGTGAATGGCGGCGCTGAATACTATTTCGTACACAGCTACTACGCGGAACTCGGGCCGTGGACGTTTGGCAAAACCGAATACGCCGGAGTTGAATTTACTTCAATGGTGAAGAAGGGGAAGCTGTGGGCGTGCCAGTTCCATCCGGAAAAATCAGGACGCGTTGGGCTTGAACTGCTGAAAGGTTGGTTGGCATGTTGACGAAACGCATTATTCCCTGTCTCGACGTCCGCGGCGGACGTGTGACGAAGGGCGTCAAGTTCAAGAACAACATCGACCTGGGCGATCCCGTGGAGATGGCGGTGGCTTATTCCAACGGCGGCGCGGACGAGTTGGTGTTCTACGACATCACGGCATCGGCGGAGCGCCGCCCGATCGACATCGGCATGGTGGCCGCGGTTGCGGAGACGATCCGCATCCCGTTCGCAGTCGGCGGCGGCATATCGGACGTCTCGGACATGGAGCGCGTTATTCTCGCGGGTGCGGAGAAGGTTAGCGTCAATTCCCTCGCAGTGCGTAACCCGCAGATAATATCCGACGGGGCCCGGGCGTTCGGCGCACAGTGCGTGGTGCTAGGCATGGATCCCGTGAAGAGCGACAACCCGAAGTGCCCCAGCGGTTACGAAATCACCACGCGCGGATTCCGCGAGTTCACGGGGATGGACGCCGTGGAGTGGGCGAAGCGCGCGGCAGACCTTGGAGCGGGCGAAATCGTGGTCAACAGCGTTGATGCGGATGGAACGCGCTGTGGTTTTGAATTGACCATCACGCGCCTTATTGCGGAGGCTGTGCCCGTGCCTGTGGTCGCGTCCGGCGGTGCCGGAAATCCATCCCACCTTGCCGACGCCTTCAACGTCGCCCATGCCGACGCCGCGATAGTGGCGGGGATGGTTCACACCGGCGAATGGACGATTGCCCAAATCAAGGCCGACCTCGCCGCCGCAAACGTGCCCGTGCGCAAGGTCTGGTAAAGCTACGCGTCCGTACGATCTAGGCTGGGCCAACGGCATGACTGATTACCTTACCAGTGGCGACATGAAGTTGAAAGGAAAATAACGTGCGCAACTGGCTTATCGTCTGGGGCGTAATCATCGTCTGGGGCATAACGTTCGTGAACACGCGGGCGCTGCTTGCCGATTTCTCTTCCTTTGAAATAATGGTGCTGCGCTTTGTCCTCGCGTTTGCGACGCTGTGCGCGATCGAACGGGTGATGCGTCCTCCGAAGTACCGTGAGAAGGTTTCCGAGTGGATTTTCGCTGCCATGGGCTTCACGGGATTTCTGGCGTACCATTTCCTGGAGAACTGCGCGATATACTACACCAATGCGAGCAACGTGGCCATTCTAACGTCGTTTGCGCCTGTGGCGACGGCGATCTTGGCGCGCGTCTGCACGAAAAACAGGCAGGTTTCATTCGGTCTTTTTGTCGGTTCGTTTATCGCCATTGGAGGAGTGGCGCTCGTGAGTTTGAACGGCGAGCGTGCGCTGGAGCTGCGTCCGATTGGGGACGTGATGGCGATTTGCTCGATGGTGTCGTGGGCGTTTTACTCCATACTCATCGACATCGTGAACGGGCAAGGGGTGTCACCGCTTGTCGCGGTGCGGAAGGCGTTGGGGTGGTCGCTTGCCATGATAGTTCCGCTTGCCGTATTTGGAGCGACGGAACTCGGTTCGCATGCGTTGGACGGTTCGTTCGTGGTAAACTTTGATATGGCTGCAAATGCGCGGAGATTTGCAAATCCACTCAATTGGGTGAATCTCGCAATGCTTGGGATTCTGGCGTCCGCCGCCTGTTTCGTGCTTTGGAGCGTGGCGTGCAAGGCGCTCGGTATCGTGAAAACCTCCATCGCGTTGTACATCATTCCCGTGGTGGGCGTCGTATTTGCCATGATCGCACTCGGCGAGAGAGTGACGCTCCTGGAAGTCGCGGGTGGATGTGTCATCCTCATTGGAATGGCCATTGCCGAAAAGCGATGCCACGATGATTTGGTAGTTGATTGAAGAACGGTGTGGCGTTGCTGCTGCGGCTCGTCGGTATCGCTCGGGCTTTGCAAAACAGGGGGGATTATGGTATAATGGCGGTGTCTTTTGAACAACAATAAAAACAAGGAGATACCAAATGGCGAGAAAAGTGACGATCTGTTCGCTCCAGTGGGGTGACGTGCCCCTGAAGAAACTGTGCGAGACGATTGGGGAGATTGGCTACGACGGCATTGAGCTCGGCGTGGTGCCAAACCACTTTGACGTGGAGAAGGCGGCGAAGTCGAAGTCTTACTGCGATGACGTGCGTGGCACGCTCGCGGAGCACGGCCTCGGTTGCTGGGCAATATCCGCTCACCTTCAGGGACAACTAGTGTGCGACGTCCTCGATGAGCGCCACGCCGGTTTCGCGCCCAAAGCGTTGCGCAAGGATCCGAAGGCGATGCGCGCCTGGGCTGTGAAGATGATGAAGTTCTCCGCCAAGGCCGCCCGCAATCTCGGCGTGGGCGTCGTGAACGGTTTCACCGGCTCGCCAATCTGGCACATGCTTTATTCTTTCCCGCCGGTGACGCGCGAGATGGTGGCGGAAGGCTACCGGGCCGTCGCGAAGGCGTGGAAGCCCATCCTCGACGTATTCAAGGACGAGGGCGTTAAGTTTGCGCTTGAAGTGCATCCGACGGAGATCGCGTTCGACATTGCGTCCGCCCAGCGCACGCTGGAGGCGCTGGATGGCCATCCGGCGTTCGGCTTCAACTACGATCCGTCGCACCTCGGCTACCAGGGCGTTGACTACGTGAAGTTCATCAGGATGTTCGGCGACAGGATATTCCACGTACACGTCAAGGACGCCTGGTGGGGCCATGGCGACGGCACGGTGGGCGTGTTCGGCGGACACGTCGATTTCGGTGATCCCCGCCGTTACTGGGACTTCCGTTCGCCGGGACGCGGCGACGTGAACTTCGAGGAGATCATTGTGGCGCTCAACGACGTTGGCTACAGCGGCCCTCTTTCCGTCGAATGGGAGGATTCGCGCATGGATCGTCTGCACGGCGCGCGCGAGTCGCTGGATTTTGTCCGCCGTCTCGACTTCTCGCCGTCCGCTGCGGCGTTCGACTCGACTTTCGGCAAGTAATCTGAACATCATCAACTAAGGAGAACTAAGAAATGAAGAAGCTTAAAATGGGCATGGTGGGCGGCGGCATCGGCGCCTTCATCGGAGAAGTACACCGCAAGGCGGCGCGCATGGACGGCGGAGTGGAGTTCGTCGCGGGCGCGTTTGACGTTGATCCCGAGAAGTCGCTCGAACAGGGGCGCATCCTCGGCGTCGATCCGAAGCGCACCTACCGCACCTACGACGAGATGATCAAGGCGGAGCTCGCTCTCCCCAAGGGCGAGCGCATTGACTTCGTCTCGATCTGTACGCCCAACCACACGCATTTCCCGATCGCCAAGGCATTCCTCGAGGCTGGTTTCAACGTGATGTGCGAGAAGCCCATGACCCTAACGGTCGCACAGGCGCTCGAACTCGATGCGCTCGTGAAGAAGACGAAGCTCACCTTCGGCCTCATGCACACCTACACCGGCTATCCGATGGTGAAGCTCGCGCGCGACATGGTGAAGGCCGGCGATCTCGGCAAGATCCGCAAGGTCGTGGTGCAGTATCCGCAGGGCTGGCTCTTCAAGCTCACCGGCAAGGAGAACATGCAGGCGTCGTGGCGCACCGACCCGAAGCGTTCCGGGCGCGCTGGCTGCATGGGCGATATCGGCACCCACGCCGCAAACCTCGCCGAGTTTGTGACTGGGCTCAAGATCACGGAAGTGCTGGCGGACCTCACGATCTTCGTGAAGGGGCGCAAGCTCGACGACGACGGCAACGTGCTCT
Organism: uncultured bacterium; assembly: GCA_902779865.1. Lineage (GTDB taxonomy): Bacteria > Verrucomicrobiota > Kiritimatiellia > RFP12 > UBA1067 > RUG572. The sequence goes on from CACZDG010000022.1 coordinate 47,682, forward strand.
TCCACATGGAGAAGGGCGCGAAGGGCGTCCTCACCGCGTCCCAGATCGCCCCGGGCGAGGAGAACGACCTGCACATCTGGGTGTATGGCGAGAAGAAGGCGCTCGCATGGTATCAGGAGAACCCCAACTACCTGCGCGTATTCGACCAGGAGGCGCCGGAGCAGGTGTGGAAGCGCGGCAACGGGTACGTGGGGACGAAGTCCGCAGCCGCCGTCAGGTGCACGCGTACCCCGAGCGGGCACCCCGAGGCGTTCCTCGAGGCGTTCGCGAACAACTACTGCAACTTCTGCGACACGATCCGCGCGAAGATGGCCGGAAGGAAGCCCACGGCGCTTGAGCTCGACTTCCCCGGAATCATCGACGGCGTGCGCGGCATGAAGTTCATAGACGCCGTGTGCGACTCGTCCGAGCAGGGCAACGTCTGGAAAAAAATCTAGGTATATGCCGGAGTTGACGATGATGAGGCGCTTGGTATTGCGGCTTGCAGCCGGCCTTTTGTCCACAGGTGTGCCGTGCATGGCTTGCGCGGGCGGCGAAATGCCGCTCGCGCAGAAGGAATGCCTGTTTCCACTTTCACAGGTCCGCCTTGTCGGCGGACCGCTCAAGTGGCAGCAGGAGCAGAACAGGGAGTATCTGCTCAGGCTCGATCCCGATCGCCTTTTGAGCCGCTTCCGCCTCGAGGCCGGACTGAAGCCGAAGGCCGAGCCGTACAACGGCTGGGAATCGCCTAAGAACTGGCTCGACCTAGCCGGGCACATCCTCGGCTTCTACATGGCGGGCGCGGCGATGACCGTGGAGGCGACGGGCGACGAGGAACTGAGGCGACGGCTCCTCTACATCGTAGATGAGCTCGACGCCGTCCAGAACGCGCACGGCGACGGCTACGCGCTCGCCGCGCGGGACGGGCGTAAGGTGTTCGACGAGATCGCGTCGGGGAAGATCGACGTCAAGATCAACCCCAAGACGGAATACGGCGCGTTCATCAACAACCGCTTCGAGCCGATCTACACGCTGAACAAGGTGCTGATCGGCCTCTGGCGCATCCACGTGGCGACGGGCAGCGACAAGGCGAAGCGCGTGTTCCTGCGCCTCTCCGACTGGTTCGGCAACGCAGTCGTCGAGAAGCTGGACGACGCGCAGCTGCAGAAGGTACTCGACTGCGAACACGCCTCCCTGCCCGAGACGTTCGCGGTCGCCTTCACGATGACCGGCGACGGGAAGTACAGGCGGTGGGCGCGCCGCCTCTGCCACGAGCGGATGTTGGCGCCGTTGGCGGACGGCAACGCCGCGCACCTCTGCTTCCACCACGGGAACAACGAGATTCCGAAGTACACCGGTTTCGAGCGAGTCTATCGCATCACGGGCGAGGAGAGGCTGCACCGCGCGATGGTCAACGCCAACCGCGCGTTCATCTGCGACCACGCATGGGCGTTCGGCGGCAACTCGCATCGTGAACACCTCTTCCCCAAGGCCGATTTCGAGAAGAAGCTCTTCATGACCGGAGGCCCGGAATCGTGCAATTCCGTGAACATGCTGCGCCAGACCGAGGCGCTGTTCGAGACGGAGCCGTCGTCCGACAAGATCGACTTCTACGAGCGCGTGCTCTTCAACCACCTCCTCTCCACGCACGACCCGATACGCGGGCGCACCATCTACTACACCCCTGCGATGCCCGGTGCGTCGCGCACGTACTCGGACGAGTTCGACTCCATGTGGTGCTGCACCGGCACGGGATTCGAGGCTCCGGGTAAGTACGGGCAGATGGTGTTCACCCACGCGCCCGACGAGAGCGCCGTGAGCGTGCAGCTCTTCGCGCCCGCCACGCTAGACTGGAAGGCGCGCGGCGTTAAGCTCCGCCAGGAGACGGCGTTCCCCTATGGTGAGACCTCATGCGTGAAGGTGGAGTCCGTCGGGAAGAATCAGACGTTCACGGTGAACGTGAGACGCCCGTCGTGGGCGGGCCGGGCGTTCAGGGTGTACGTGAACGGGGAGACGGCAAGCGTACAACGGCAAGATGGTAGGGTACGTTGTCCTCAACGCGCCGCAGATGGCAATTACGTTTCAATCACCCGCGAGTGGAAGGCGGGCGACCGCATCGACGTGGAGTTCCCGATGTCGTTGAGCGCGGAGTTCCTGCCCGGCTCGAAGAAGTACGTCGCGTTCTTCTACGGCCCCACGCTGCTGGTTGGGGACATGAGAAGCGACGGATTGAAGCAGAGCGACTACTTCGCCCATCCGCCTGCTAGCAACACCTCAAGCTGGAGGTTGGGTGGCCCAATCGGCATCGTGGACGTTCCTGCGTCCGCCGCGACCGACCCCGCGTCGTGCCTCGAGAGGACGGCGTTTGGCGCGATCGCGTTTCGCCTGAAGGATAGCGACATTGTCCTAAAGCCGCTGTACGATCTCCATTTCAGCAGGTACAACATGTACTGGCGCCTGCCTGACCCAGAGGAACAGAAGGCGTTTGACGATGCCGCAGCCAAGGAGGCGGAGCTTGCCAGGCGCGCGGTCGATTCTGTCAAGATCGGCGATGCCGCGAGCGAGAAGGCGCATGGCCTTGCGGGAGAGAAAACCGAATCCGGCCCGGGGCTTTATGGCGAACACAACGAATATCGTTGGCGCCACGCCAAGAGCGGCGGTTTCTTCGCATACCGCCTCGCGGTGGGCGATGCGCCTGGCGGACGCACGCTTGTGGCGAAGTACTTCGCCCGTGAGCGCGGGGCGCGCACGTTCGACGTGCTGGTGGACGGCGTGAAGATACGCGCTGAAAACCTCATTGACAACCACAAGCCAGCGTTCGTGTTCACCGAGATGCCGATTCCCGCCGGACTGCTTGCCGGAAAGAAGCATGTAGAGGTGCGATTCGTGCCGAAGCCGGGCAACACCGCAGGCGGATTGTTCGGGCTGACAATGGTCGCGGCCGAGTAAACCCCGGTGGAGGCGGGTGCCTTAGTAAGTGAGCGCAATAATACCGGTAACCGATCCCACGAAGCCGCTGGAGTGTCCAGCGCTGTACGACCTCGCGCGTCCGCTCGAGGTCGAGGTCGGCTGCGGACGCGGACGCTTCCTTACGGGCCGCGCCTCGCGGATGCCGGATTGCGAGTTTCTAGGCATCGAGCGCATGAAGGAGCGAGTTAACGTGTTCGCCTCGAAGGTGCGTCGCCTCGGACTCGCCAATGCGCACGTTCTGCGGCTTGAGGCGCTTTACACGTTCCACTACCTGTTGCCAGAGCATCACGCACGTCGCGTGTATGTATTCTTCCCCGATCCGTGGCCAAAGCGGAAGCACCATTCGCACCGACTCTTCGGTCCGCTTTTCCTAAACGCCCTTTGGAAACGGCTTGAGGTCGGGGGACGCCTTGAGTTCGCGACGGACCATGCGGAGTATTTCCACGTCGTCGAGGAGCGTTTCGCTTCCAATGCGCGGTTCCGTCGCGTCGAGCCGATGGAACGAGGACCGGAAGAGTGGACTGAATTCGAGACGATGTTCCGTGGACAGGGTCTGCCGATAAACTCCGCAGCGTGGGAATCGCTTCCTGCGGACGACTCCCCGCTTGCACCGCTCACTATCGCGCCTGAGGATGAGCCGAGGGAAGGCGTTGTCCGCCGCGACAGCCATGGAAAGGAATGGAGGGAAGAACATGCTGACGGTGACTAAATCCATAAAGTTTGATGCCGCGCACATACTCACGAACCACCAGGGACTGTGCAAGAATCTGCACGGCCACACGTACCGTGTGGAGGTGGGTGTGATGCAGTCGCCTGACGATACGTCCGACATGGTGATAGACTTCAAGGACCTCAAGCGTCTCGGAGAAGAGGTCATCGTTTCGCATTTCGACCATGCGTTCATGTACGACAGCACATCTCCCGGTGAAAGCGAAATCGCGGCCGTGGTGGAGAAGCACGGGATGCGTACGGCCGCGCTTCCGTTCCGTTCCACGGCCGAGAATCTTGCAAGACATTTCTTCAACTTGCTTTCTCCTCATCTGGATGGACTCCGGTTCATTCGCGTATGGGAAACGCAGGATTCCTGTGCAGAGTATTCAAAAGGATAAAACAATGGCAAATTACCACATACACAGAATATTTTCCTCCATCCAGGGAGAAGGGCGCAACGTTGGGCGTCCGGTGACGTTCATTCGTTTTGCGGGATGCAACCTCGCATGTCGGTGGTGCGACACCCATAAGGACGAGCGTATGTTGTTGACCGAAGACCAGATATTGAACAGAATACTCTTCTACGGCAACAAGAGCGTCATCCTAACGGGCGGCGAGCCGACGATACAGCACGAGCTCGGAGTCTTGGTGCAAAAATTGAAAGACGCGGGAATGTGGGTGGCGTTGGAGACGAATGGCATTAAGGCACCGTCTTGCCAGGAATTATTTGACTATATAGCCGTGTCGCCAAAGTCGCACTATTTATCGCGTTACCTTGACAACATCATGATCCATAAGGCGAATGAAGTACGGATCGTGGCGGAAACCGACGAAATCACGGCGTTCTGCAAGACCATGCGATCCCGCATTGAGGCGGAGAACTATTACATATCGCCTCTTCACAGCGATGGACGCATCCATTATCGTCGTGCGTTAAGGCTTCTCACGAAGGTGAACAAGATAATGTCCGACGTGATGCCGCCGTGGTGTCTCTCCATCCAGATGCACAAGATAATCGGAGTGCGCTGACGGAGGCGGCGGGGTGGTGCGCCTTTGGGCATTGGGCATTGCCGCCTTGGCCGCATTAGTCGGGCTGGTGGCTGTACACGCGTGCTGGATCGTGCAGGGGCCGCGTGACCCGCGCTTTGTGCGTTTCATGCGCCGATACAATCACCGCGCAAACGCAGACGACGTAATCCCCGAGCACGGGGCGTCCATTGACATGCACGGGCGTCCTTTCGCAATGGCCGCGTCGGGATCAACTTTCGAGAAAGTGCTGGACGAACTACAGCTCGCGTCCGGCAAACCGGTCCCGCTTACGATAGATGCCGACCTCCAGTCGAAGGCGGTCGAGCTGATGGAGAGGAAGTTTGGCGCGGTCGTAGTGATGGAGCCGACGTCGGGGCGCATCCGTGCGCTCGTGAGCGCTCCGCACGTAGCCTATCTCAACAGGGCACTTAACGGGCTTTATCCGCCTGGATCGACGTTCAAGGTGTTCATGGCGGCTGCGGCATTGTCGGAGAACGTATCGCCAGTGTTCGACTGCCCTGCGGCGGGATGGCGGCCGAACCGTTCGACTGCGCCGATCCGTGATTCGGAGGTGGCGGATTTCGCGCGGCGGAAAAAGCAGTGGAAGGGCTTTGGAAAAATCGGCATGGGTGAGGCGTTGCTGCACTCAGCCAACACGTATTTTGCGCAGCTCGGCTGCGAACTAGGCACGGAGCGTTTCGACGCTGCCGTGGCCGCAGCGCGGCTGCGGGATTCGGTTACGGTGTTGCCCGCGCGCACGATATCGCTTTCGGGGGCAGGCGGTGGAGTGCCAGAAGGCGTGTCGAAGAACGCGCTCGCGCCGATTGCGATAGGACAGGGCGCACTTCAGCTCACGCCTCTCTCCGTTGCGATGATTACGGCTGCGGTAGCGGATGACGGTTTGATGATAGCGCCTACGCTCTCCGCCGAGGCGAAGCCGACGCTGCGCGCTCGGCCGTTCTCCATCGCGGCATCCAGGCGCGTCAGGAAAATGATGCGGGAGGCCGTAAGGCGCGGCACGGGGCGTCCGTGCGAAATCGCTGGGTTGGGCGTGTGCGGCAAAACGGGAACGGCGCAGGTGGGCACTGGCGCGGACCACGCCTGGTTCACGTGCTTTGCGCCCGAGGAGTCGCCGCGACTCGTCGTCACAGTGCTGGTGGAACGTGGCGGATTCGGGGCGAAGTCGGCGATTCCCGTCGCCCGGGAGATCCTTCTTGAAGCACGTCGTCTGGGGTATTTCAAATGAAGCGTATGGACGGTTGGTTGGTTGCGGCGGTGTGTACGCTTACGGGAATCGGGGTGTTCGTACAGCTCAGATTGTCCAATACACAGCCCGGCGGCGGCTTCTTCGCACCTTACGCGCTTGGCGCGGTATGCGGGATTAGTGCGATGTTCGTCTTTAGCTCGATGTTTGTATTTTCATGCGAGCGAGAGGAATTGCTGCGAAAAGGCCGTTGGATAGCGCTTGGGGTGGCGCTCGCGATGCTTGCGGCGCTGCTTGTGTTCGGGAGACGCTACAGGGGCGGATTGTATTTGCCGGGAAGACTCAACCCGTCCGAACTTGTGAAGCTCTGCATGGTGGCGTTCGCCGCAGGGACGCTGTCCGATGGCCGCGTGTCGATGCGCAGCCTTTTGGAGCTTGGAGCGGGCTATGGCGCCGTGGCGCTCGCCGTCGCTGTGGCGGGGGACTTCGGCTTGGTTGCGCAGCTGGCCGTGACTGGAGCGGCGGTGCTGTTCGCCGTTTCGTGGCTCTGGGGCCTTGCATCTTTCGCCTGCATCGCAGGTGGTGCGGCGTTCATGTTCGCCGGAGCTAAGGGGCATCTTGCCACTCGGCTTGCGGTGTGGAGAGATCCGCTTGCGGACGCGACGGGCGCTGGATGGCAGACGCTTCAGGGCCTTACCGCCGTGGTGAGCGGTGGCTGGACTGGCGTAGGGGCCAGGATGGGTGACGTCGAAAGCGTGCCGATCGTTGCAAGCGACTTCGTTTACACTGCCCTTGCGGAAGAGGGCGGATTCATAGTATGCATAGCCGTATTGGCGCTGTACGGCATAGTCGTAGTCCGTGGACTCGTTGCTTCGGCTCGTCTTATGAAGGAGGAAATGTACGGAGGTGCTCTTCTTGCGGCTGGAATCACTGCAAGCATTGCCGTGCAGGCGCTCTTGAACGTCGGCGGGGTGTTGAACGCGGTTCCTATGACGGGAATCCCGCTACCGCTCATCTCGCTTGGCGGCAGCTCGCTCACGGTGACGCTTGTTTCGCTTGGTATCCTCATTGGTCTCGCCACCAGGCATGAATGAAGGGCCTGTTGCTAACCTACTTTCCTCAACGCGATTTGATTCGGTTCACTGGAAGTTTCCAAAGTTGAAAAACCGCGTAGCGCGCGAAAGTAAACGCACCATCGCGAAAGTAAACGTACCAGTTCTGCCTGACTTTTGACAACGCGACGACGTTCCGGCGTGTGGCTTTGAGGT
>CACZDG010000023.1 GCA_902779865.1 uncultured bacterium
TCTCTTGTTGCAGTTTTCATGTTCTTTAGTATACTAAAGAATACGCGCAAAGTCAAGGGGCCAGATGAATTTTTTACAGAAAAAACTCGTTGCACCCCCCATTGATATAATAACAACTTTCCCCTTGCGCTTGGGGCGGGGATTTGGCATAATACTGATTTGAACCTTTTAGGCGCGCAAGGTCGTTTCTGCGAGTTCCGTCAAGCCGTGTGACTTGTCTCGCGAATGGCGCGCATGATGGGTTCTGCGATTGTGTCGATTTTGGAAATGAACATTGTAGAAACTTTGAGGTCAGCCGGGATCATCCCGGTGATCGTCATAGAGGACGAGGCGAAGGCAGTGCCGCTCGCCCGTGCGCTCGTGAAGGGTGGATTGCCCGTCCTTGAGGTGACGTTCCGCACAAAGGCGGCGGCGGGCGCGATTGCGCGTATCAAGGCGGAGGTGCCTGAGGCCGTGGTTGGCGCAGGCACGCTCCTCACGGCGGAACAGGTGCGAGCCGCAGTGGCGGCCGGTGCCGCGTTCGGCGTGGCGCCGGGCTTCGACCCTGCCGTGATGGCGGTTGCGAAGGAGTGCGGCCTCCCGATGGTGCCCGGCATTGCGACCGCGAGCGAGCTCTCGCAGGCGCTCACCGCTGGTGCGCCGATGGTCAAGTTCTTTCCGGCCGAGGCGGCTGGGGGCGTTAAGATGATAAAGAACCTCCTTGGAGCGTTCCGCTTCACCGGCGTGAAGTTCATGCCCACGGGAGGCATCAACCCCGCAAACGTGAAGGACTATCTCGCCGTCCCCGAGATCGTCGCCTGCGGCGGCACGTGGATCGTGCCGAAGGACGCGCTTGCCGCGAACGACTGGGACGCAATTGAAAAACTCGCGGCGGAAGCCGCCGCACTGGTGAAAGGACGCTGAAAATGAAATACTCGAACGAAGATCTGAAACTCGCCGCAAACACGATGCGCTGTCTCGCGGCGGACGAAGTGGAACAAGCTAAAAGCGGACATCCCGGCGTAGCGCTCGGCATCGCCGACCTCGTAGCGACGCTCTGGCTCAAGTTCCTCAAATATGACCCGTCCGACCCGAAGTGGCCTGACCGCGACAGACTTGTGTTCTCCGGCGGACACGGTTCGTCGCTCATTTACGCGCTCTTCCACCTGGCGGGCGTGGGCGGTCTCACCCTCGACGAACTGAAGTCGTTCCGTCAGCTCGGCTCGCGCTGCGCAGGACATCCCGAACGCGGCCTCACGCCCGGCGTGGAGATCACGACTGGTCCGCTTGGGCAGGGCGTTGCCATGGGCGTGGGCCTCGCGATCGCAGAACGGATGCAGGCAGCGCGCGACGGCGAGCAGGACGGCGTTCCCGTCAACGACCACCGCACTTGGGTGTTCTGCGGCGACGGCGACCTCGAAGAAGGCATCTCGCACGAGGCATGCTCGCTCGCGGGCAAGCTGAAGCTCGACAAGCTCACGCTCGTTTACGACTCCAACAACATCACGATCGAGGGCACGGCCGATCTCGCTCTCGCGGACGACACGCAGAAGCGTTTCGAGAGCTACGGCTGGAAGGTGTTCACCTGCGACGGACACGACTACGATGCCATCGACCGCACCTACCGCAAGGCGATGAAGGTCACAGGACAGCCCACGCTCATCATCGCGACCACGCACATCGGATTCGGCGCGCCCACGAAACACGATTCCAGCGCTGTACACGGTGCGCCTCTCGGTGCGGAGGAACTCGCCGGACTCAAGACAGCTCTCGGCTTCGACCCCGCGCAGTTCTTCGAGGTGCCGGGACCGGTGCGCGATACGTTTGAGGACCGCGCCGCAGCTGGCCACCGCATGAACTTGCGCTGGAAGAAGCTCTTCAAGACCTGGAAAGAGGCGAATCCAGAAAAAGCCGCTGCCCGCGAGGCTGCCGAGCGTGGCACGATTCCGCCGGACATCGCCACCAAGCTTCCTTCGTTCGACACCGCAAAGCCCGTAGCCACCCGCGCCGCGTGCGGAGCGGTTATGAACGCCCTAGCGCCGGAAGTGCCGTTCCTCGTTGGCGGCAGCGCGGACCTCGAACCGTCCAACAAGACCGCGCTCAAGGAATATGGCTGGATCGCGCCTGGCGACTTCTCTGGACGCAACTTCCACTTCGGCATCCGCGAACTCGCCATGAGCGCGATCGTGAACGGCATCACCGCGCACGGTGGCTTCCGTGCGTTCGGCGCGACGTTTGCTGTGTTCAGCGACTACTGCAAGCCTGCGATGCGCCTTGCCGCGCTGATGAACCTGCCGTCCATTTGGGTGTTCTCGCACGACTCCTTCTACGTTGGCGAAGACGGACCCACGCACGAGCCCGTGGAGCAGATCGCCTCCCTGCGCGCAACGCCGAACCTGCTCGTGTTCCGTCCCGCCGACCCGAACGAGACCGGCGCGTGCTGGGTTGAGATGCTCAAGCGCAAGGACGGTCCGAGCTGCATTCTCACGACGCGCCAGAACGTGCCCGTGCTGGAGGGCGTCACGCAGGAGAAGGTGTCGAAGGGCGCATACGTCGTTTACGAGTCAGGACCGTTCCCGGAGATTATGTTCATCGCGACGGGCAGCGAGGTGTCGCTCTGCATCGAGGCCGCGAAGCGCCTCGCCGAGGCGGAGCACGCCGTGCGCGTCGTTTCCATGCCGTGCCGCAAGCTCTTCGAGCAGCAGCCGCTTGGCTACCGCGAGAGCGTGATTCCCGGCACGTGCGCGAAGCGCGTGATTGTGGAAGCGGGAGTGCGCCTCGGCTGGGACCGCTACGTGACCAACTACGGCAGCGTCCGCTTCATCACGCTTGATACTTTCGGCGCGTCCGGTCCTTACAAGGTGTTGGCCGAGCACTTCGGCTTCACTGCGGAAAATGTCCTCGCCCAGGCGCGCGAGATTCTGTGAAGTTCGTAGTCACAGCGGGCCCCACGCGCGAGTTCATCGATCCGGTGAGGTTCCTCTCGAACCCGTCCACGGGACGGATGGGCTTTGCCGTGGCGCGCGCCGCGCGCGCGGCGGGCCATGACGTGACGCTCATCGCCGGCCCCGTTTCCCTCAAGACCCCGCCCGGCGTCATGCGCATCGACGTCGTCTCCGCCCGCGACATGCTAAGGGTGGTGCGCACCGTAATCGCACGCGCCGACGTGCTGGTGATGACCGCCGCCGTGGCCGACTGGCGCCCCGCGCATTGTGCCTCCCGCAAGCTCAAGAAAATGGAAATGTCGGATACATTGCACCTCGTCCGCAACCCCGACATTCTGAAAACCATTAGCCGCCAGAGGGGCATCATCCGCATCGGCTTCGCCGCCGAGACGGGCACGCCCGCCGCCGAGGCGGCGCGCAAATGCCGTGAGAAGGGGCTTGCCCTCGTGGTGGGCAACGACGTGACCGAACCCGGCAGCGGTTTCGGCACGGACACGAATCGTGTGACGTTCGTCACGCCCGACGGAAACGTGCAGCGTCTTCCGCTCATGAGCAAACTCGCCGTCGCCCGCCGTATCGTATCCTTTGCCGAACGGCGCGCAAAGGGTAAGGAATGAAAAGGGAAAGGAAAGCCGCATGCAGAACCGCAGGGATTTTCTGAAGATGGGGATTGTCGGTAGTGCTTTCCTACCAACATTCGCGAATCTTATCGCCAAGGCGGAACAGAAGGATTCCGTCGGGCAGGGCAAAGCCAGGGAAATCAACATTGGAATTGTAGGCTTTGGAACGATGGGGAAGATCCTTTCAGGCTATCTGGCGAGGTGCGAAGGGGTGCGCGTGAGGTGCGTGTGTGACATTTGGAAGTTTCAGGTGAAGCAAGCAGAGCATGTTTTCAAGGCATACAAGCAGGAGATCAACACCTATCTGGACTTTCGGGAAATGCTGGCAGCCGAGGCAAAGAACATTGAGGCGATGATCGTGTCGACGCCAGATTGGCTTCACTGCGAACAGGTGTGCGCGTGCCTTCGCCGCCAATTGCATGTCTATTGCGCGGCCCCGATGGCAGAGACACTTGAAAAATCGGCGGAGATGTGTCGTGTGGCAAAGGCGAGCGGCAAGCTGCTGCAGATCGGATATCTGCGGCGTTCGTCGCCAACCTATCAATTGGCTTTTAAGCATGTGATACCTGAAATGTTGGGGCACCTGACGTTTGCACAGGCGGAAAGCCGCAGGCCCATGTCTCCAATGTTCATGTGCAAAGGACCTCCCAAGCAGGATGTATTGAGTCGATTTGGTTATGAGAATGCTGAGCAATATTTGAACTGGAGATGGTTTCGGAAGTATGGTCCGGGACTCGCCCTTAGTTTCCTTGCGTCTCAGGCAGACCTCTTTTGCCAGGCGTGGGGCGTTCCACCTCATTCGGTGACGGCGGTTGGCGGACACGACAGCTATCGTCCGTCACGTGAAAACCTTGACAGTCTTTCCAGCATCTTTGAATTCAAGTTGCCGGACGGGGTCACCGCCCATGCGACGCATCACTTTGCGACGGCCTCCGCGCGAACAAGACGTTGTTTTGAGGAGTTCAACGGGATACGGGCGATGCTCCATTTGTCAGATCATGGCTTTTGGCCCAAAATGAATGGCCCTGCGAACTATGTGAGGCGAACGGCGAATTTGCCTGTGGAAGAGTATGCGAATAAGTGGAGTACCTTTGTGGAGAAGGGATGGATTCTTCCTTCTGAGGTTGATCGTGAGTATAAAACAATCTTTGAAACAGAGTGTGGCGCGAGTGACCTTCGTGATGACGCATCCTTTATATGTCCGTTGAACGTGAAGCGGAACGGAAAGACTGATGTCATGCTTCATCTTGAGAACTTCCTGGCGGCGATTCGTGGCGAGGTAACGCTGAACGCCCCTGCCGACCGTGTATTTGCCTCGATGGTCGCCGCCTTTGGCGCAATCCGCTCCGCCGCCCGCCGCGAAACAGTTTATTTCAAACCCGGTGACTTCACGCCGTAACCCCATGCAGCATGGATTTCAATGTCGAAAGAAAGGAACAAGAATATGAATAAGAAATCAGTGAAGAAAACGCTTTTCACGCTTTGCGCGGCGGGAATGTGCGTATGCGCTGCGGCAGAAAAACAGCCGGAGCCGAAGGATGTGCCGCCGCTTATGACCTCGTCCAAGGGTATGAAGGTGACGACCGTCGAGCAGTGGGAGAAGACGCGCGCGCCAGAATTGTTCGAGACGTTTACGAAACAGGAATACGGACGTCGCCCGGTGGAGCGTCCGCCTGTGCTGAGCTTCGAGACGGCCGAGCCCGATGCTGTGATGATGGACGGCAAGGCGCTGCGCAAGCGCATCCGCGTGTGTTACGGCGGCAAGTACGGTAAGGGTTCGTTCGTGTTTACTGCCTTCATTCCGCGTCAGGAAAAGCCCGCGCCGGCGTTCGTGCTGATCTGCAACCGTTCAGCCGCCGAGAACATCGACCCGACGCGCAAGGTGAAGAGCGGGTTCTGGCCAGCGGAGGAAATCGTCGCGCGCGGATACGCCGCGATCGCGTTCTGGAACGGAGACATCGCGCCGGACTGGAACACGGGCAACCGCGAAGGAGTGTTCGCGTGTTTCGAGCCGCCGGGCGCGCGGAAGGGCACCGCGCTCTGGGGCACGCTCTCGGCGTGGGCGTGGGGCGCGAGCCGTGTGCTGGACTGGATCGAGACTGAGCCGCTTCTTGACGCGAAGCACGTTGCCGTGGTGGGGCATTCTCGCGGCGGCAAGACCGCGCTCGTCGCCGGCGTGTACGACAAGCGTTTCGCTATGGCGTGCTCAAACTGCTCCGGCTGTTCTGGCGCTAAGTTGAACCACATCGACCTTCCGAAGTCGGAGCACATCGCGCCGATCGTCAAGAACTTCCCGTACTGGTTCTGCCAGAACTACTTCATGCATGCGAACAGGGACGACCAGCTTCCGTTCGACCAGCACCAGTTCATCGCGCTCATCGCGCCGCGCCTCGTGTGCGTGGCGTCTGCGACGAAGGACGCCTGGGCTGGACAGCCCGGCGAGTGGTGGTCGGCGAAGCTCGCCTCGCCCGCATGGGAGCTGTACGGCAAGAAGGGCCTCGCCGCGGATTCCTTCCCCGCGCCAGATACGCCGCAGCAGGACGGCTGCATCTCGTATCACATTCGCACGGGCATCCACAACCTCATGCCGTACGACTGGAACCGCTACATGGATTTCGCCGACAAGCACGGCTGGCGCAAGTGATTCAGGAGGCGAGTTTCGTGAAATACACCACATACGTTGGCAGCTACACTGCGGAGGGACATCCCGACGGAGTCCACATCCTCGAATCCGACGCCGATACGGGTGCGATGCGCGTTCTCGGCGTGTTGAACACGTTCGAGAGTCCGATCTACATGGCGCTCAACCGCGACTGTACGCGGCTTTACACGGTGCTGGGGCGTCCGTCGTTCGGCCCGGAAAAACGCAACGGCGGCGTCGCCGTGTTCGCGGTAAAGGGTGACGGCCTGGAGTTCATGAACGAAATCCGCACCGGCTGGACGATACCCTGCCACGTGTCGCTTGATCCTTCCGAAAAAACTCTCGTCTATGCGGAGTACTCATGTGGTACGGCTGGATACGTGAATCTTCTCGGCGATGGTTCTCTCGACCCCGCTTGTGCCGCGCCCGCGCCGGAATCGATTAATCCCCTTTGCCAGGTGAAGCACTTCGGCGACGGCCCGAACAAGCCGCGTCAGGATTCTGCTCACGCTCACTGCTCCATTGTGACGCCGGACGGCCGATTCCAGCTTGTGGTCGATCTCTCGCTTGACAAAATCGTTGCATACGATTTCGCGAACCGCGCACAGGGAATGAAGGAAGTGCCGTCCGCGTCCATCGACACGCGCTCTATCGCGCCGGGGGCGGGTCCACGCCACATCGTGTTCCACCCGAACGGAAAGTTGGCATTTGTCGTATTCGAGCTTGGCAACCTTGTGGCGAGTTTCCGCTACACGGGCGAGGGTTTCGAGTTCATCGAAAAGCATAACCTGCTTCCGGATGGCGCGGGCGATTCAAGCAATGCTGCGGCGATACACCTTTCCGAGGACGGTACACAGGTGCTGTGCTCTAACCGCGGGCACGACTCGATTTCCGTGTTCAACGCCGATCCTGACACAGGACGCATGGAGCGAATCAACATCGCGAAGCTGGGCGGGAAGTTCCCGCGTGACTTCCAGTTCATGCCCGGCGGGAGATTCGTCATTGCGGGATTGAAGGAATCGTGGCGAATCGCAAGTTATGCTTACGACGTGGAACACGGCACCTTCGAGGAAGCCGCGAGGCTGGAGGACATCTACCGTCCGCTCTATTTCGCGTTCAAGCGGTCGCAACGTTCGCAGGGGTAGGATTTCGGGGCCTTGTAGCCAGGTTTGTCAACCGGGCGCGAGGCCTCGAACTGTATATAGACGGAATTCATGCGGATGTCCGTCACTCCTTCGGCGAGGCGGGCGTCTTCCTTCGGGAAGAGCCGGACCAGATGCGTGGCGTGTCCGGGCACTTCGGTGGAATATTTGATGCCGTAGATTCCTTCGTCCTTCTGTCGCCAGAGGTCGCGTACGAGCCACTTCCCCTCGATGCCCAACGAATCATAGTCGATCGCTATCCGCGTGGCGTCGTCCGCCGTGTTGAAGAGCGCAAACACGAGCGAGCCGTCATGCATGGGTTTTGTCCACACCTGCGCGCGCGGGCCCTTGGCGACGAGAGCCGCCTGTGCGCCAAGTTCATCCTGGTTCGCCTCGATCACCTCGTCGTTCGTGAGAAGCGAAAGCGTGAAGTCGTCGAGTTTCGTGAGGTCGCAGCCTATGAGCATCGGCGCACAGAGAACTGCCCACATCGAGACGTGTGTATATTGCTCGTTGTGCGTAAAGGTGCAGCCATGCGTCTTTGTCATGCCCACGGTGCCGATTCCGCCGATGCTGATGGGCCCCACCATGAGCATGTCGGGGTCGTTCCATGCGCCCGGATGGGCGTACGGCCAAAGCGAGGCCTGTGCGCGGACGATCTTCGCCATTTGCGGGAAGCTGTCCCGGAAGTCGCCGCCTGTGCGCCAGCACTGTCCGCCCACGTTCTCGCCCCACGAGGACACGCTCACCTGTCCGTACTGGCACAGCGAGAACACGATGTCGCGTTTCTGCGCGGCAAGCGCCTCGCCCATCAGGCGGAACGGCAGCGTAGCGGTCTCCAATGGCGAATCGCCGGCGATCCCCTTGTGGCTGTACATCCCCTTGCGGAAGTTTTTCCTGTTGTAAGTGCATAGGTCGTACTTGAGGAAGTCGTAACCCCAGTCGGCGTACGTCTTCGCGTCCTGCCATTCGTGACCCCAGCTGCCCGTACACATGCCGCAAGTGTAGGGGCCGGGCGATGAGTAGAGGCCGATTTTCAGTCCCTTCGCGTGTACGTAGTCGGCAAGGCCCTTCATGTCGGGGAAGCGTGCGTTCGGGTTGATTGTTCCGTCGGGCTTGCGTTCCGCGCCTTGGAGCGTCGCGTCGTCCTTGAAGCGGTAGGGGTTGTTCTGCCAGAAGTCGTCGATGTTCACGTATTGCCAGCCGTGGTTGACGAGTCCGCTCGACACCATTGCGTCAGCCGCGTCGCGGATGTTCTTCTCCGTGACCGCGAAGTTGAAGCAGTTCCAGGAGTTCCACCCCATTGGCGGCGTGAGGGCGATCTTGTCGCCCACAACGAGCTTGAAAACCCTAGTTGCGCGTCCATCGCCGTTCTCCGCCGTGAATGTGATTGGATACGTGCCTCGCTCGGCTACCGCACCGCCAAGCACGCCGCGTTCAGCGTCGAACGTCGCGCCCGGCGGGAGTCCCTCCGCCGCAAGGCGCATCGGACGTTTCCCCGTGACGGGCAGACGCCACAGGATGGGACGTCCCGGACGCACCCCGTAAACCCTTGTGCCGTTGATTCGTGGAGCATTGCCATCGGGCGGCGTTAGTATGCCGAGCTGCGGCGTCGGCGCGGCGCAAAGCATGGTTGCCGATAGGGCAAGCGTACTGCAACAGGTATTCACGATGTTCATTTGGCGAGTTCCTTTCATTTCCACAACGCGGATAATTATACCATAATCCCGACGGAATGAGGCTTGATTTATATAAGGCCATGATATATAATACCAGCGCAAAGGAAAATTGAAAGGCGTGAACGCAATAGGCGAGATTGAGTGGAATGATGGCGTGCTTTGGACTGGAAGTCCAGGGTGCGCCAAGCGTGTATGGATGCGTCCCGTCGACCTTGCTGAGGCGCGTCTTGCAACCGATCCGGCAATCGCATCCCTTGCGCTTGCCGACGGACGCGACCTCTTGACGGCGGCGTTCGCCGTCGTTCCGTTCGTGCGTGGCCCGTTTCCCGAACCGTCGTTCGGCGAATCTGTGACAGAAGCAGCACGGGCGGCGTTCAAACTGTTCTTGGGACGTGCAGGCGCGGGGGATTCGTTTCGCGTGTTGCGCGGCGAGCTGGACGATTTCCTTGTCTGCGCAAGGCGCACAGGCGCCACTTGGCGTGTGGGGGCGTTCACGGTAAAGGCGACAACGCTTACCTTGCGTTTCGAGGACGTGTGGTCGCTCACGCCGCCGGAACTGCGATTCACGTCATACTCGGTCGATGTTCTTCGCGACGACGGAAACACCGTCCTCTCCGACGTTGTGCCGGACGCACGCATCTTCGTGGATCTCGCCGACAATGGTGGGTTCCTCATGACTTTCACACCAACCTCTGAAGCCGCATGAACGACGCCCACTACCATAGAGGCGGCTACGCAACGTATCTTTCGCTTGGCGGCCGCGAATATCGCTTCCACGGCGTACACCCGTGGGAGGCTCACGCATGGAGTGCGGAGCGCGAGGCGTCGTTGCGCGAAGCTCTCGCCGCAGATAGCCATGCAGGCGTGGGAGAGATCGGGCTTGACCGATTGAAGAAAAAGGAAATCGCCCCCATCGAGCGTGCGGCGTTCGAGACGCAGTTGAAACTGGCGGCGGAGTTCCGTCGTCCCGTGGTGCTGCACGGCGCGAAGTGCTGGGGAGAAGTCGCGGCGGCGTGCGGTCCTTACGTCGGAAAGATCCCCGCGTTCCTTTTCCACGGCTTTTCGAGGAGCGGAGGACTGCTTCCAGCCATCTATGGGCTAAACGGATTCATCGGCGTGGGGGCTGCGTTGCTGAACGACCACGCCGTCAACTACCGCTCGCTCGTGAAGGAGATCGCCGCAGACCGGTTGTTGGTGGAAACGGATTCAGACTACGGCACCGAGCCGTCGCCGGATTCAACACTGGTTGAAATACTGCGAAAGTTATCGGAGTTGCGCGGCGAGGCGCAGGAGAAGCTCTCCGCCGCAATCGACGCGAACCTTGCGCGTTTTGTGGAGGTTCTTGCATGACGCCGAAAGACCTCACGAACGAGATGCTTGTGGGCTGGGGCGGCTCCGAGGTGTTCACGCAGGCGATGGCCCTTGCTAAGAAAGGGGCCGTTGTCAAGGCGGAGTGGGATGCGGAAAAACACGAGGTGTCTGGCGCAATCGCGCTTTCAAGCGGTTGGGACATGCGCACTGGCTTCACGCTCAAGGATGATGGCAGCATAATCTCGCACTGTCCGTGCAAGACGAACAAGGAGTTCGGGATGGTATGTCCGCACGTCGTCGCGACAGCCTTCATCTTGATGTGCCGGATGAGCGATCCCGCTGCGGAGCGCAAGTACCAGGTGGAGCGGCGGAGAGCCGAGAGCGTCGCCGCCGTCGATCCAGGATCGTACATCCAGCGGAGAGCGTCCGGTCCTCGTATGAGGCTGCTTGTGACGTGGGGACGCGACTTCGTGCGCGAGTTTTACGGGGAAGGTGTGAAGGCGCGTCTTGCGCTTGTGGACGAGGCGGGCATGCGCTACGCGCCGGAGGAGCCGTCACTTCGCGAAGGTGTGCGCCTTTCAAAGGGCGACGACGATCTTCTGAGCGTGCTGGAGGACATCTGCGGCGGTCCCGCGACTTCCGAAATCACGCTCTCCAAGGACGATTTCCTGAACATCATCGCGATGCGCACTTCGGTTCCGCGTGTGCGCTGCATACTCAAGGCGGAGTACTTCGAGGAGGATGGGCAGTTCGAGCTTTTCCCATGGGCGGAGCTTCCGTTCGACCACTTCGCCTCCGCCGACCGCTTCCTCGTGCATGGCTCTACGGGGTTTGTGTGGAGCACCCCGCTTACGGAGTCTGGGGAGGGTAGGCCACAGTTCTTCCCGCTTGCGAACGTGCTGAAGGGCCCGTTTCAGAGCGTGTACCGCCACGACGAGGTGATTCCGCGCGAGGCGATGCCGTCGTTCATCCGTGACAACCTCCCCATTCTGCGCCAGCAGATCGAAGTGCAGATGTCGCCGAGCGAGGAGTTCTTCCGCTTCGTGCCGGATACGCCCGTGATACACGTAAAGCTCTCCGGTTCGCGCGCGTCGCTGTCCGCGCAGCTTTCCGCTCGGTACGGCGACAAGGAAATACAATGTGGCGCACCCGCCGCACAGGACGCGATATGCCGTCCCGATCCTGACGACATGCTTCTCTACCGTATGCGCAACAAAGTTGCCGAGCGTGCCGCGCTGGAGTTGATCGCAAAGCTCGGTTTCGAGCCGTCTGACTCCGACCGCTGGTTCATCACGGAACCACGCGAGGTGCTCAACTTCCTCGGAAGCGGCGAACCACGTCTAAGGCGCATGGGATGGAAGGTCACGTACTCCGATCGCCTTTCCGCCGTTTTGGACGAATTGCCGCGCATAGTGCCGGTTGTGGACGTCGCTGACGCGCCGGGCGGCGCGTTCGACGTGGGGTACAAGTTCGATTCGGGACGTGGCGACGTGGCGCATTCCGAAATCCAGGGGGCGATAAACCGTGGCGACTCGTACCTGATGAAGGACGGGCGCACGTACCTCCTCAACATCGACGCGGTTCAAGAGATGCGCGGAGTGTTTGCAGATTGCTCCGAGACTGGCGGCACGACGCGTCCGGGACGGTTCCGCCTGCCACGCGTTTACGCGCCGTACGTGCGTGGCGCGCTCTCCAGCTTCGAAGAGGTCGATTTCGAGGACGAGGCCGCGCCCACGTGGCGGGAAACGGCCGCAACGCGCTCGCGGGACGAGGACGCGAAGTTCGAGCCGGTTGATCTCGGCGAGCTGGAAGGGGTGCTGCGTCCTTACCAAAAGCAGGGCGTTTACTGGATGCGCTTCCTTGAGCGGAGTGGACTCTCCGGTTTGCTGGCCGACGAGATGGGCCTCGGAAAGACGCTTCAGACCCTCACGTGGATATCGCTTGAGCGCAACGATCCGGAGGCGCGCGGCAAGCCGGCCCTCGTGGTGTGCCCTACGTCGCTCGTCCAGAACTGGAACGCCGAGGCAGAGAAGTTCACGCCGTGGATGAAGCGTCTGGTGGTCTCCGGCCCAGACCGCGCCGAGCTTTTTTCGCGCATCCCCGATGCGGACCTCGTAATCACTTCATACGCCCTGCTGCAGCGCGACCTCGACGAGGCGTACGCGGACAAGACCTTCAGCGTGGTCGTGTTGGACGAGGCGCAGCACATCAAGAACCGCACCACGCGCAACGCGAAGAGCGCGAAACGCCTCAAGTCGGTGCAGAAACTGGTGCTCACCGGCACGCCCGTGGAGAACTCCGTTGCGGACGTCTGGAGCATCTTCGACTTCCTTCTGCCGGACTACCTCGGTTCCTACGATTCCTTCAACGCGAACGTGGAACAGCCAATCGCCTGCGGCGGCACTGAAGGACAGGCGGCGCAGGATCGTCTGCGCCACAAGCTGCATCCGTTCATACTGCGCCGCCTGAAGAAGTCAGTGGCGAAGGACCTTCCTGACAAGATCGTGAAGGTCTCGTACTGCCCGATGACGCCAGAGCAGCAGACATGGTACTCTCGTCTGCTTGCCGAGGCGAAAGGCAAGATCGGCGACATGGTGAAGGCCAAGGGCTTCGCGAAGTCGAAGTTTGAGATACTTGCGCTTCTCATGCGTCTCCGCCAGGTGTCGTGCCACCTTGAACTGCTCAAGGAATACCGTGAGAAGAATCCAAGGCCAACGAACCACGAACCACAAACCACGAACCACGAACTCTCCGGCAAGCTGGACGCATTCTTCGAGCTGCTCGACGAGGCGATGGACGGCGGGCATCGCGTACTTGTGTTTAGCCAGTTCGTCACGATGCTCACGATACTCCGCAACGAGCTTGAGGCAAGGGGAATACGCTACTGCTACCTCGACGGCTCCACCAAGGACCGTCTCGGCGAATGCCGCAAGTTCAACACGGACGAGTCAATACCGCTGTTCCTCATCTCGCTGCACGCTGGCGGCACTGGGCTCAACCTCACGGGTGCGGACATGGTGGTGCATTTCGACCCGTGGTGGAATCCCGCCGTGGAGGACCAGGCCACCGACCGCGCGCACCGTATCGGGCAGAAGCGCACGGTTTACGTCGTTAAGATGATTGCGGAGGGAAGCGTGGAGGAAAGGGTGCTTGCGCTCCAGCAGAAAAAACAGGCCGTGATAGACGCGACCGTAGGCACCACCGACGCGCAGGTAATGGAAAGGCTCACCTACGACGACATCAAGTCGATCGTGGGGCTATGATTCAACGCAAATTAAAGGAGAAAACAAATGAAGAGAATCGTTTCAGGAATTACATTCGCGGCTACCCTCGCCCTAGCTTGCGTTGCCGCAGACGCGCCCGCGCCGTCACCGCACGAGAAGATACGCCGCCAGCTGGAGACGTTGCAGGCGAAGCCGGTCAAGGCCGAACTGCCGCCGTACCTCGCGCCGGAAGACGATTTCGAGAATGCATGCCAGCGCGCCGCGCAAGGCGACAAACGCGTGGTCGTCTCGATTGGACGCGAGGCGTGCGGACGCTGCCAGGTGTTCTACGAATACGTCAAACGCGGTGAATTGAAGATCGACAAGGAGAAGTTTGCGTTCATCCGCCTAGACATTGACGACGCCAGCCAGCGCAGCTACTTCCTCTCCACGTTCACCCCGGCGGACAACAACCTGCCGTTCGTAGGCGTGATGAACGGGGAACGTGACGCTCTTTCGCCATGCATGACGGGCGGCCACACTGCGGCGGAATACGCGAAGATGCTCAATGACGTTTTGAAGGGTAAGGACAAGGCCAAGGACTCCGCAGGGAAATAAAATGGTTGTAGATTTCCATACGCACAACTTCCCCGCAGCCCTGGCACTGCGGGCGGTCGAGTTGATGCTCGGAAAGCTCAACGGGTTGATCGTGCCTGCGGGCGACGGCACGATTGATACGGAGTTGCGCGACATGGATCGCACTGGCGTAGATTGCTGCGTGAACTGTCCCGTTGCCACGAAGCCCGGTCAGTTCGACGCGATCTTCCGCCGGGCCATTGCCGTTCGCTCCGGCGGGGAAGGGGAATCCGCCGCGCAGCGTATCTTCCAGTTGGGATCAGTCCATCCCGACGACCCGGACTTCGCCGAACATATCCGCATCCTGAAAGAGAATGGGATTCCCGGAATCAAGCTGCATCCCCAGTATCAGGGAGTGCGCATAGCCGACCCGAAGTACGTGCCTTTCTTCACGGCATTGCGCGATGCGGGGTTGTTCGTGATCAGCCATTGCGGGTTTGACCCGGGATTCTCCGATTGGCCAATAATATCGGGACCTGAGCAAATCGCTGCAATCCTCACCGCCGTGCCCGGACTCAAGTTCGTGGCCGCACACCTCGGCGGACACTGCGGAAGTCCTCCCCGTGCCATCGACCGTCTGCTCCCGTTCGTGAACTGCTGGATAGACACTGCGGTGATGTGCATCTGCGACGACGACCCCGAAGCGCATCGCATCGTCCGCGAGTGGCCGGCGCACCGCATGGTCTTTGGCACGGACTATTTCTGGCGCGACGAGGCCAAGCTCATGGCGTGGGTCAAGGCGTTGCGTCCAGACCCAGCCGCGCAAAAGCTCATTTTCAGCGAGAACGCGCAGCGACTACTGGGTATTGCAGGTCATCATACTGTAACATTGGACGCTTTGCCCGTTGCCGGAAATGCATAATTTAGGGCTGTTTTCGCTCTTCTCATCCATATTTCCGCTTTGTTACGCCGCGTTATACGCCATAAGGGATATTACCGAATACAAATCCACACGTTCTACATGGTTGAACGCAACTGCAAGTTGTCCTCAATTCGCGAATAGATTTCTAGTGGTTTTGGATTGAATCACGCCCGAAAATAGAGTACAATACGTACTTCATATCGGAGGCATTAGACACATGCGTATTCTAACAGGTATTCAGCCGTCGGGGAAGTTGCACTGGGGCAACTACTTCGGCGCCATGAAATCCATGTTCGACCTTCAGGCGAAGGGCGAAGACATGTTCATGTTCATTGCGAATTTCCACGCGATGACGACGGTGCGCGACGGCGCGGCGTTACGCGAGGCGACGCGCGAGGTGGCACTAGACTACCTCGCCTGCGGGCTCGACCCCGCGAAGACGGTGGTTTACCGCCAGTCGGACGTGCCGGAGGTGCAGGAGCTCGCCTGGTACCTTTCGTGTCTCACGCCGATGGGTCTCCTTGAGCGTTGCCATAGCTACAAGGACAAAATGGCGCACGGTTTCGACGCCACGCACGGCCTTTTCGCGTACCCGGTCCTCATGGCGGCGGACATCCTCATCATGCAGTCCGACCTCGTGCCGGTGGGCAAGGACCAGAAGCAGCACCTTGAGGTCACGCGCGACCTCGCGATCAAGTTCAACAACGCCTACGGTGAAATCTTCAAGATCCCCGATGCGTACATCCCCGAGACGGTCGCCACCATCCCCGGCACTGACGGGCAGAAGATGTCAAAGAGCTACCATAACACGATCGAGCTGTTCGACGTCTCCGCCAAGAAGAAGGTGATGGGCATCGTGACTGACTCCAAGACGATGGAGGAGCCGAAGGAGCCGGAGGGCAACTCGATCTATGAGCTCTACAAACTCTTCGCGACGCCAGAAGAGGTTGCGCAGATGGCCGCGAACTTCCGCGCCGGCAACTACGGATACGGCCACGCGAAGAAGGCGCTTCTTGAGGCGTACCACCGTCTTTTCGATCCTTTCAAGGAAAAGCGCGAACAGCTTGCGAAGGATCCCGACGCGTTGGAGGATGTCCTTCAGGACGGCGCAAAGCGTGCCCGCGCCGCCGCCGCCCCGACGATGGAGAAGGTACGCAAGGCCGTCGGCCTCTAACCACTAACCACGAATCACTAACCACTAGCAATGGCTCAGGCGGAACTTCTAGCAGAAGACTACAAGGTGAACCTCGAGATATTCGAGGGGCCTCTTGACCTGCTTTTGTACCTCATCCGTCGCGAGGAGCTGGACATCTACGACATCCCCATCGGGCGCATTACCGAGCAATACATGCAGTACCTCGACCTCATGCGCCAGCTCAACCTCGACGTGGCGGGCGAGTTCATCGTGATGGCCGCAACCCTCATGGTGATCAAGAGCCGCATGATGCTGCCGGTGGACCGCCGCCAAGCCGAGGATGGGGCGGACGAGGAGTGGGTGGACCCGCGTCTCGACCTTGTGCGCCAGCTAATCGAGTACAAGAAGTTCAAGGACGCCGCAGGACGCCTTGCGGAATACGAGGCGCTTACGCAGGAGTCGTTTGACTACGGCGGTGGGCGTCCCAAGTTCGAGAAGACCGCAGCGGACGCGGCGGATGCCCTCGCCAACATCGACATGTTCGATCTCCTCACCGCGTTCCAGGAGGTGCTTGCGCGGCTCAATGAGGTTCCGCAGGAAGAGCTGAAGGGCATGCGCTGGAGCGTGCCGGACAAGATGGACATGATCCTTGAGCGGTCGCGCAGGGACGGGCAGATGTCATTTTCCACGCTGTTCAACGAGCGTTCTCCACGCGGCGAGGTGATCGTCACCTTCCTCGCCCTGCTCGAACTGTTGAGGCAACACCGCGTGATCGTATATCAGAACGATGCGTTCCATGAAATTACCGTTCTCCCCTCGAAGGAGATGCCGGACGACAAACCTCTGGAGGCACCCGATGACTATGGAAGCTGAAGAAGAGAAAATAGAAACGCCCGAAGAGACGTCGGCGACAATGCCCGAAGAGATGCCGGCGGCAACGCCTGAGGTAACGCCCGAGGCAACATCGGCAGAAACGCCCGTGGAGACGCCAGATGCTACGCCAGAGGAAGAGCGTAAGCCAACGCCCATACCTAAACCGAAGGAGCCGAAGATTCCATTGCCGTCCTCGCTACAGGAGATCGTCGGGTCGTTGCTGTTCGCCTCGCAGACTCCGCTCACAGTCACGGACCTGCGCCAGTGCATACGAGGCGTGGAGCCGGCGGAAGGGGACGATGCGGACGTGATGAAAGTTTACCAGAGCTGTACCACGCGCGAGGTTGAACAGGCGATCCACGGCCTTGAAAAGGAACTGGAGCGCTCCGGATGCGGGTTCCGTCTTGTTTGTGCTGGCGGCGCATATCGACTTCAGACCACGCCTACTTGCGGGCGCTATGTCCGCTCCCTGCTGAAGCTTGACCGTCCGAACCGCCTTTCACGCGCATCATTGGAGACGCTGGCGATCGTGGCCTACCGCCAGCCTATCACGAAGGCCGAGGTGGAGCAGATACGCGGCGTTGCGGTCGATACGATCATGAAGACGCTGGTTGATTTGCAGCTAGTGCGCCTTGTCGGGCGCAGTGAACTGCCTGGGCATCCGTTCCTATATGGCACCACGCCGCTCTTCCTGGAGCATTTCGGCCTAGCGTCGCTGAGCGAACTCAATGCAATCGATCCCACGCTCCAACGATCCAATCCGCGTGAGCGTGCAAAGCTTTTCGTAAAGAAGGAAAAGCCGAAGGTGGAGGCGCCGACTCTGGAGGACGCCGCGCTGGAGGATGCCGCAAAGAATGTCGTTTCCGCGCCGTTAGAGGCAACCATCGACGATGGAGCAGAAGAAGTGGATGATCTGTCAGATTCCCTGTCCAGTACGACGCCGGGAACGGCGTCGTTCGATGAAGAAACCGATGAAGAACCCATGACATTGGCCCGCATCGGATCGACGGATCCCGACGACGACGATTTCTTCATCGACGACACGCCGGACGAATTCGATGACGACGACGACGATGATGATGATGATTTTGACGAAGAAGAATCAGAAGAAGAGGAGGAAGAAAACGATGAAGATGAAAACGACGCTTAAGAATCTTGCCGCTGCGCATGGCATTTTCGCTGCAGCCATCATTGCCGGCATGTGCGGATGTGACCGCCTCCCAGGAACGGGGGCGGACCAGGAGGCTCGCGCACGTAGTTCGAGCGTGTTTGCGAACGCGATGGAAGACTATCAGGCTGGGCGCGTGGACGCCGCCATCGCTGGGTTCGAGCACGTCCTGAAGGACGATCCTACGCTTTACCTTGCGCATTTCCAGCTGGCGACGCTTTTGCAGGATTCCCGCAAGGACTACATGGGTGCGCTCGTCCACTACCGCGCCTATCTTGACATGCGCCCCGAGACGGACAAAACCACGCTCGCCCAGGAGAGGAGCGGCAGGTGCAGGGACCTTCTCGTGGCAGAGTACGCGCAGAAGGGCGGTGTTGTGCCAAACCGCAAAGGCGATGATGCCGCCATCCGCAAGTTAGAGGCGGAGAATACGCGCCTTGCCGCAGAGGCGGAACGCCTGAAAAAGGAGAACAAGAACCTCCGTTACCTTGTTTCGCAGATGGG
The DNA here is from genome assembly GCA_902779865.1 of uncultured bacterium. Taxonomy (GTDB): domain Bacteria; phylum Verrucomicrobiota; class Kiritimatiellia; order RFP12; family UBA1067; genus RUG572. The sequence continues at coordinate 18,699 of CACZDG010000023.1, forward strand.
ATCGTCAGGAGTCGCACGCAAGCCGCAACTGAACGCTGAGGTGAAAAAGCTGCTTGCAGAACTCCGAGAGACGGATGCGGAGGAAGACTCGACGCGCCGCAAGACCGTGATTCCAACGGATACGCAACTTCTAGACGACGATGGCGAAGGTGCCCCGGTCATAGCATCCAAAGACGCTAAAAAACAGATTGCGGAAGCTAAGCGTGAAGACTCTGCGGGAAAGGCCATCCCTCCTCCAATCATCAAGCCGCCGCTCATCATTGACAATTCGCCTGCGCCGGATCCGAAACCCGCCGCAGCCACTGCCGTGGTTCGCACCGGTGGACTTAACGGTCTTCTTGGCGGTGACAAAAAGGCCGCAGCGCCATCACGTCCCGATACTTACGTCGTCCAGCCAGGCGATACGCTTATGCACATCGCGGCGCGTTTCTACGGTTCGCGCAGCAAGTGGCGCGAAATCAGGAACGCCAATCTCGCCATTATCCCGGCAGACGGCCGCGTGAAGGAAGGGATGACAATCAAGCTTCCCTGACCATGGCCGCGCTTCGCACATCGCTTGTAAAGAGAAACCACGCATGGACGGGTGCGGACGTGCCGTGGTACATTGACGTTGAGAGGACTCCCGGCGTCTTGGATTCTGTTGACGCGAAGAAAAACTGGAGGCTGTTCCACTATCTTTCAGGTGGAGGGCTTTCAGCATTCGGCACTTCCAGCGAACGCATTCTCGTGGAGCGACGCCAGACCAGGTTCCTGCGGATTGCCAGCGTTATTGCCGTGCTGTGGCTTGCCTTTTGGATCATTTAAACCCAAATCTAAACAAGGAGATAATCATGAAAAAATCGTTGATTCCGCTGCTTTGCTTGGCTTCGTTTGCGCCCGCGTGGGCGCAGGCTCCTGCCGGACAGCAGCTTTCTTATGCAGACATCCAGGCGGTAAGGGAGATCCCCAAGTTGATTCAGCAGTTCGACCTCATGGTGAACAACCAGGATCAGATTGCGACCAGGTTGGTGAAATTGGAATCTGGCAATGCTGACGCCGACATAGAGGCCCTCCGCACCGAGATCGCCACGTTGAAGGGCGAGGTCGCCGAGTTGCGTGCGGCTGTACGCCGTGACCAGGATGCGATGCGTCGCGAGATAGTGGAGGACCTCACGCGCCGCCTGAACGACATCACGAAGCAGATGCAGCAGAACCAGGAGCAGGCGCTTGCGCAGATACAGGCGCGGGCCGATGCCGCCCTGCAGGCTGCCGAGGCTGCCGCGAAAGCCGCACGTGAACAGGCGGAATACACGAAGCGCAACGCATCCCGTCCGCCCGCTCCCGCTCCTGCGGCAGCGTCCAGCGGTGGCGGTGCGAAGCCCGTTCCTGCCGCGCCCGCGTACACTGGACCGTACTATGAACACGTGGTCGAGGCGGGACAGACCCTTTCCTTTATCGCAAAGGGCTTCGAGACGACCGTGCAGAAGATTCTCGACGCCAATCCCGGCGTCAAGGCGAACAACCTTCGCGTGGGGCAGAAGCTGATCATCCCGGCCGAGGATGCGGGTCAGGCCGCGCCTAAGAAGAAGTAAGGCGTGGCGTTGATGGACAGCTATCCGGAGGTCAGGTTGCGGCGGCTGCGTCGCACGGCGGCGATACGCGACATGTTCGGCATGGACGCCCCGTCGCCGGCGAAGTTCATCTGGCCGGTGTTCGTGGTGCCGGGCGAAGGACGCCGCGAGGCGATTGCGTCCATGCCCGGACAGTTCCGCCTTTCCGCCGACGAACTGGTGAAGGAACTTGAACCGGTCGTTGCGCAGGGCGTGAAGAGTGTACTGCTCTTCGGACAGCACGAGGGCGATGGCAAGGACGAGTGTGGCACGCCCGCCGCCGACCCGCACGGGGCCGTGCAGCGCGCGATACCAGTGCTGCGCCGCGCCTATCCCGACCTCGTGATTCTCACAGATGTGTGTCTTTGCGCGTACACCGCGCACGGACACTGTGGTCCGCATGACCCCGACGGCGACATCGACAACGACGCCGCATGCGAGATGCTTGCGCGAGTGGCGGTGAGCCACGCGCAAGCGGGGGCGGACGGCGTTGCGCCGTCTGCGATGATGGACGGACAGATCGCCGCGATCCGCCGTGCGCTCGACGACGAGGGTTTCAAGAAGACGTTGCTCATCTCGTACTCGACGAAGTTCGCTTCGCAAATGTACGGCCCGTTCCGCGACGCGGAGAACTCCGCACCGTCGCAGGGTGACCGCCAGGGTTACCAGGCATCGTACCGCGATCCGCGCACCGCGCTGCGTGAATCAGATTTCGATGTGGCTGAGGGTGCGGACGCGCTTATGGTGAAGCCCGCGCTATTCTACCTCGATCTTATCCAGGAGGTGTCGCGCCGCTCGCTTTTGCCAGTGATGGCGTACAACGTCTCCGGCGAGTATTCCATGATCCACGCCGCCGCAGAGAAGGGATACTGCGACCTCTACGCGACGGCGAGGGAGTCGCTCTATTCCATTTTCCGCGCAGGCGCGACGCAGGTCATTTCCTATTGGGCACCGTTTTACAAGGAGATATTCCGTCCATGACAGCTGTCGCCTCGTTCTGCGTTCTGTGTTTCCTTCTCGTCTGTGGCAAGGCTATCCGCACTTCGCTTCCGTTCCTCAGGAAACTCTACCTGCCTTCTTCCATCGTTGGCGGGGCGCTGGGGCTGGTCATCCTCACAAGTGCCGGCAAGCACATACCAGCAGAATGGCACGAGGGATGGAAGTCTATACCGGGATTCCTGATAAACATCGTTTTCGCCACGATGTTCATCGGCAAGAGCTTCCCTAACATCCGCCATACTGGCCGCGCCGTAGCCGAGCAGTTCTGCTTCGCGCAAATCATCGCGTGGGGCATGTACGTGGTGGGGCTTGCGCTTTCCATCTTCGTATTCACTCCGTACTTCGGGGTGCCGCCTGCGTTCGGCAATCTGCTCGAAATCGGTTTCGAGGGCGGACATGGTACGGTCGGCGGACTTTCGGAGACGTTCGCAGCGCTGGGCTGGACGGAGGGTAGCGACCTTGGATACACGATGGCGACGATTGGAATGATCATCGGAATCACGGTTGGCATGACGCTCGTAAACTGGGCGGTGCGGAAGGGCTACGTGAAAAACGTCCGCACTTTCGACGAGTTGAGCGAAGTGGAGCAGCGCGGGTTCTACCCGGCGAACGCGCAGCCGCCCGCCGGGAAACAGACCGTGCTCTGCGACTCCATCGACTCTCTGGCGTGGCATCTTGCGGTGGTGGGCCTTGCGGTGTTCGTTGGCTACGGACTCAAGTCGCTGCTCGTCTGGGCGGGTGCCTATTTGCCGGACCACGTCCAGGAACTGCGCATCATCGAGTCCATACCTCTCTTCCCGTTGTGCATGCTTGGCGGACTTTTCATCCAGATGCTGCTCGTCGCCACGCGGCTCGACTCGCTCGTGGACCGTGGCCAGATCAACCGCATCGGCGGCGCGTCGCTCGACTTCCTCGTGGTGGCGGCCGTGGCCACGATTCGTCTCGATTTCATCATCAAGTTCTGGCAGCCGCTTGCGATCCTGGTCTTGGCTGGCGTAGCGTGGTCTCTCTTCGGCGCATGCTGGCTTGCGCGGCGCATGTTCGGCGAGGATTGGTTTGAGCGCGCCATCGTCGAGTTCGGACAGTACACCGGCGTGACCGCCACGGGTCTGCTCCTGCTCCGAACGGTCGATCCAGACTCCAAGACTTCGGCGTCAACCGTGTTCGGTTGCAAGCAGCTTTTCCACGAACCGCTGATGGGAGGCGTGTGGGTGGCGATGTCCGTGCCGCTCGTCTTCAAGCTCGGCCCGTGGCCGGTGCTCCTCATCAGCGTAGGGGCCGTGGTTCTCTGCATAGTGGCGTGGTTCCTGTTTCTTCGCCGCAAAGACGTCAACGCCGCGTAATTCCCCGCCACATTTTCGCACGTGACTTATGAAATCAATTGTCAAATCGATGTGCAGGGTTGCGGTTTGCGTCGTAGCCTTGGCGTTGCTTGTCGGAATGGGGTGCATCAATCTGCTCATGTTCCATCCAGAGATGAGCAAGGGCGGGTATGACGAGTCCACTGAAGGATATGTGGACATCGGCACGAACGGCGTGAAGATTGCGGCAGCACGTCCCGTTGGTGGGCTTGTCCTTGAGGCGCCGTTCCTTTCCGCGCCGCGCGTCGTCACGCGCATACGGATACTGCCGATCGATCCGTTCCCGAACCTTAAGAGCATCAAGAAGGTGAAATGTCCGATCCTCATGTTCCACGGTACGGACGATCGCGTTGTCCCGTACACGCAGGGGAAAGCGCTTTTTGCGCGCGCAAGCGAACCCAAGCAATTCGTTTCGGTTGAAGGCGGCGACCACAACGACTTCCCCACCGTGATGGGCCTCGACGCCTATTTGCAGACGATACGAGATTTTGCAGAGAAGAATTCAACTAAGGAGAAATAAATGTTTTTTGATAGCAGGGATGTTGCGGAAGAGAATTCCGTGTTTGGCGTTAAACTGGTTTTTGCGGCGGTGGCCGTGATGGCCACGTTTGCTGCAGCAGGTGCGGATGTCGTGAAGAGCCTCGCGGGCGAATGGCGCGTGACGGGCAAGGGCATCGCGGGCGTGGTGCGTCTGCCTGGCACGCTCGCGGACGCGAAGCTCGGTACGCACAAGACTGCGGCAGATTGGGCGAAGTACACAGACCGCCAGTCTAAGGGTGCGCTGACCCGCGAATACCAGTATCGTGGAAAGGCCGTGTACGAGCGCGAGATCGAGCTTACGGAGGACGAGGCGCGTTATCCGCTTGAGCTGGTTATGGAGCGCGTGATGCTCCATTCCGAACTCGCCATCGACGGCGAGGTGGTCGGCTCGTGCGATTCGCTCGCCGTCGAACACGTCTATCCGATTCCGCAGCGTCTGACGAAGCCGGGACGCCACACGATCCGCCTCACGCTCGACAACTCCAACCGCTATAACTTCTCGGAGTGGGCGCACAGCTACGGTCCCGTGATGCAGAGCGTGTGGCACGGCGTGGTCGGCGAGTTTGCGCTGCGGCGGCAGAGTGCGCTCAGGCAGGCGCGCGTGTTCGCCTCGTGGCCGATGAACGGGAAGTTGGTAGTGGAGGTGCCGGAAGGGTATGAGAATTTGGGGAATGTGAAATTGTGGAAATGTGGAAGTATGGATATGGAAGTGTGGAAATGTGAAAGTGTGAAGGCGAGGAAACCGTCGCCATACCGCAAGGGGTTCAGCCTTGTCGAACTAAAGCTTGAACGAGAGCCGGAGGCATGGTCGGAGCATCATCCGAATCTCTATGTGCTGGAGCTGCGCGACGAGGCAAACGACTTCGCGCACCAGATCCGCTTCGGGTTCCGCAGCGTCTCAGCGCATGACCACGCGATCTGGATCAACGGCTTGAAGTGGTTCATGCGCGGCAACCTTGACTGTTGCCACTTCCCGCTCACGGGCGCCCCCGATACGACCAAGGCGTGGTGGCTCGGTACGTTCCGTAAGTTGCGCGACGAGGACGGCATCAACACGATCCGCTTCCACTCCTGGACGCCGCCGAAGGCCGCGTTCGACGCGGCGGACGAGCTTGGCATGTTTTGCGTCGTCGAGGCCGGGATGTGGCAGGACCGCTGGATGCATAGCGAACGGCTTGGCGTCGGCAGCCCCATCGATACATTCGTTCAGAATGAGATGCGCGTTATCCTGGAACGGCGTGGTGACTCGCCTTCGTTTATTTCGCTTGGCATCGGCAATGAACTCGGCGGCAATGACTTCAAGACAATGAGCAAGTGGCTGGACGATTGCCGGGCGTTCGACCCGCGCAGACTCTACCTCGCCTCCACCGCACGGGATAATTCTTCCAGCGACGACTATACGACGACCCATCGGCACCCTGAAGTGGGCATGGTGCGAGCCAGGATCAAGGCGTCCACCGACTGGGACTACGAGGATGTATATGGGAAACCGCGTCTTCCGATTGTGGCGCACGAGATCGGACAGTGGCCCATTTACGTCGATTGGAAACACGAGCTTGCGAAATACACGGGCGTGCTGCGTCCGTACAACCTCGAACACTACCGCGACGTGGCTGTGAAGTCGGGAACCGATCACCTCTGGCCGCGCTTCTGCGAGGTGTCCGCGAAACTAAACCGCCTCATGTACAAGGACGAAGTGGAAAGTTTCATGCGCACGCCGTCGTGCGCCGGACTGCAGCTCCTGAGCGTGCAGGATTTTACGGGGCAGTTCGAGGCGATGATCGGCTGGCGCGACAGCTTCTACGACCTGAAGCCGTCCGTGAAGGCACTGGCGCCATTCAGGGGCATCTTCAACGAGCTGCCGCACCTGGCGCGTTTCGAGAAGTACTGCTGGAGTGTCGGCGAGACGTACAAGGCGACGCTTCTCGTGCGCAACTTGACGGAGAAGCCGATTTTGGAAGGCACGGAGTTCGAAGCGGCGGTCGCGGGGCGATCGCCATGCCGGGGATACACATTCCGCCTCGCGAAGACAATCAACCCCGGCGATGTCGGCGTTGTGGGGGAAGTAACGTTGCCGCTCACTGATGACATGGTGGGCAAGGGTTTTGTGCTGCGCTTTGGTTCAAATGCTTGGCCATTCTGGGTGTTCGGTAGGGCGGTTTCGATGAAAACGCCGCAAATCCTCGAGACCGCCTCCTTCGACGCTGCTGTTGCGGAACTTGCGAAGGGCGGCACTGTTCTCTACACAGGGCCAAGTGCGAAGAGTGCGAAATCGCACTTCAAGCCGGTCTATTGGTCCACGGGACACTTCAGGAGCGCGAACTCCGAGCTCTCCACGTTGGGCTATTCCATTCGTGCCGACCACCCGGCGCTGCGTGGTTTTCCCACGGAGGACTGGTCGGATTGGCAGTGGTACAAGCTTGTGGAAGGGGGCGTGAAACATGGCATCGCCGATCTGCCGCAGGGCATCGACCCGATCGTCATGCCGGTTCCCGACCTACACTACTCGACGAAGATGGGTATGTTGTTCGAACTGAAAGTGGGCGCCGGGCGCCTCATGGTGTGCGGGCTAAATCTTTCCGACAAGGCGTTACCGGAGGTCTGCGCAATCCGGAAGAGCATCCTCTCATACATTGAGTCGAAGGACTTCAATCCGGCGGCCGTCATTGAAATGGAAACGTTCAAAGAGGCGTTCGCGCCGGCGGCGGTGGCATCGAAAGTACGTCCGGCGCAGTTCCGCGATGCGCCAGTTTACATCGCGGCGGCGGTGGAGTTGGACGCAGCGGAGCGAAGCGTCGATTGGAAGAAGTCGCTTGACTTTGCAGAGATGGTACAAGGCGGCTACAACGTTTCCGGCAAGGGACGCTGGGGCTCGTGGCGCGACAGCACAGGCTCTTTCTGGCACGGGCAGAAACTCACCGTGACGCTGACTGATGTGAAGCCCGTCACAGGGACGCTCTGGGTGCGCTTCCGCGACCCCAACCGCAACAACCGTTCAGGACGCGGCATGTGCGAGGGGCGTCCGTTCACGATCCCAAAGCACCAGCAGAATAAGGACGGCATCTGGTGGGCGAAACTTCCCGTCATGCTCGAAGATTTCCTTGACGGCAAGATCGAGCTTTCGTGCGAAGCGATAACTGGTCCAAACCTTATGATTGACCGCGTAGTGCTGATGGCGGATGTGTTGCGGTAATCAGGCCGTGAATTTCTCGCGGTTGATCCAGAGCCCGAGGGCAGGGTTGGGGATGAAGTATATCTCTTCGCCTTCAACGGTGTTGTAACCGTACTTCAGTTTCTCGGGGTCGTACTTCTTGATTGTCTCGTCGTAGTCAGCAGCCTTGAAGCCCACGCCCTCGATTTCCTCCTTCGTGATGTTCTTCACGCAGTAGGTGATTGAGAAGCGTCCGTCGGACGAGCCGTGTATGAGGTGCGCGGCCGCGCCCATGTTCGCGCGCAGGTCTTCGGCGTCGGGGCGGTTGAACACTTCTAGCGTGTGGAGCCTGCCCTTGTATCCGTACTTGCGGATCAGCGCGTCAACTGCCTTGTCCTCGCCGAACGTGTGTACTCCCGGCGCAAGCACGATCAGCTCCCCGCCGTCCCCCATCGCCATGCGGGTGCGGTAAATCGATTTGTTTCCAAGCCATGTGGAGGTGAACTCGGACGGGTCGAGAAAGACCACGCACTTTTTGATGCCGTGCTCGACGTAGTCGATGTTCTTCTGCTGCGCGAGCTTCACAGCTTCGGTGAGGCAGTTGCGCCCCTCGCCGATGAAGAGTCCGTGCGAGCATATCTTGCCGCCGGGGGCGGTGTTGACGGTAAGCACCCACAGTATCGGCCTCTGCGCGACGAAGTGGTCGAACGCGTAGTCGAAGAGCCGCCGCACAGGCGTGTGGTCGCGGCCCATCGCCTGTTCCATGCCGCACACCGCGCCGATCATGTGGGACTTGTTTATCATGTCCGCGCCGCCACAGCCGACGAACAGGTTCTTCGCGTGGTTCGCCATGCCGATCACCTCGTGTGGCACGACCTGTCCGGGCGAGATGATGAGGTCGTAGGACTCGTCCATGATCCTGCGGTTCACCTCCACGCTCACCGGGTCGTGCCAGAGCCCGCCGGAAATCTCCTCCACCGCCTCGGCCGGCACTTCGCCAAGCTTGACCACGTCGGTGCGCCAGTTGTGTACGATCATCTTGTCGTAGGGGATGTCGGGGAACATGACCTTCCACTGCGTCTCCGACACCGGCACGTGCGTGCCGAGGGCTGGCATGACGTCCACCTCCGCGCCTCTTGCCGCAAGCAGCTTGTAGTACGCGCACGTGATGAATCCGGCGTTCGAGTGGTAACGCGTGAAGTCCGGCGGTATGATGAGCACTTTCGAGAGCTTGCGGCCCTCGAGCGACTTCTCTAGCTGGGCGGCGATTTCCTCATTTGTGAGGCCGCCTTCCGCTGTTGCGACGGTGAAAAGATCCATTTCGTTTTTCCTCTGTTGAAGCCGCCCCCAACCACTGGGCGCGACACGTCAACATTATACAACATCCCACGCCGGATAGCAATGCCCATTGCGCTTGCGCAAAAACGAGATTGCTGAATCACCCGCGCAGCGACGCGTACATGGAAAAGGCGAAACGCAGGACCGACGCCGCGCCGAACCACGCGATGAGCCATTCAATGGAAGGAACGAGTCCGGAATGTGCCGCAAGGTACAGCAGCGCCGGATAGACGACGTGTAGCGGCACGAGCCAGGAGAGGAACCCGAACCGTCCCGCCGACACCTCGGCGTTCGCGTAGAAAACCTGGCACGCTGTCAGCGCCGTGATAACCACGAGCCATGGCATCAAGTGGGCATACGACGCGTAGTCTTCGCCATGCGGCATAAGCGAAAGGAATTCCTTTCCGAACAGGGCGTATGCCGTCGCCATCGCCACCGCCGCTGCCATCGCCACAGCCGAACACTTAAGGACGAACGGGCGCGTCGATCCGCCGCGCTGCGCAACGGACGCGGTGTAGGGGAACATCACCAGCAGAAGGGGGAACGTCAGGTAATGGAGAAAGTCCGAGAAACGCGAGACCATGTAGTACCCTGCGGAGTCCGCAGCGGAGAACTCCGTGCGCAGAACGGACTGTTCCACGAGCGAAGCCGCCATCGGCGCGACTTGGTAGGCCAGCACCGCAAGGAACGCGAGCGTAATTCGGCGCACGGATTCGCGGTTCCAGTATGGTTCTGCCGGGACGGACAAATCCCTGCGCAGCGCCACTACGCTTCCGGCTATGCGGAAGGCCGGAAGTGCGGCTTGTCCGGCGAAGTATCCGGCAAGCGCCCTGAACGGCATGACCGCCAGCATGACGAGAAACCGCACGACGGAGCCGCATACCTCTACGACGGCGAGGGCGCGGAATCGCTTCAGGGACTGTAGCGCGTCCGTATAGACCGGCGCGACGCATCCGAGAAACGCGGCGGCGACCACGAGGAAACCGACCGAGGCGTCAGGTACACGCATCGCCTTCAGGAAAAGCGGCACCACGAGAGCGGATACTGCCAGCACGACAGCGAGCAGCGCCGCGATGGCGACGAACACGCCGCTGAGAAGCGATTTCACGCGGCCGCGCTTGCCGTCTGCGGCGAGACATGCCGATTCCTTCATCACCGTCATGGCGAACGCGAACACAGGCAGCGACAGGAACGTAGCGAACGACGTCACCGGCAACACCGCACCGATGTCCTCGGGCGCAACGTACTTAGGAACGAACCACATCCCCGCCGCTATGCTCACGACGTCGCCGGCGCGCAATGCGATGAAGAGCAGAAGGGCGCTTCTGGCGAATCCCGCCGTCAAACCACGCAGTTTGGCGCGAGCAACGTCAAGTGTCGGTTTCTTCATCTTTTCATCTTTCGCATTGCGTTTATTATATCACAATTCCCATTCATCCATCGGCCAAATGTGGTATAATTTAAGCCCGTTCAGAAAAGAGAGAATGTATGAAGATCAAAGACATCCTTGCGGAGGGGCGTCCCTCGGTCTCGTTTGAGATCTTTCCGCCCAGGAAAGACGCTCCCTTCGCGCCCGTGAAGGAGACGGTGGAGCGCCTCGCCCTGGAGAAGCCGTCGTTCATGTCCGTCACGTACGGCGCCTCAGGCAACGCGCAGGCGAACACCGTCGCCATCGCCTCGTTCGTCCAGGACTGCGGCGTGCCCGCGCTCGCGCACCTCACGTGCCTTTCCGCCACGCGCGACAGCCTCGCGGAGGAAGTCGCTTCCCTGCGCAAGGCGGGTATCGAGAACGTGCTGTGTCTGCGCGGCGATCTTCCCAAGGACGCAGCAGAGCCGCCTCCCGGTTACTTCTCCCATGCCGTCGATCTAGTGCGCGCGCTTCGTCCGTCAACGTTCTGCCTCGGCGGCGCCTGCTATCCGGAATGCCACCCGGAGTGCAAGCACATGGAGGACGACATTGTCCATCTGCGCGAGAAGGTGGACGCCGGCCTCGACTTCGTCACCACGCAGATGTTCTTCGACAACAACATTTTCTACCGCTACCTCTCCAAGCTCCGCGACAGGGGCGTGACGGTTCCGGTGATCGCCGGCATCATGCCGGTCACGAACGGCAGACAGATTGCACGGATATGCGCACTTTCAGGGACGTACCTCCCGAGCCGCTTTAAGGCAATCGTGGACCGCTACGGAGATCGTCCCGCCGCCATGCTCGACGCAGGCGTGGCCTACGCCACCGAACAGATCATCGACCTCTTCGCGAACGGCGTCAACGCCGTACATATCTATACGATGAACAAGCCCGAAGTCGCGTCTCGGATAATGTCCAACCTCCGCGGCATACTCGCGAACGATCCCCTTTGAACATGCAGGTGAAATGACAAGGTGTTTTCCAGATGACGGCGGTATGCTCTTCCTTGATGGCGGGATGGGCACGCAGTTGCAGGCGAAGGGGCTTCAGCCGGGCGAGATTCCAGAGCTATGGAACCTCACGCGCCCGGACGACGTCCGCGCCGTGCATGAGGCGTACTTCGCCGCCGGGGCGGACGTGGTGTACGCAAATACCTTCGGGGCCAACTCCGCAAAGTACCACGGCGACGCGCCGCTTGCGGACGTCATAGCCGCCGGAATCGGGATTGCGAAACAGGCAGCGTCGTCGTCGCGCCGGTTCGTCGCGCTGGACGTCGGCCCAACTGGACGCCTCCTCAAGCCTGCTGGAGACTTCGAGTTCGACGCCGCCTACGACGCATTCGCCGAGCAGGTGCGCATTGGCGCAAAGGCCGGTGCGGACCTCGTGGTCGTCGAGACCATGGGCGACGCCTACGAGCTGAAGGCGGCGGTTCTCGCCGCGAAGGAAAACTCAACGCTTCCCGTCCTTGCGACAGTGGCCCTCGGCGAAGACGGCAAGCTCCTCACCGGCGCAGACGTGGAATGCGTTGCCGCCATCCTTGAAGGGCTACGTGTTGACGCGCTTGGATTCAACTGCGGGTTCGGTCCGGACAGGATGCTCCTGTATCTGAAGCGCCTCGCCGCCGCTGCGTCGCTTCCAATCGCGGTCAAGCCGAACGCGGGGCTTCCGCAGGTGGTGGAAGGTCGCACGGTGTTCACCGTCGGTCCGGAGGAGTTCGCGCGAGACGTCGCCGCGCTCGTAGAGGCGGGCGCTTCCATCGTCGGCGGCTGTTGCGGAACGACGCCGGCCCACATCGCCGCCGTACACAAACTGCTGGGGACGCATCGCCGAGACAACCGCTCGGTAGGGCCGTCTCGCCGAGACGGCCGCGCACGCTGCGTGATTTCCTCCGGCTCCAAGGTAGTGGAGATTCCGTTCGACGACACGATCATCATCGGCGAACGCATCAATCCGACAGGCAAGAAGAAACTGAAGACCGCGCTCACGGAAGGCGATACGGCATACGTGCTGCGCGAAGCCGTTGCGCAGGCCGATGCGGGCGCCCACATACTTGACGTGAACACGGGCGTGCCGGGCATCGACGAGCCGGCCGTGCTCGACGCCACGATACAGGCCGTTCAGGGCGTTACCAACCTTCCGCTTCAAATCGACACCTCCGACCCGAAGGCGCTGGAACGCGCGCTCAGGCACTACAATGGCAAGGCGCTCGTCAACTCCGTGAACGGCAAGGAGGAGTCGATGTCCGCCGTGTTCCCGCTCGTTGCGAAGTACGGCGGCGCGGTGGTGGCGCTCACGCTGGACGAATCCGGCATTCCCCCGACTGCCGAAGGACGCCTGGCGATTGCACGGAAGATACTCGCGCGCGGCGCGGAGTTTGGACTGAAGCCGTCCGACTTTGTGATCGACGTCCTCTGCCTCGCCGTAAGCGCGGACGCCACGAGCGCAAACGTGATCATGGAATCCATGCGCCGCGTACGGGCGGAGCTCGGCTGCCGCACGTGTCTTGGCGTGTCGAACATCTCTTTCGGACTTCCTGCGCGGCCTCTCTTGAACTCCGCCTTCTACACGATGGCGCTCTCGAACGGACTTTCCGCAGGAATCATCAATCCTCTCTCATCGGAGATGATGACGGCGTATCGCGCCTTCCGCGCAGTCACGGCAAGGGATGCCACGTGCGCGGAATGGATATCCCTATTCAAGGATTGGACTCCCGCACTTGGACAGCCGTCGTCAAGCCCGTCGTCAACGACGGACAAGGGAGGAACGCGCCCCGTCGCGTCCGCCGCCGAATCGCCGCTCTCCGTCGCCGTCCGGCATGGCCTGAAGGCGGATGCCGCCGCTGCCGCGAAAGCGGCCCTTGCGGAAGGCGTTGCGCCGCTTGATGTTATTTCGGGAGGCATCGTGCCGGCGCTTGAGGTCGTCGGCCAGGGCTTTGAGAAGGGCAGCGTGTTCCTTCCTCAGCTGCTAATGGCGGCGGATGCTGCCGGCGCCGCATTTGAAGTGGTGCGCGCCGCGATGCCGGCGCGAGAGGACGGGGCGGTAAAGGGACCGATCGTCATAGCGACGGTGAAAGGCGACATACACGACATCGGCAAGAACATCTGCCGCGCGCTCCTTGAAAACTACGGATTCACCGTGATCGACCTAGGCCGCGACGTTCCGCCAGAGACCGTGTTGGAAGCCGCGAAACGCGAAAAGGCTCGACTCGTCGGACTTTCCGCGCTTATGACGACAACGGTGTGCTTCATGGAAGAGACGGTGAAACTGCTCCATGAAGAACTTCCCGAATGCAAGGTAACAGTAGGCGGGGCGGTCCTCACGGCAGACTACGCCGCCAAAATCGGCGCAGACCATTACGCGAAAGATGCGATGGGTCTTGTCCGCTATGCGGAAAGCTTGTTCGGCAGTTGATCCGCGCACCTCTCTCAAAGTTGTTTTTACCAGTTGTTCTGGTTTCACGCATTTGCACCCGTTGACAAACAAACGAGGATTTTAGTATAATACGCGGCGAAGGGTTAACAATACCCTGACACAGCAAGAAAGAAAAGACGATGGCAAAATACCTAGATCCGAAGGCGGATGTGACCTTCAAGAAGGTTTTTGGCGAGCACAAGAATCTCGTCATAAGCTTTCTCAACGCCCTGTTGCCGCTTGACGAGGGTAAGAAGATCATGACGATAGAATATCTGCCGTCGGAAATGACGCCGCGCACGCCGTTCAGCAAAGACACGATAGTGGATGTTCGGTGCGAGGAGACGGGAGGGCGCAAGTTCCGGTCTATTCGCTCAACCTCGTCAATGACACTTTTGAGCCGGAAATGGACGGGTACTATCACTACTACAGCCTTGTCCACTACCTCAATTCCAAGAAGGTGCTTGACGGGCTGCATCTTGTGTTCATTGAACTGCCGAAGTTCAAGGCGAAGAATCTCACCGAAAAGAAGATGCAGGTCCTGTGGCTCCGCTTCCTCACCGAGATAGACGAGAACACGAAGAAGGTTGCCAAGGCACTGCTGGACGATCCGCATGTGAACGAGGCGTTGGAGATCGTGGAGGAATCCGCCTACAGCGAGGCCGAAATGCTTGCCTACGACAAGTTCTGGGATCGTGTCAGCAGAGAGGCCACGCGAGAGGCAAACTTGAAAGAGGCAGAGGAAAAGCTTGGCGCCATGACGGCTGAACGTGACGCGGCAAAGGCGCGAGCCGACGTGGCGACGGCCGAGCGCGACGCGGCAAATGCGCGCGCCGACGCGGCAGAGGCAAAGTTGCGGCAAGACAAACTCGACACCGCCCGCAAGATGAAAGCCGACGGCTTGCCGATGGGAACCATCGCGAAGTACACCGGCCTTGCCGCCGGCGAAATCAAGGCACTGTAAGACATGAACGCCACCCTCTACAGAACCGCCCACAAACGCGCTAAAGAGGAATTCTTATGAACGAGCGTAAGTATGTTGATCCAAAGGCCGATTTGACCTTCAAGAAGATTTTCGGCGAACACCCAGACTTGATCACAAGCCTGC